>CAYQMH010000004.1:0-74971 GCA_964418485.1 uncultured bacterium | reverse complement strand
CTTGGTAGTCATACGTTCTAATAATGTCCGAGGATCTTGCTTTGAAATTTTAGTAGATATCAATTTCAAAGACTGGTATAATCTTAAGTGTGAAAATTTTTTATTTAATTGAAAAAAGGGATGATGATAACTTCCGGCACCTCCTATACCAATAAACTCATTATGACCATAGTAAATAATTGCCATATCCGGAGGGTATGCAGTAATCTCTTTTACTACATCCAGTCCAATCTGAGAATTAGTCGCATCCATCGAAAAATTAATGACTTCAAATCTATATTGTGTTTTCGCATTGTTAAGCATTTGTTCTAATTGATATGGAAAAGATTCAGTCCGGCTATAAGGGAATCCTTTACTTGTTGATTCGCCAATCATATAAATACGAAAAACGTTATCCGGCTTTTGCCGAACGAACAACTGTGGGACTGTAGCAGGGACGGTTGCTGTATAGTTAGGAAAATACCTATAGCAAAAAAAGGGGTGAATAAGGAGATATCTTTGATTATTTATTCGCTTATTCTGCAAAAGGGACATATCAGTACCAACACCAAATAAGCGTAGTGTAAACTCTACAACAACTAAAATTAGAATAGCTACCAGTACAATGGCGAAAAAATCTTTTATTCTTGACCATTTACTAAATTTTGTCTTTTTCATAGATTATGCTTTTAGAGTCAAAAGGCAGCACCAAAAGAATATAAATGTTTTTATTTTACCCCTGGTCTCCACATTTGCCCTGTATCCTCAGTGTCTTTTTCTTTAACCTCAATGTCAGGATCCAGCTGCGCTTGTATTTCATCTTCTAAGTTTTCGGACACACCGGCAAGTATATCCTGGCTAACAGTAACTTTAGTATTTACAAACTCGGGAACATTATAAACCAATAAATCGGTTGAATAAAACTCCGGATCTTCCTGCGGTAAAACAAAAGGTTTGGAGGCATTTCCATTTGTATCGATATGACAGAAATATGGTCTTGTATGTATCCCGTCATCTCTTTTACTGCTAAATACAATCCATCTACTGTTAGATGACCACGCGTGGTAACTATCGCTGCGGTCACTGTTTATACCGGGATTAAAGTATTTACCTGTTTTCAGGTCAAGAATGTATAAATCACTGGTGATGTTGTATATTGCAAAATTACCATAAGAAGACATGTTAAACATAAGAAAACGCCCGTCAGGAGAAGGTTTTGGTTGCGTAATGGAGAGTCCGGTAGCTGATGAAGATATAACCGTTTCCAATTCTCCCCATGTATTGTTACCGGCATCATAAGCTATTCGCATAAGACTGTATTTTACAGTTTTATAAGCCTCGGTATAAACAAAACTAAATTGCATTTCTTTAGGTTGAGGTGCACTGCAAAAGTACAGATATTTACCGTCGTGCGACCATTCGGGTAATGTTTCCATCATACTGGTATCTGAAATGGCCGGACATGAAGTTATAGTATTGGTTTCTATATTATAAAGTACAAGGTCGGATGTTTTATCTAAAACATCACGGTTTTCACCTATAGCATGGAAAAACTGCAACACCTTATTGCAAGAAAAAGCAATAATTTTTCCGTCAGGGTGCCATGACCTGTAAGCGACATGACCGTTAAATTCTGTTCTTGTATTAATCCTGTATGTCTTGTCCTCATTAACAAGGATCATGCCTGTCCCATGTCCCAATCTCGTGTGAAACAACATTTTATCGGGTTTTCGGTTACAAAAAGAATGGCAATTAATACAACCTTTATTCAATACACTATTTGTTATAATTGGCGTCTCATCAAACGAACTCAGTTGTCGCTGATATATTCCAACCTTATTCCACATAATATATAGGGGTGGGATTCGCCGGTAAACCAGGTATTCATCTATTTTGTCCGAAGAAATATAGTTTTCAACAGGTTTATATTTATATACTTTGCCATCGGCTTTTTTTACATAAATGGTTGTGTAAAGTTTTTTTTCGGCATTTTGCAATAATACATCCTGCCATTGTTTGAGAGGTATTTTTATTGCAGGTTTATCGCTAAATATACTTATTTTCTCTCCTACCTCTGAAGACATTTCGACATAAAACTTCTCACCCGGTTCTTTTATTATAAAATTTATCGGGGCAATATTAGCCGGTATAGTACAACCGGAATAATCAGGTTCTATAGCGGGAACTGTTTCTGTTTGGTAGACGTTTTCTTTTATTTCAAAAGATATTCCGGAAAACGAAACTTTATATATTATAAAAACCAATATTACTGTACTCAATGCTATTAATATGTATTTTGTTGTTTTCTTCATAATTCGCCCTTTAATTATTTTTATTTAGACTTGGGAATATATACATCGCATAGTACCAGTACGTATCCCCAAAACTTTTATATATCTCATCTTTTGCTGCTTCCATGTCATTGTTGAACGATTTAAGAACACCATCATATTCGTTAAACTGATTTACGGTTTCCTTACTTATTGTAAACGGTCCCCACTTAAATTTATCCGTATTACCGCTATTAATCATAAACAATATTAAAGCTTCTTCAAAATAACGTGGAAAAGCTCTACAATTTAAAGCTATAAGATTATTAATAAACACTGGAAAATCGGCAAGATCAACATTTAACATTTGATAAGCTACAAGATATTGAAACGCCATAACGTTTTCGGGATTTTTCTCGAGTAACATCGAAAGTTCTAAGGGTGAATGTTTGGAATAAAATATAAAATCTTTATCCGGCATATTATCTTTCATCATTCCCAATTGCGGCAAACTTGATAAATTAGGCTTTTCAGATATGGCTTCTATATATGAACGGGACCATTTTTTATGAAATACAGTTTTTTCAAGATTTTTAAGGTATTTTAAAGCCGCTTCGTATTCACCTTTTAAAATATTACCAATTGCCAGTCTTTTTAAAATATCAGGTGTAGGGCCTTCCACTGATAATGCTTCATATGCCCAATGTAAAGACTCATTTATATGGCCTATTTCATAATAAAAATCGCTGTTATGCATAGGTGCTTTGTAAGCATTTTCACTTGAAATAAAAATGCCATTTGTTCCAAACTGTTGCGGGTATTTAAACATTTGGTCAAGTAACATTCCATTATGCGCAAGCGCCCTGTTTATCTGGTAAACAATGGGCAATCCCACTTTTTTAAGCTTGTTTGATTCCTTAATAAGTTCTATCCATTCTCCTTTTCGAGCAAGATATTCAATATTTATTATGTCCCTATTAGTTTTAATATTAGCAGAAAGACAAACCAGTACTGTAAATGCTGAAATTAAATATATCTGTGTTTCACAGTTTAATCTTTTAGATGCCTTTTTTCTTGATTTTCTAAACACTTTTGATTCACTAAACCATGGCATAAATAAAATAATTACAAAAAACAAATGCAAAATGTATGGTAATACAGGCACTTTAAAATCATCAAATTTTGGTAAGTTATTTAAAAATGCATCTTTGGTAGTTAAACCCAGCACGTTTTGTTTAGCTAATAAAGGTAATAATATTGATAATATCAGAACAACAAACAGCGCAGCAAACTTTGTTTTAACATAATATTGCTTGTTTAATAAAATATAAAACAAACATAACAATGAATAAAAAAGCAATGATCCGCCGGAAATATAGTATATTGCAAACGCACTTACAATAAATACAAACAGTTTAATTAACGGATTTGATAATTTAACAAATAAAACAAGACCCAATAAACCGGTTAATATTCCAATAACAATGTCTATAGGGAAATTATAGTCGCTAATAAAAATTATAAGCAGAATAGCCGGTATCAGGTATAAAAAGGTGCGGGCAGTTTTAATACCTATTAATTTAAGCAGGTAAAAGGTTAATAAACAAATTATGGCAGAAATAATAGTTATTACAAGCGCTCCTAACCATGAATAAACATAAAACTGTGCAATAAAATCACTTACGTAATTTATAATACCTCCGGGGTATTTGACAAATTGCATAAAGAAATTTTTATCTATTAAAAACACAGGATCCTGCCAGTATCCAATTAGAGCAGGTTTTATTTGTAACCAGGTAAAAAGGAAAATAGCAATGAAAAATATTATCGGAAACAGGTTACATATCAAGAACGATTTTTTGTCAGGAAGTTTAGGTTTGCCTTTTACTTTGTTACTTGTCTCTGTATCTTTTCCTTTAACTCCCATATCAAAATTATAACAGAAAATCCATCCTTGTCAACATATACTGAAAAGCGCTTAGGGCACTGGGTATAGGGTTTAGTTTTTTCACTATACCCTATTACCCTCAAAACTATACCCTTATCGAATAAAATACCCGGAAACTCTCCACTCGCCGTCTTTATCTTTCATAGGAGTAACGGTTTCAATTGCTTTTTTCTTATTTTCGAAACTTGTGCTATATTGTATCAACACATATTCCCCATCGGGGGCACCGGGTACCGAAGTCATGTATCCTTTTTTAATAACTTCTCTACTTATTAACTTACCGAGCGGTTCTCTTACAGCGTTTAGTTGTTTTTCCCAGGTCTCTTTTCCTACTGCCTTTTTAAACAATTCCGCAGCCAAATCCCAACTTTCAGCATACCGACCGTTATCTATCAAATTAAGCCACTCACTTGCTGCCTCAACCGCAATTTTTTCCGCTTTAGGATTTCCTTTCTTGCAACCACATAATGAGAATAAAACAATTAAAGAAAAAATAAAAATATAATTCTTTAAACTCATACAAAACCTCCTTTAAGCGTTTTATTAATATTTACACATAATATGCTATCATTTTAAAAATATTCAATTAGGTTTAAAAAACAATAAAAAACGATTGTGTGTCGGGGGGCTTTGTGTTCTTTGTGGCTAATATTTTAGTTGGGGAGTTAGGAGGTTGGGAAGTTAGAAAGTTAAAACAATAAAATCTCTGTGGTCTCTGTGTGTTCTTTTTTCTCTGTGCTCTCTGTGGTTAATAAAGGGGATGTGGGTGGCTCTCCCTTGACAAAAGATAGTAACTTCATATTATTACTTCCGATATTACTGGGGCCGTAGTTCAGCCTGGATAGAACGCTGGCCTGTCAAGCCAGAGGTCGCGAGTTCGAATCTCGTCGGTCCCGTTTATCCCCTTGACTTTTTATATCATCTCCGCTACCATTAACAAAACCAGGAGGTTTCTGTGAAAATAAAACTCACTATATGGGCTATATTGTTAATACTTGTTACAATTCTTATATGGAATAATGCAGGAACAACGGAATTAAGATTTTTCTTTAAAACGTTTCAGGTTTCACAGATAGTAATAATACTTGTCAGCCTTATAATCGGTTTCGTTGCCGGCTTACTTGTAGAGGGACGGAAAAAAGTCCTACCAAAGAAATTAGAAAAAAAGGAGGAAGATTAAACTCAGGTTTTAGTTTTTATTTGTAAAAAATCACAACAAATTTTTCGTGTATTTAGTGTGTTTCGTGGTTAAAAAATTCCCATGGGATGTGGCGGGATTGACAAGTAACCATATTCATCTAAATTGTTGCTATGAAAGTATCTTTTGACACATTAGGGTGTAAAATCAATCAATTTTATACCAATTGTTTAAAACAAAAACATATTAAAGAAGGTAATAAGGTGGTCTCAATCAATGAGAACCCCGACATTGCCTATATAAACACCTGCGCTGTTACTGCGAGAGCAGGGTCGGAAAGTAGAAAGCTCTATAGAAAAGCAAAAAGAAACGCTAAAGAAGTAAAAATTCTTGGTTGTCAGGCTAAACTCTTTCCGGACGAATTTGAAGAAAAATATGAATGCGATGAAAATAGCCTGACAGATAAAGAATTCGAAACCACAAGTAGCAGATCCCGGCCTTACCTTCCTATCCAGTTCGGATGCAATAACTTCTGCGCTTACTGTATAGTACCTTACGCGAGAGGAGAGAGCTATTCGATACCGGAAGATAAAATTATTGAAAATATCGAAAAACTTATAGATAATGGGTACAAGGAAGTAATTATAACGGGTATTCATATCGGAAACTACCGGCACAAAAATAAAGGCTTAAAAGAACTTCTAAAGGAACTCCTGCGTTTTAATATCAGAATCCGTTTAACTTCTCTGATGCCTAACTATCTGGATGATGAATTCATCAAACTCTTCGAAAACGAAAATCTTATGCCGTACGTGCATCTATCCCAGCAATCCGGAAGTAATAAAATCCTTAAAAGAATGCAAAGAAAATATACAAGAGAGAAAACACTTATGATTTCTAAAAAATTGAGAGAAATAAGAAAAGATATTCGGATAGCCGGAGACTTTATAGTGGGATTTCCCGGAGAAATCGAAGAAGATTTTACGGATACGGAGAACCTTGTAAAAGAAGCAGGCTTTAGCCATCTTCATATTTTCAGATATTCCGAGAGACCTTACACTCTAGCAAATCTTTACCCCAATGAGGTAAAAGATTCCGTGCGGAAAGAAAGAGCAATCAGGCTTAAAAAACTCGGGGAATCCCAGAGAGCAAAATTCGTATCTGAAAATCTCGGAAGAACTTTTAAAGTAATAATCGAGGGAACCAGTGAGTTAGATGAAAAACACTTAACAGGAATAACCCCTAATTACATAAAAGTACACTTTCCTGAAAACGGTAAGAAAAAAGGTATCGTTCCGATAAAACTTCTAAAATTCGAAAAAGGTTTGGTTTATGGAGAAACAAAAGAATAAATTCTATATACGCACCTATGGGTGTCAGATGAATAAATACGATTCCGAAATGGTCAAAAACCTTTTATTGAAAGAAAATTTCGAAGAAGTCACTACGCCGGAAGAAGCAGATCACGTATTTTTTAATACCTGCGCAGTAAGAGAAAATGCGGAAGAAAGGATCCTTGGAAGATTGAATTCCTTACAAGGATTAAAAAAAGAAAAACCCGATATCTCAGTCTATGTCCTTGGCTGTGTAGCCAAACATAATAAAGAACTTATGAATCATCCTGTTGTTGATTTTATCGCTCCTCCCAATTCTTATAGATTTCTTACCCAAGCTATCAAGACAAAAAATACCGGGGTTTTGCCTGAAAAATCAGGAGAACATTATTCTGATATATTTACGCAAGCACGCGAAACAAGTGCATATCTCTCTATTACGAGAGGTTGCGACAACTTTTGTTCGTACTGTATCGTTCCATACCTGCGGAACAGATTAAGATGCCGCCCCATAGAGGATATCCTGGAAGAAGCCGAAAAACTCGTAAATGAAGGAGCTAATGATATCACTCTTCTGGGACAAAACATAAATGCCTACTCTTATAAAGGTTTAAATTTTCCTGACGTTTTAAAAAAAGTAAGTAAAATTAAAGGATTAAAACTCTTAAGTTTTTTGACTTCTCATCCTGCCGATTTACCGGATAACTTATTCCCCGTTATGGCGCAGTCTCCTATTATCGCCAAATATCTTCATCTTCCCATACAGTCCGGCTCCGATAAAATACTCAAGAAAATGATACGCAGATATACTAAGAACTACTATATAAATTTGACAAAAAAAGCGCGCTCATTTATGCCCGACCTGACACTTACCACAGATATAATTGTCGGTTTTCCGGGGGAAACAGAAGAAGATTTCAAAGAAACTTTGAACGTAGTTAAAACAATCCGTTTTGACCAGGCTTACATGTTCGCTTATTCCGAAAGAGAAGGCACCCTTGCCACCCTTTTTAACAATCAAATAGAAAATTCAGTAAAGAAGCGACGTTTGCAGCTTTTAATATCTACTCAGAATAAAATTACGGGAGAAAAGGCAAAAGAATTATTGGGAAGAGAAATTTCGGTTTTAATTATTAAAAATGGAAAGAAAGGTCAAAAAATAGGAAAAGCTAAAAACGGAAAAATAATCGCACTTTCCGGGGTTGCTAAAATAGGATTTGAATATATCATCAAGATATATAAAATTAACGGTTGGGTACCTGTAGGGAGAATAAAAAAGGAGGCATATACATGACTTTGATAATATCGGTAATTTTAGGTATACTACTTATTTTCGGAATTATCATTGGTAGTCAAAACGGAAACACTTTAGTCAATTTTTACCTTTTGAAATGGCATTTTGAAGATATCCCCTTAACCTTGCTGGTAATTGAATCTATACTGATTGGATTTATTCTTACAATAATTATATCGGGCGTAAACACTATAAAAATGAAATTGCAAATGAGAGAAATAACAAAGGAAAATATAAATTTGCAAAAAGAAATAAAAGCGCTAAAGAATCTACCTTTTGAAGAAGAAGAGGAAGAAAAACCCGAAGAAATACTGCTAACAGATGAAGGTGAAGATGAAGAGGAGGAAACTATCGGATGAACTTGTTAGTATATCTCGTTCTTTTTTTTGTACTTATCTGGTTAGGCTTAACGATATTCTCCAGAATGTCGGAAAAAATCAAGTGCCGTGGCCAGCGTACTTCCTACCTAAAAGGACTTGAAGCGATGATTGAAGGAAAAAAAGATAAAGCAATAGAATTGTTTCGAGATGTAGTGGAGAGAGATCCTTCGGATACTGAAAGCTATCTTTATATCGGAACTCTGTTAAGAGAAAAAGGTGAAGTAAAAAAAGCAATAAAGATTCATAAGAATCTCCTCGTAAATCCCCTTCTCGACAAGGAGCAAAAAAACAAGCTAAAAGAATCTCTGGCGGAAGATTATTTAAAAAATAAAGACTGGGCAAAAGCTCTCCCGATATTAGAAACTCTCTACCACAAAAATCCTCAAAATCCAATATTATCAAACAAATTGATGGATATTTACGAAAAATTGAAAAAATGGGATAAAGCATTCAACGTTGCCAAAAAAGCTTTCGATACAGAGAAGCTTGCTCACTATGCGACTTACCTCGCTTGTGAAGTTTTAAAAAAGGATAATAAAAAAACGAATAAATTCATTTCAATCGGAGAAAAAGGAAATATATCATACGCCTATTATTTACACGGAAAACTTTTGATCTCTGAAGGAGATGAGAGCGAGGGACTTGAATATATTAAAAAGAGTATATCTATCGATCCGGGCAAAGCGCATTTATATCTTCCTTTACTTGAAGAATACATGTTCGAAGAAGGACAATTCGGGGTTCTTGAACCTTATTTAAAAAGCAAATTTGAAAAAAATCCTGATAATATATATATACTCGCGTCCTATATCTCAATACTTAAAAAAAGAGGCCAAATAGCAAAAGCAAAGGAAATTCTCGAAGAGTCTTTAAAAAACTTCAATTTGAATAATTACAATATTCTCCTGTCAATAGCTATTATTTCCAATGATATAGACGATAAAATGGTTTCCGAGTATCTTACAAAAATCAAAACCATGATGGATAAAAGAAAATTATTTAAATGTTCTAAATGTAGTAACGAAACTGAAGAATTTAGCTGGAAATGTAATAGTTGCGGCTCTTTCGGTACTATCAAACATATAAGATATTAAATACTTAGCCTATGATATTTTCTATTTTACTTATACTCATAAATGTTGAAGCTTCGACTAAAGAAAAATATCAAAAGGCTGTAAAAATAAAAAATCCACTCGAAGCAGTTGAATATTACAGGCAAATAATAAAGGAAGCACCGAATACTCCTCACGCAGATTCCTCTCTTTTTAGAATAGGAATGCTTTACTACATTTTAGGAGATTTCGATAAAACGATCTCCCATTTTGAACTTATATATAAAAGAGGACCCAAATCTACTCTTTATTCAAAAACATGTTACTGGTTAGAATTATGCTACAAAAATGTTGGCGACTCAACTAAAGTTAAGGAGATAAAAGAAAAAAACAAAAATATATTTTCCGTTACTGACGAAAAAAAAACTGCACCAGAAGAAAAAAATATTAAACCGGAAAAGACTATCCAACAAGTGCAAGAAAAAAAAGAGCAAGGGTTTTACTCTATTCAGCTTGGAGCATACGAAGACGAAAAATGGCTGGAGTACTTTGTGGGAAAGCTTAAAGAAAATAATGTAGAATACTTTATAAAGAAAGCAGGTTCATACTCGAAAATATTTTCCGGAAAGTTCGACACAAGAATAGAGGCGGAAGAACACTTAGAAAAAATCAAAAATAAGGGTTTCCACGGTTTCATAACTTTTGACTCCAATCCTTAAACAGTACTTAAAAATCAAGAAAAAATACCAAGATTCAGTTTTACTATTTCATATAGGCGATTTTTATGAAACGTTTTATGAAGACGCAAAAACCGCTTCCGAAACTCTCAATATCACTTTAACATCTAAACCCATGGGTAAAGACGTCAGAGTTCCACTAGCGGGTATCCCCATTAAAGCGGCTGATTCTTATATCGAAAAACTTGTACGTTCAGGAAAAAAAGTAGCAATTTGCGAACAAATAGAAGATCCAAAAGCATCCAAAGGTTTGGTAGAAAGAGAAGTCGTTGAAGTTATAACATCGGGAACTGTAATGAGACCTTCTTTGTTAAAAGAAACAGACAACAATTACCTCGCAGCTGTTATAAAGGATGAAAATACTTATGGCTTTGCTTTTTCCGATATTTCTACCGGAGAATTTCAAGCTGGCGAAATAAAAAATTTGATTGATGAATTAAACCGGCTATCCCCTAAAGAATTAATTATACCTGAAGGAATGCAAACAGAATTACCGGACACTATTCCTATTACAAAAATTGAACCATATAGATTTGACATAGATTTCGCTTTAGAACTTATTAAAGATCATTTTGGAATTTTAAAGATAGATTCTTTTGGTCTCGCAGAAACTTCTTCTGCAGTCTGTTCGGCTGGAGCACTGCTTTCTTACATAACCGAAAATCAAAAAACAACATTAAAGCACATAAAAAAAATCTCTCATTTTAATCCCAAAGACGGCATGTCCTTAGATGGTGCAACTATTAAAAATCTTGAACTGATCACTAAAATTAATGGAAACCAAAAAGGAGCTCTTTTAGATACAATAAATAAAACCCTAACCTCCATGGGAAGCCGCCTTCTGAAAAAATGGCTATTGTTTCCCTCTACTAACAAACTCGAAATAGAGAAAAGATTTGATGGTATAGAAGAGTTAATTTTTAAAAGAAATATCCTAAGAGACACCCAAGAAAAACTCAAGGATATTTATGATATCCAGCGTATTACAGGACGCATATCTACTGGTAGAGCAACTCCACGAGATTTAATTTCTTTGAAAATGTCACTTTCCAACGCAGAGGAACTTAAGAAAATAATTTCTTCCCTTAATTCACCAATTTTTAAAAATCAAGTCGAAAAAATAAAGGACTTAAGAAAAACAATAAATTTAATAGAAAATTCGATCGTAGAAGATCCTCCCGTAAAAATAAGCGATGGGGGTATTTTTAAAAAAGGATATAGTCCAGAATTGGACGAAATAAGAAAAATAGCCTCGGAAGGTAAAAATTGGGTCTTAAAATATGAAGAAAAACAGCGAAAGGAAACAGGAATCGATAAACTTAAAGTTGGCTATAATTCTGTTTTCGGATACTATATTGAGATTACCAAAGCAAAACTTAAAGGGGTTCCGGAAAATTACATAAAAAAACAAACCCTTATTAATTCCGAGCGATTCATAACCGAGGAATTAAAAGATTTCGAGTCAAAAATACTAAGGGCAGAGGAAAGACAAAGTGAAATCGAAAAAGAACTCTTCGAAGATTTAATAAAAAAACTACAGCAAAATATTGATGAATTCGAGGAAACGGCTTCTGGTATTTCGGTAATAGATATAACAGCTAACTTTACCGAACTTGCCTTAACTCATAATTACTCCCGTCCTAAAATATCAACTAACAAGGGTATTAAAATTTCAGAAGGAAGGCATCCTGTAGTAGAAAAAATCTTAAAAGAAGGAGAGTTTATTCCAAACAATGTCGATTTAAACGAAAAAGAAAGTGTAATAATTCTAACCGGACCTAATATGGCCGGCAAATCGACCTATTTACGCCAGATAGCTTTAATAACTATAATGGCACAAATGGGCTCTTATGTACCGGCGAAAAACGCTGAGATAGGAATAATAGATAGTATTTTCACTCGTATCGGAGCGTCTGATGATCTGGCTCGAGGCGTTTCTACCTTCCTTGCCGAGATGAATGAAACTGCAAACATACTAAATAACGTTACAAGTAAAAGCCTCGTCCTCTTAGACGAGGTCGGCAGAGGAACCAGTACCTACGATGGACTTTCTATTGCCTGGTCTGTAATTGAGTATCTTAACTCAATACCCGAAAAACCAATGGTCCTTTTTGCGACTCACTATCATGAATTAACTGAATTGGAAGAATATTATAAAACAGTAGCAAATTATAATGTATCCGTAAAAGAAACCGAAGACGAAGTTATATTTTTAAGAAACGTAAAAAGGGGCTCTTCGGATCGTAGTTATGGTATCGAAGTTGCGAAACTTGCGGGGTTACCTGATAACGTAATTGAGCGTGCAAAAGATTTACTTGCGGATTTAAGAGATGATGACCGGGTAACGAGAAAGCATCCCCCAAAAACAAGACAAACTTCACTCTTTCAAACAGAAAACATCTTACTAAACAAAATCAAAAATATCAATCCCGATAATATGACACCAAAAGAAGCACATAATTTTCTCTACGATTTAAAAAAAGAAACTGAAGATTAACAAACCAGCACTAAACAGAAACGAATCTTAAATCCCGGGAAATAGTAAAAATCCAGGCTTATATTTCACCTGGACGCAAAAATTCAATAGATACTTCTTCTCCTTCAATAGAAAATTCGGCACCCATTCTTCCAAGTACTTTCTTAATAGCAAAAAACGGAAGGCGATCAACCTCACCAGAAAGTTCGTCAAAATAATCAATAGATAATTCGGAAAACGAAGGAGAAACCAAACTAACAATACAACCCTTGCCAGCAGGCTTAACAGATAATTCATAATTTCCTTCTGAAAATTCATTAAAAAAATCAAGAACAAAATCGAGCTTTTCTTTATCCACCTTGACAATACAGGAAGCCCCTGATTGCATATTATAATTATCCCCTAAAAACTTTCCCAAATCAACTTCTTGCAGATCTAAATCTCGGAGTTTTAGAAAAGGTTCATAAAGAGCCTGCAACTCACCAACTTCTTCGGCCAAATCATTAAGAACATCTTCTTCGATTAGTCCGCGGAGCGCTACAATAAATTGCTGCACACCTCTCAATTTATGATCAATCGTCGAAAGCAACTCCACTGTAACGATTTTATGAAATTTTTCCATTTTTCCCATTTAATAACTATTATAAGAAGAAACGAGAAAAAGTCAATAGTGGAATTAGGGAAAAACCTAATATTAATTTATTTTTTTCTGATGTCTTTAGCTTCTATGAAAAGCTGCTCAATTTTTTTTCTATAATGCTCACTCAAATCTACACCCCTTCTTTTCATAACCATAGTCGCTGTCTCAATAGCCTTATCCAGCTTATATTCTTCGATGTCGTCTCCCCACCAACTAAAAGGAGGTACATATTTAGGAGGGTATCCCCTTCCAAATATATTACAAAATGGTTCGACAATTGTACCAGTATTAAAAGTAGTATTAATTGCAGCCTTTGAGTGATCTCCAATTATAGTACCAAGAAATTGCATACCAGTATCGTAACGTTTTCCCTCTAAAATTACGCTTACTTTACTATAATTATTTTTTAAATCAGAATTAGTTGTCCCGGCACCCAAATTGACCCACTCGGCGACAAAAGCATGCCCAAGGAACCCTAAATGTTGTTTATTTGAATAACCTTGAAAAATAGTTCCCTCAATCTCGCCGGAAATTTTAACAACATCACCAATTGAAACAATATCCAAAAGACTAGCCGGCTTCACTTTTGACTTTTTGCCTATATAAGCAGGCCCGATAATGCAACAATGGCTTTCTACAACCGCACCGTCATCAATCCAAACAGGAGCATGCCGGGCATCGAGGACAACGGCCTCACCAAGCTCAACGTTATTACCTATATAAACATTCTTTTTGTTTCTGATATGAACAAAGTCACCAACCGGACTGGATATTTTGCCTAAAGACGGATCACCGACTAAATCCGCCGTTAATCTTTCGGGCAAATCGGCTATAACATCCCATATAAAATTATACATCGGAATTTCTTCTACGACCACTTTAAATCCATCGAACTTATCCCCTTCAATAATCTTATTACTTTTATAACCGAGAACTTCCCCATCTTTATTGATAACACATGTATTATTTTCCAAATTATTAAAAAAATCGAAATCTTTTAATCTCGAATTCAGAAAAAGCGCATCTCCCTTCACTTTAAATTCATCGCCGTAATATTCTCTTAAAGAATAACTTAATGGCTTTGTTTTAAATTTTAAAAAGGCTCTCTCCTTCTGTGTCCACATTCCTGTTCTAATCTCATCGATCGTACGCAACCTGGAAATAGGATAGAAATTAATTACTTTTTTGTCCTCAAACAAAATAATATTCATAAATTTATTCTATAAAAGTAAAGCTATAAGTCAAGGGGCAGTTACGGAGAAAAATCGGCAGTGATTCCTATTCTACCTGTATAATAAATTTCCCCGCCACTCAGTTTATGAATAGTCGCATTTGTTACCAGATGAACCATCTCGGTTAAATCGAATGTTACAGAAGAGGTAAAATCATAAAAAAATCCGGGAGGATAAAGATCGTTCATCCTATAGGAATTAACACTACCATCCGGATAATAGTTGTAACCCAGAGTTACCTGAAATAAACCGCTTTTCCTTTCTCCAAAAAGTCTATAACCCAGTTCCAAAATCGAAGAAATAAGCGTATCTTCTCCCGTGGTTAAGATTTCCTCGAGTTTTATTTCAATTCCTTCATCATTCCAAAAACTTAAAAAACCTCCCCATTTGTCCTCTTCACTGCTCCACTCCCTTGTACCCCCAAGTTCTTTATATCCTTTAGCACTATTCTCCCAGCCAAAATCAACCTTTGTATAATTACGGTCTGCCCCCCTCCAAAAAGTCCCTCCGCTACTGTATTTAAAACTATTTCTGAAAAAGATTCTGTTTTTACTCTTTTCCGGAAATTTAAGACTTATCGAACCATCATTTCGAGACATCAAATTCGGACTATAAGTCGAATTTATATACCCGTTCAGCAAAACAATTCGCTCGGAGCGGACGGAAATATTTGCCGAATATTCTCTCGAATCCCTCTCCTCCCCTGTATATACAACTCTCTCCACATAATCTCCATAAGGATTCTCATAATAAACATTTGCTGTCGAATCAAAGGAATAATCTCCTCCCCCGGAGTTCACCTTCTGATAATATCTTTCCCAGACACTCGCTCTTTTCTTAGAAACATCAAACTTACTTCTCAAATAAAAAGAATTTAAGTTTAAATTCATATCAAAGCTCCCATTGGTAATCCTTTCTGACTGCCCTGAAATTAAATTCATCCTGTAAATATGCGACGCAACTAAAGAGAGATTTTTATATTTCAGATTTGTCTTTCCGACATATACCCTTGCAGTATCACCTCGACTTCCTCCCTCTAATCCATATAAAAGACCTAAATATGAGCTACCGGCAAAAAACTCTCTTCTGTAATCTTCACCTCTACTTAAATCTCTATATGAAATCTCATAGCCGGAAAATAAAAATCCTCCTTTTAAATCCAGCCGCTTCCCTCTAATATTATCCCAATAAAAAAATAAAGGAGAGATTTTAAAATTTATTTTATCCTTACGGAGAGTATCCGCTTTCCCGTAAACATAGGAACATTCCATTCTCGAATTGGGCACAAATTCTATACCACTTTCCAAAAAATCTAAAGGGTAATTAGCCATTTCCCAGGTTTTCAATAAATCTTTCTCTCCTTCCCATTCCCTAACAACAAAATTCGAAGTTTTCCCGGAATAATCAAAAAAGAAACTTAAAAAATCGTATGGCTTATACCTGGACTTAAAACTGGCATTTAGACCATCTTTTCCCTCTCCTCCTACTGGAATTCTAATTCTTCTTGCTTTTAATCTCCCCGATATATCAAAATTTTTTAAACTCTTGTTTAAGCCTAATGAAAACAAGTTATCTTCTTCCCCTAAAGGAACTTTCCTTTTAGGCGAAAACGGACCATCTCCTGTCCAGAGAAAGTAATGTAATGAATCCACATACTCATATTCACCGTTTCCCTCTCCGATCCACTCAAAATACACTTCGTAAGAGCCTTTTTCGTAACCCTGATAAACAAAAATGGAATCCAACAGCTGGTAATCACCATTTCCCTCTCCAACATATGTAGAATTATATCTGTATCCAAAACCTGAATCGGGATAGGATTCGATTAAATCTTTTTCCGAGAAATCTTCTTCGCGACGGAAAGAAAAAGAATAATCATCACTCTCAAACGCGGTTTCATAGAACATATTACTTTCTCCGTAAATACTATATTGAAAAAGAACAAGAACCACCGACTCATTATCAAGAAAAACAGAGGAATTAAAAGTGAGAGTGTTTTCCAGGTAATTAATTACATAATCTTTTTCTATTCCCCTCGCCAGCAGCTTGCCATTAAGCCAAACTTGCTCTGAACCTCTTACTATTGAAACACCACTTATTCCTTCTTCCGGATTAATTTTATAGGGACCCTGTTTGTCTTCGACTGTTTTAAACGTAATTTTCCCATATTTAGCCTTAGAAATCCCCGCTACTCCGGATAAGTCTTTCCAGGCGAAAGAAAGCCCAAGCAATTTTTTATCTACTTCCTCCTCAGTAGTTACAATATCCCCCATTCTGATAGATATATCATCGGAAACTGCTTCGATAAAAATCTCATCTATTTCCCGCAAATTCTGCGAAACCACGTTACCTTTAGGAATATTTTCATCGGAAAGAACTCCGGAAACATCGAACTGCCCGGCGCTACCCCCTATCCTCATCCATAAACTCTGGCTTATATCAGTCCTGTTCGCTCTTACATCTACAAATAAACCTTTATTCCCACTTATTATAAGTTTATCGCCATCCTGCCAACTAGACTCTTCTACAATCCCAGCAGGTAAAGACCTGGAAGTATCCGGAGCCCACCTTGAGTAGCTTTCATTCAACATAAAATCCAGATGTAAGAACTTAAATCTCAGAGGTAGAGAACAATCCTTCTTAATTCTTAAAACACCTCTTTTGTAATCTATTATATATGACGAATCGCGGGACAAAAGCTCTTCTCCACACCACAAACTATCAGAGTTTTTAATGACAAAGGGATAACCGAGAGCAATTTCGGACGTATCCGGTGACTCTATAATTAATACTTCTGATGATATGGAAAGCAGTAATAATATCAAATCAAAGAATAATCCCGTTAATGAAGAGAATTATAAACAATATCAGCCAATTTATCTCCAACTCCCGTAACTTCTCTAATTTCTTCTTTAGATGCCGTAAGTATCCTGTCTTTTGAACCAAAATGCTGAATCAAAGCAATTTTACGCTTATAGCCTATACCTTCAATCTCATCCAATTCCGAAAGAGAAAGTTTTTTTCTTCTGAGTTTTTTATGATAACTAAGAGCAAATGAGTGAGCCTCATTGCGTATTCTCATTAAGAGTTTCAGAGCCTTAGAGCTTAAAGGCAAAGAAATAATTTCTCCGCTCGGCAAATGTACTTCCTCTGCTCTCTTAGCCAACGCTATAACAGGTATTTTTAAGCGTGCAACTTTACCCATAGCCTTCAAAGCTCCATTTAACTGTGTTTTTCCTCCGTCGATCAAAATCAAATCGGGTAAATCTTTCTCTTCTATCAATTTTTTAATCCTTCTACCGACAATTTCACCTATCATGGCAGGATCGTTAATTCCTTCAACGTTTTTGATTTTAAAACGTCTGTATTTTTCCTTTGCGGGAAAACCATTTACAAACACAACGCAAGAACCCACCGAATCGGAACCGCTAATATTAGAAATATCGAATCCTTCTATTCTCACCGGAAGACTCTCGAGCATAAGAAGTTTCTGAAGCTCACCTAAAGAATCATTTAAGCCGGTCACCGGACGAGCAAGTTCCCTTTCCAATTCAAGTTTCGCATTTTTAATCGCCATTTCCTTTAGTCCTTTCAAATCCCCTCTCCTTGGTACTTTAATTCTACACAAAAAAAGATTTTCCAGCAAATTTTTATCTTCTATTTCTACCGGAATTAGAATCTCTTTAGGAATATAGGATATATTCAGATATTTCCAGGGGAGAAACCTCTTGAGATATTCTTTCACCGGTACCTCTTCACTCGAACGAAGTATGTATCTCTCAGTATTAACCATCTTTCCTTCTCTTATCTGAAAAACGAAAACACAAGCCTTCCCGGATTTGACGCTGATTCCAATCACATCTCTGGATTTTTTATCCTCTAACACTATTCTCTGCTTCCTTGCGAGATCCCTGAGACTCATTATCTGGTTTCTATAAACAGCAGCCATCTCAAAATTCAATTTCGCGGCTGATTCTCTCATTTTATTATTAATAATTTTTTCAAGCTTCTTTGTTTTACCCTTGAGAAAATCGACTATTTCATCGATCATCTCTCTATATTCTTCTTTTTCTATTTTTCCTATACATGGTCCCAAACATCTATTAATATGATACTGAAGGCAAACTTTATAGGGTAAATTTTTTCCTTTACATGTCCTCACCGGAAAAACGCTTATAAGCGTTTTAAGCGCTCTTTTAACTGCCTTTACATCTGCAAAGGGACCAAAAAAAAGAGACCCGTCATCTTCGATTTTTCGGGTATAAAAGACCCTCGGATATTCATCCTTTATAGTTATCTTAATATATGGATATCTTTTATCATCCTTTAATCTCACGTTATATTTTGGCTGGTGTTCTTTTATTTCATTTTCTTCCAATATAAGAGCTTCCAATTCATTAGATGTAGCCGTATAATCTAAAAATTTGGCTTCATATAATATTTTACTTTCTTTTATGGAATTTTTACGGGTAAAATAACTATTGATTCTTTTTTTCAAATTCTTTGCTTTACCTATATAAAGTATTTTCTCCTCATCACGGAAATGATAAACTCCGGAAAGTTCCGGTATGTCTTTTAGCGAAATCTCAACCATAGATTATAAATTAAGATTATTTCTCAACATCCGCAAGGCTTCAAAAAAATGTAAAAATCAAATATCAAAATACAAAACTACAAATCAAATTTCAAAAATAAAAACAAGGAACAACGAATAGCACAAATCACACAAATATTTCTTGTTTGTTTTTTCTAAATCCCAAACCCAAAATCCTAATCCCTAAAAATTGCCACAAGATTACACAGATTGTCACAAGATTTTTTGTTTTTTTACTACTCACTACTCTCTACTTTCTACTAACTATTATACTGCTGTTGACAAACCGAAAAGAATAATTATTTTTAAAAACCAAAAGTTCAAAATAAAATAAAAGGGGGTAGGTAATATTATGGAAATAACTATTGCTTCTAATTACGATGAAATGAGCAGAGTATCTGCTCAAATAATTGCTGAAGAAATCAGAAAAAAACATGATCTTGTATTAGGCCTGGCAACTGGAGATACGCCTATTGGCACCTACAAAGAACTCGTAAGAATACATAAAGAAGAAGGATTGGATTTCTCTAAAGTAAAATCTTTCAATTTAGATGAATACCTGGGGCTGGCTCCGTTACACAAAAACAGTTATAACTATTTTATGTGGGAAAACCTGTTTAAACATATTAATATAAACCCGGAAAATGTTTTTATACCACAGGGAAATATAAAAGACCCTGAACAATTCTGTACCTGGTATGAAGTACAAATTAAAAAAGTAGGCGGTATAGATCTTCAAATACTTGGTATTGGAGCTGATGGACATATTGCTTTTAATGAACCGGGATCTTCCTTTGCCAGCCGCACGCGAATAAAGGCATTATATAAACAAACAATAGAAGATAATGCTCGTTTCTTCGATAACATGAAAGATGTACCTCGTTTTGCTATTACTATAGGGATAGGAACTATCTTGGAAGCTAAAAAAACACTTCTTATAGCAAACGGAAAAAAGAAAGCTGACGTCTGTGCCAAATTCATCGAAGGACCCGTAACAAGTCAAATAACGGCCAGCGCTTTACAGCTGCATAGTTATGTAAATGTTGTTTTGGATAAGGATGCAGCTTCCAAACTTAAAAGAACAGAGTATTATAACTGGGTGCGGGACAATAAACATCTGGTTCAGAAAGAGATAGGACGATAATTTAAATAGTAAATAGAGAGTAGTTAGCAGTTAAAAAAAACAACAAAAAACTCTGTGGTCTCTGTGAGTTTTTTTCCTCTGTGTTCTCTGGGGTAATTATTTTAGTTAGGACGTTAGAAAGTTAGGCGGTTGGGAAGTTAAAACAAACATAATATAAGGGTTGTGTGGAAGGGCTTTGTGTTCTTTGTGTCTTTGTGTGAGAATATTTTTGTTGTTTTAAGGTTGTGGGTCGGTCTCCCTTGACAAAAGCTTTTATTTTAGGTATTAATATTGGCATTAATGAATATGCGAATAGGTTTCGGATACGATATTCACCGGTTGGCAGAAAATCGGAAACTCATAATAGGAGGAGTTGAAATAGAAAACCATCTCGGACTTCTCGGACATTCAGACGCGGATGTACTCATACACGCAATCATAGACTCACTCCTCGGCGCCTTTGCTCTAAATGATATTGGTATATACTTTCCCGACACTGACGATACCTTTAAAGATGCCTCAAGCTTATTTCTACTTAAGCAAACGATGCAGATAATTCCCGGTAAAGTTATCAACATCGATACAACAATAGTAGCTGAGTCACCAAAAATGGCTCCTTACATCTCCTCCATGCGAAAAAATATCGCGGAAACTGTTGGTATAGATATGTCTAATGTTTCCGTAAAAGCGAAAACAAATGAAGGTCTGGGCAGTATCGGGAAAAACGAAGCTATTGCCTGTTACTGCGTTTCTCTATGTGAGGAGGTAAAGAAATGAATTTTCTTCTGCTCATTTTATCGCTCAATCCGTTAAACGAATTCAAATACGCGAAAGGGCTTTTCGAAGATGGCCTTTACGACCTCGCGGAAACAGAACTTGTAGATTTCATAAACAACTACCCTAACAGCATATTCGCTCCGGAAGCTTCCGTTATGTTAGTCAAAACACTAAATCAGCAGGGAAGTTTTGAAAAAGCTATCGTAAAATGTAAAGAATTTGTTTTTAAATATCCTTCCAAAAAGGAAGATTTACTCATAGAGTGGGCCAAAACTGAAATAAAATTAAATAATTTTGATCCGGCGATAGAAGTAATAAAAAGTATCACAGATAAGAATAAAAGAGAATTGTATCTGGGAGAAGCCTACTACGGTAAAGGAGATTACCAACAGGCTTTAGCACATTATTCAAAATCCTCTCTCCCCTACAGCAAATTAAGTATAGGATGGGCTTATATGGCTTTAAAAAATTACGAAAAAGCAGCATCTATTTTCTCGGGACTTAAAGGAGAATACGAAGAAGAAGGAACTTTTCTTAACGCAAAATCACTTTTTCTCTCCAAGGATAAAAATTCAGAAAAAGCTTTTACCGAATACTTAGCAGAATATCCCGAAGGCAAATATACCGCCCGCGCGTATTCATACCTTGCCGATATTAACGAAAACAACGGAAATATAGAAAAAGCAATTCAATATCAGCAAAAAGTCGCAATCGCCGACCCCTCTCTTTCGGGTTTTTCTAATTATAGAATAGGCTTAATAGAGTATGAAAGGGGTAATTATGATAAAGCCATAGAATATTTTGATAAACTATCGGGAAGCGATCCTTATTTCCTGGACGCGATGTACTGGAAATCACTATCTTTGAATAAACAGGGAAAAACTGAAGAATCGCTCTTAAACCTGCACCTGGTAAGTAAAAATAGTTCCACCCTCCGAAATGAAGCCCTTTTTGAAATTGCTCGAATTTACAAAAAACTCGGGGATTACAAACAGGCCATGGAATATTTGAACAACATTGCGGGAGACTTATGGGATGAGTCACGCGTTGAGATAGGAAACATTTTACTAATTCAGGGAAAATACGGTGATGCATATTCAAAGTTTATGGAAGTAGTCGAAAAAAATCAGGGCTCCGTAAATCTTGCACTATTTCAAGCCGCCGTAACAAAGAAAAAATTAAATGAGTTTGAAAACGCTTTAAGCCTTTTAGAATCTTACGAACAAAAATTTCCGAAAGGAAACGAAATCCATAAAGTCCATATGCTAAAAGGCGATATTTATCAAAGCACAAAAGAATACAGAAAAGCTCTGGAAGAATATAACAAAATCAACTTAGAAGAGTGTCCCGATTTAACCCCGTATGTACTGGAAGCAAAGGGATGGGCGTGGATGGGGCTCAAGAGATACGATATGGCTTTCCATAATCTCGAAGAATTATCGGAGAAGTTCCCTGATTTTTGCAGTAGAGCAGAAATATATCTCCAGCTCGGAAACGCGGCTAATGCAATGGGTGATTTAAAATCCGCGGAGCGCGCTTACCGCCAGGTAAAGGGAGAACGAAAACCGGAAGCCCTGTTCAATCTCGGAAAAATGTTACTTGAAAACAAAGAATATAACAAAGCAATAGAAGAATTTGTAAACATAAAAAAGAACTTTTCCCTCTCGGAATACAGCCAGATAAGTTCCTATTATACCGCTCTTACCTTAAGAAAAAACAATGATCTGAGAGCTTCCAACGAACAATTATATTCAATGATTGCCGAATCTTATGATGCCGAAATTTTAACAGAATCTTTCTTACTACTTGGCGATAATTATTTTGACCAGGCAAAATTCGACTCTGCATATAAATACTACACAAAAGCATTTGACCTGACAAAAGAAAAACTTTCCGGCGTTAACGCTTCTTCGCTAACTCTTTTGGGAATACAAGGCATCCTGCTATCTGTGAATAAGTTATCGGGAAGTTCCGAAATGGAAAAGGAAGGAAGAGATTTGCTGAGAAAATTAAGCGGCAGCGGACTGGAAGGAAAAGTTAATAGCCTTGTTGGCAATATTTTATTTAATTCAGGAAAATACAACGAGTCGATAACTTATCTCGAATATTCCGATGAACCCGACAGTTATTATAAAGCGGGACTTGCTTTCCTAAAAATGGGAAGAAAAGACCAAGCAATTCGCTTTTTAACAAAAGCCTCAAAATCTAGCGAATTCAAAGATAAAGCTTTTTTGGAACTTGGCAGAATCGAGTTTAATTCGGGAAATCCGGGCAAAGCAAAAGAATACTTCATGAAATCATCATTACCTGAAGCATCTCTTCTGTACGCGTTGTCCTTAAAAAAAGAAGGAAACGAGAAAGAAGCCACCAAAAGATTATTAGAATTAAGAGGTCAAGCTGATGGTCTTGCCTACATCGAACTCGCCAAAATACTAATCGATCGTAAAGATTTCACTTCCGCTTTGAAAAATCTCGAAGAAGCTATGAATTTTGAACGCTCGGAAGCCGAGGCTCAATATCTCAAGGGTAAAATATTATTAGACACAGGTAAGGAGGAAGAAGCTTTAAAAATACTTCTAAAAGTCAGATACCTCCATCCTGAAAGTGAATGGGTATCCGCGTCTCTCTATCTTCTGTCAGAAATAATGATTAAAAGGAGCGATAAAGAAAGGGCTCTAAATTATTTAAAAGAAATAGTAGAAAGAGCCGAAGAACCCTGGCTAACAAAAGCTAAGAGCAAAATTTCCGAGTTAAAGAAATGAGAAAGATTTCAGCTTTTTCTACAATTTTAATTTTCTTAGTATCTAATTTAAATGCTGACATTCTGGATATTCCCGAAGTAAAAGTGTACGGGGAGAGAAAAATTAAAGTCAAACCCATAAAAAAACAGTCTTTGCCGTTTGAGTCAGAATATCTTCCACCTTCCATCATAAATACTAAAAAAGGGTTGCCCGTCTTCGAAGTTAGAGATAAAAAAATAATTGATAGAAATATAGGCTTACGGGCGGAAGGCGTTGCCGGAACATATTTCAGAGGTTATCTTCTCGGTTACAGCAGAAAAATTTTTTATCCCCTGGAAGTCGGATTGAATTCTACCCGGAACTCTACCGCAGAAAACTCATCCATACAAATTTTCTCAAGAACTTCTGTAGAAAATTTTTACGTTAACGGAGCTGTCTACGGCGGAGAATTACATAAACCGGTTTATAAATTCAATATAGGAAACATATATGATTTAATCGATTTTGATTTTTCCGGTGTATACTCCGATACACTCATAGGAGTTGCCGATATCAACTTTAAATATAGTCCATTTAAGTTTAATATCCAGGCTGGATTTTTCATAGATTTCAATGCAAAAGTTTTATACGAAAAATATCCTATTCAAGCCGGTGCAGTCTGGTTCGATGAGAAGGTCTACCCCGAATTAATTTACTTTTTGCCGATTTATGACCTATATATAAAAGGGAATCTATTGAATAAAACAGGAACCGCTTATTTATACTGCCAATCTCCGCAGTACCTGCGTGAATACGCGTCGACCGATACATATTACAGAGTAGAGTCCGGTCAATCAAAAAGTATTTTACCATTATCTCTGATCTATTCTCACTATTTAAACAACTCTTCAGACTTTATCGGTGTAAAAGGAACATATAGAGAAACATTTTTTGAATTTGAATACCCCTTAGAATCCGGTTACGATTATATCTTGAGGGCTGGTTTAAGTACCGTTTTTTCAGAATTAATAAGTGCTAATATATACGGATACAGCAACGGTACCGAAAATTACTTTATCGGCGCCGATTTAGGTTATGCCTTAAGAAACAATTTAAAAGTGGGCATAGAAGGTGATTACATTTATGGCCTGACAAACGAGAATGGTTTCGACATCGGCGGATATTTATTTTTCGCTTTTTAACCACAGAGACCACAGAGGAAGAACTAAACACACAGAGAACACAGAGAAACAACAAAGAATCATAATTTGTTTAACACCCACCTCCCAAGATTAGAAACAACAAATAACACGAATGACACAAATCTTTTTTTACTAAATCCCATCCCCTAAATCCGAAATCCTAATTTTGCCACTAAGGCACAAAGACACAAAGTTTTTTATTTGTTTTTTAAGTTAAAAGTTTATTTTTATGATATGCTGTAATCGTGGTTTCTAAAATATTTTACTTACTTTCTTTAATCGCTTTGTTGGTCAGACTTTCGACTACGTCTACAAACTCAGTGGCTTTCTCAAGCCAAAACTTCACGTCCTCCTTTTCGAATTTTACAAAATCTCTGTAATCGCCTTCCTGCCGATTGTCAAACATCTCGGAGTAAAATTTGCCGAGCTCTTTTTTTACTAGTCCCTCGTTTATAAATTCTTTATTGAAAATAGCTCTAACTCCGGAATGTTTTGTAGATGATAAACCATTTGCTATGAGTAAAGCATTAACCGCGTAAAACATTGCATAATAAATTCTGTTTACTGTTGATTCAGGAGTAGCTTCTTCGATATATTTCTTTGCGTCTGATAGTGTATTCTGCGCTTTCTCTAATCTGTATTTTGTGAGATCTATAAACTCTTTTTTCAAAGAAGAACACCTTCTCTCTCTATATTCTTATGGAAAGGCATTGCGTTAGCTAACGAAGAATCCCAGAAATCCTTATTTTCAATAACAAGTCCAAAGACAACATCATATTTCAATTCGATATCATACCTTATGTCAACGATTTTTTCTTTTAGTTTTCTATCTACCTTTTTATCTATAAGAATCAATATATCTATATCCGACAACTCTTCAGAATCTCCTCTTGCTTTTGAACCATATAATATAATTTCCGCATCCGGAATTCTCTGTTTAAGTTGAGATTTTAATTCACTCAATGCTTCCTTTTCGTTTTTCCTTAATACTTTTATTTCTTCTAATGTTCTCATATAAAAATAATAAGGCAAACCCGAAAGAAAGTCAAGTATAGCCCTGGTATAAAAACCATAGAAAAAAAGATTGAACCACAGAGAGCACAGAGAAAAACCAAACACACAGAGCACACAGAGATTTTTTTCGTTAATACCCAACCCCCGACCCAAAATCAATCTCACACAAAGATACTAAGGCACGAAGAAAAAAATATATTTGTGTTGTTCGAAACCAATCCCATAACCCTAATACAAGACAGGATAAGGACACGATTAGCAGGGATTTTATGTTGTTAGATATATTGTTTAAGTCTATTCGAAACAAATTCTTCACTTAGATCCTCATCGTACTTAAAGTAAATCAAATTTATATTTTGTGATTCGCAAATTTTTTTCTTTTTATCATCTCTCTCTTTTAATTTTTTTAACGCAGCTTCTCCTCCCCAATGTTTTACTGGTTTATAATGTTGTATTCCCTGATATTCGATGCCTAAATTAAATTCTTTTATAAATATATCTATTTCTAATCCTTCCAGAAATTCTGGGCGAAAATGACGAAATATAGTTCTTTCCGGATAAAGTTTTTCAATTATGTAATAAAGGATTGTTTCACTAGTCCATGCTTCCCCTATTTTCTTATGTCCAAATCTTCCTCTAACTTCATTTTCTATAACATTCCAGATTTTTCTTTGTTGTTTATTAAATTTACTCTGTAATTCAAGCGCTTTTTCTAACTTTTTACTTGATATGAGTTCTTGGAACAAATTAAAGTACTCTTTACGCTCTATTTTTAATAAGTCTATGATTTCATCCGGGCATAATTTAAAATTAACTTCATTTCCTATAATACCCCATTCATAGGCTTGTTTATTAATGTACCATCCATAATTTTGTTTGAAAACCGAGCCATACATTTCATGACAATATCTATATGAAGGCGTAGAATTATTACATCCGTGACATAGTTTGTTTTCAAAGTGAAACATTTGTACAATTTTATCGTTTTGTGGATAATTTTTTATCTGCTGAATAAAGTTCGTAGGAAACTTACCATAATCCAGAAAGAATTTTTTTTGACCATTACCATATGTTCCAATACTAGGATTTTCCAGTTGATGCTTTATGTAATTCACTATTGCTTCTTTAAAACATGAGCAGAAAAAAACTTGTGAATCTGTAAGATTCCTTTTAAAGCCTATAAATACTCCATAATGCTTGGGATATAATACTATTGGATAGGGCAGTCCCTTCTCTTCAGCTATTGTGTTATCTTTACAAGCAATATCTTTCATCTTTTCTTAACAACAAGAACGATAGTGACCACTTCTTGAACTTTAAATTGTTGCTTCCTCCTTCACAATATACCTCAAAAGTGGGTAGGATGTCAAGGGTTTTCAGAATTGAGTTTAAAATCTATATTAAACTGCTACGACATTTTTTTGACTCACGTCTTGCGATTCTCAAGTCACAGCGTTCCCGGACATAGTCTATTGACTTATCAGTAAGCTTTTTTAAATTTTTATTATAAAATGAATACGAATAAGAAAATGAAGAATCATCAGACTCCGGAAGAGGTTCGAGAAAAAGCGCGTGCACTCTTTCCAAAGGGAACGGGAGAGTTATTTTATGAGCTTTTGACCAATGTTGCTTACTTACACTTGAATTGGCAAAACTATAAATCCCTATTTGGGACTTCTCCTGAACGTGTAGGTCTTTTAAACTGGGCTGCATCTTCATTCTTTGGATTATTGGATCGTATTATGCGCCACGATGTAATACTAGCAATCTCTCGATTCATGGATCCTAAAGAATCGCGTGGTAAAAAAAATGTATCTTTGGATTATTTAATAGATAAGTTAAAACCCTCCATAGATACGATTCTATTCGACAAATGGCAGTCAGAATTGAAGGAACTTAAGGGCTATTATGAGCCATTACGAAAGGTACGGAATCGCCTTCTTGCACATGAAGATCTTGAAACCACACTTCAATATCACTCTGACCCTCTACCCGGTATTAGTCGGACTTATATTGAGAATATTCTGGAAAAGATTCAAAAACTTCTCGGCGATATAGAGGAACACTTCTGGAAATCACGCACTACGTATCAATATATCCCCTCTATTGGTGATGGTGAGGACTTAATTTTTACTCTAGAAAATGCGCGCGAACACAAAAAGTGTCGTCAAAGGAGATGATGAAGTAATAAAAGTAGGGGACTTATTTTTA
Organism: uncultured bacterium; assembly: GCA_964418485.1. Lineage (GTDB taxonomy): Bacteria > Hydrothermota > UBA3072 > UBA3072 > UBA3072 > JAFGHJ01. The sequence continues at coordinate 46,850 of CAYQMH010000004.1, read as the reverse complement.
ATATCAACAGGGTCAGGCATTGTGAATATCAACAGTATCAACAGGGTCATATCAACAGGGTCAGGCATTGAAATGTGAAAAGATTTTATATAATTTGAGTATTAAGAATTAGTAAGTCAGAGGTATAAAACAACAAAAAATTCTTTTAAATCTGCGTTCATCTGCGTCCTATTTTCTTTGTGTCTTTGTGTGCTTTGTTTGTTCATCAAATTCTTACGGCAAAACCCAATGTGATTAGGGAGCCTTCGTCTTTATTTTTTACTACATTTTCTATTATATCATTATCATTGTATTCGTACTTTGTTCTAAATAATATATTTTCATTGATTCTGAAGTTTATACACATTCCAATTGAAGCACCCTTATATTGTAAATTCCTTGTAGTATTAATATTGAAAAAAGGAGCAAATGAAAATTTTGCTATATTTAAGTCTTGATAATTCACACCCAGTCTAAAGCAATCCACCTCGCCACCTCCAACCCCATCAGCATCTAAACCAAAAGATAAAAATATATTATGACTTTTCCCTACCTTTATTAATGATGTTGAATTAAAGAACCCTCCCTTAGAAGTTGCGTAAATATTAATTATTGGCGGTAAAACTTTTAAATTATCGCTAAATTCAATTTTCCAGGGGCTGGAGTATCTATTTCCGGAAAACAAGTACTTTATAATCAAAAAAATACTTTCCCAGGTATGAAATGAAAGCAAATCTGCCAGCATTGTTTGACCCAGATATTCGGTTTTTTTCAATTCAATATCATTAAAATTAGAAAGATATATCGTATAAACATCAATATCACTATGCAGATTTCTAACATCACAATACCCAAGAAAAGCAATATAATCTAGTTTCCATCTGGGGGTAAAATCGTCAAATCCGACATGTAATATGTATTCCATATCCCATAATTTTTCTATAAAAAAGTAAACAACATCATTAAGAGATAGTTGATTCTGTTTTACGCTTAAAGACCATTTATTAAAAGAATTAAATTCCCACTGATTTAAACCCTCAACCACCACTCCAAGAAAATCCTCATCAGTCATTTCTCGATAACTTGAAACTAATGCTTTATATCTAGGCCATAAATGAGACCACCAATCATTCATATCAATATCAACGTAGCATTTTAATCCATTCCTTCTTGGCCTGAATAAATGCGCAATTTCGTGAGAATAATATGATTCACCGACGGATAGCCACCATGAACCACATAACAGCAAGATTCTGGACCATCTATAATTATCACCATTAAGCCATATTCCTAAAAAGTCATTAGCTCTTCCTGATAATTGATTTATAGAAAGGAACAAATTTGAATTTGCCTCATAATTTTTTAAAGGGTTTGATAAGTCAAGCATAAGTACTCTTTCAGATAGTTGTTCATTTCCTGATATAAAAGAATATTTATCATAAATATTACTATCTTCCAAAGCAAAACAACTTTGAGTGAAAAACAGCGTAAAAAATAATGAAGCCATTAATATTTCTTTTAATTTTTCTATCAGTAAAAAAAATCCTTTAATTTAACTCTCCAATTTTATCACAAAGATTTTGCCATCATTCACTTTATTCAACAGATTTTCTTTTTCGTTATTTGATCAACTTTTTTTTCATAATAATAACGGATTTAAAGAATCAAGTCAATGGGAACGAATTTTAAAAACACAAATATTTTTTTCTTTGTGTTCTCTGTGACTTTGCGTGAGAATAATTTTGTGCGGGGAAGTGGGTTTTAAAAACAAAAAAATACTTTTTTTCTCTGTACTCTCTGTGTGTTTTGTTTTGCTCTGTGACCTCTGTGGTGAATCCCCCCCTTGACTTTTCTTGAAAATCAAGTATTATAGACGCAGTAAATGTAGGTTATGGAACCTTCAAGATCGTTCGGAATATAATTGTTAATACTTTTTTATCTCCATTCTGGTTTTGCCGGTTAGACATCTCAATACTTTTTCTGCAGGATTGTATTCGGATTTAATTACATTTACGAAAACATGTAAATATTCAAACCTAAAAGGAGGTAATATGAATATATATGTAGGTAACATTTCATCACAATTGACCGAAGAAGAAATGAATAAAGAATTTTCATCTTACGGTGAGCTAACTTCTGTTAGACTAATCAAAGACAGGTACACAGGCGAAAATAGAGGCTTTGGATTTGTTGAAATGCCAAAGGAAAGCGAAGCAGAAGCAGCAATTGCCGGTTTAAACGGCAAAGAACTCAAAGGAAAAGAACTGAAAGTAACTAAAGCTCGACCTCGTACTGAAAATTTCGGAAGAGGCGGTGGTGGCCGCACCCCATGGTCAAATTAGAAGCTTAACAACTAAAATAGAGCTCTAAAACATAGGGCATAGTTAATCGATATTACTAATATTGTATGTAACTATGCCCCTTTTTTTATCCGCGTATATCCGTATCAATTTAACAAATTCTCCGAATTTGAGTTAATATAGTTGAATTGTTAAATAGTTAACATAGTAAAAACAAAGAATCCTGAAAATCTGCGTTCATCTGCGTCCTATTTCTGTTTTTAAATTTTCAATTTTCAATTTACAACTTGCAATTTACAATTAAATACTGAGAAGTCCTTACTTCTCTGTAGACTCTGCGGTTAATTAAACATTGACATATCACTCAAATGTACTTATTATAAATACGTATGAGTAATTACGATACATTAATCGAAATAGGTATCAAATTAGCAGCGGAAAGAGACCTCTCCATACTGCTTCATGTAATCCTCGAAGATACCTCTAAACTTTGTAAAGCGGACGCCGGAACATTTTACCTTAAGAACGATAACAAACTGGAATTCAGAGTTTCACGTAATCTTACCCTCGAAAAAAAAATGGGTAAGAAAAATTTCCTTGACTTGATTGCCCCACATGCCCTTCCAATATCAAACAAATCCATTGCGGGCTGGAGTGCTAAAAATAAAAAAATATTAAATATAAAAGATTTAAATGCCATAAAAGGCCGTCCCTACTGTCATAATACGGAATTCGAGGAAAAAACAGGCTATAAATGCAAATCGATGTTAACAGTACCTATTATAGACAGAAAACGACAATTAGTAGGAGTATTTCAACTTATAAACAAAACCGAAAGAGGGAAAATAAAACCTTTTAGCAAAGCAGATGAAAAATTAACCGAATCTCTCGCCTCACAGGCGGCTGTAGCAATAAGAAATGCTCAGCTTACAGACGAACTTGAATCCGCGCAATTAGAAACAATTTTCGTACTCGGTGAAGCTGCCGAATATAAAGACAAAGAAACCGGAGATCATATTAAAAGAGTCGCAATCTTCTCAAAAATAATAGCCGAAACTTTAGGGCTAAAAGATGATCTGGTGGAAACTATTTATAGAAGCAGCCCTCTGCATGATATAGGCAAAATAGGTATTCCGGATAAGATACTCAACAAACCCGGCAAACTTAACGCGGAGGAATGGGAAATAATGAAAGGACACACCACGCTTGGATTTAAACTTCTGAAAGATTCTAAATCAGAAATAATTAAGACTGCCGCCGAGATAGCTTATACCCATCATGAAAGATGGGATGGGAAAGGTTATCCAAGGGGTCTTAAAGGAAAAAAAATACCTTTATCGGGCAGAATAGTAGCTTTATCTGATTTTTTTGATGCTCTTACTTCAGATAGACCATATAGAGAAAAACCGTTCTCCCTTTCTAAAACATTCGCTATGATTCATCAAGAAAGAGGCGAACATTTCTGCCCCGAAACCACGGATGCATTCTTTAAGGCATTAAAACATATCGAAGAAATAAGCGGTTATTTTACACATAACTCAGTAGCTCTCCCCTCTCTTATAAACTAATATAGTCAATAGACTAAGTTGAATGGTTAAATTGTTGAATAGTTGAATAGTAAAAACAGAAAGAAAATCTTTGTGACCTTTGTGGTTAATTTTTAAACATTAGTATTTAGTTTAAAGTTTTTTGTTACCATTTTACTATTTTCCCATTTTTCAATTTTTCTAATTTCTTCCCCGTGTACTCTGTGGTAAGAAAATGGCTTGACAATGAATAACTTCTTTTTATTTTCAATTGAATGAAGTAATAATAAAAAACGGGAGGGTTGATGAATCAAGTTTTAGTACCTGTATTATTGCTCGCCGGATTAACGCTTATCTTTGGAGCTTTTTTAGTTTTTAGCGCTGAAAAGTTCAAGGTAAAAAATGATGAAAGGGTAGAAAAAATCCGGGAAATCTTGCCCGGTATAGATTGCGGTGCCTGTGGCGCTCCTGGGTGCGCAGCTTTTGCTGGTGGCGTTGTCGAAGGTCAATATGGGGTAAACGGCTGTAAAGCCGGTGGACAGAAAGCGGCTAGTAAAATCTCGGAAATAATGGGGATTAAAGAAAAAAACACAGGCCCGGAAGAAGTGTCTGTTCTTTGTTGTCTTGGCGACAGCGAAACCGCAAAGAGAACAGCTGATTACGACGGAATATCGACATGCGAAGCTCTTAATTTGATGGGGGGAGATAAAGGATGCCAGTACGGTTGTCTGGGACTCGGAGACTGTGTTCGGGCATGCCCTTTTAACGCGATTGAAATGGGTGAAAAAGGATTACCCTATGTAATAGAAGAGAATTGTACAGCATGCGGAATTTGCGTGGAAACTTGCCCGAGGGGACTTTTTAAACTTATTCCAAAAGACCAGGACATATACATAGCCTGCCGTTCTTACGATGATGCAAAAAATGTTAAGAGTGTATGTTCGAGAGGATGTACTGGCTGTACTTTATGCACAAGAGTAACAGAAGATGAAATAATAGAAATGGACGGCAAGCTCGCAATGGTACAATGGAGTAAAATAAAAGATAATAAGCTTTTGGAACCCGCTTTAGAAAAATGCCCTTCAAATACATTTGTAAGAAGGTCCGAACTAAGAAAGAACATACAAAATAAACTAAAAACTGTCAATTCTAAACAATAAAGGGGAAATTAATGTACAGATATTTACTTATAATCGGAAATTTTCAATTACCTGCTTACGGAGTTATGGCAGTAACCGGATATCTTGTCGGAATGTACTTTATAAACAAAGAAGCGATTAGAAACGATATAAAGCCCGTACTGGTTCAATCTCTGACTATGTGGGTCATAGTCGGAATGCTTATTGGAGCCCGAATATGGTACGTATCGGAAAACTGGTACCAGTTCGCCTCTAATCCTATTGCTATTTTTAAGCTATGGGAAGGAGGAATGGTATTTTATGGTGGTTTTATCGGAGGTTTTATAGGAGGAATACTCTTTATCAAAATAGCAAAATTGCCGATGGCTAAAGTTATGGATATTATGGCACCCGGGATTGCCATAGCAATTGGTATCGGCAGAATAGGTTGTTTTCTTAATGGTTGCTGCTACGGAAGGGTTACGGATTCCTGGATAGGAGTCCGCTTTCCTGCGAAATGGTATCCTCCTGTGTATTCGGATCACTTACAACGAGGTTTAATTACCGAGGGAACTTCGCATAGCTTATCTGTCATTCCCACACAACTGATATCGACCTTAAATCTATTGATAATTTTCGGAATATTATGGAAAATTAGAAAGAAAACGCTCTTCAATGGTTTCCTTTTTACCTTATTCATAGGTCTTTACGGACTCCACCGTTTCACCATCGATTTCTTCCGACAATACTCCGGAAATGCTTTGATTCTTAAATACCTTACTCTTTCGCAGGTCTTAAGCATATTTATGATATTAACTTCTGTTTTTGTTATAATACTTGGTTATAGAAGAAAGAAAAAAACAACGTAAAAAAGCAGCAGTAAAAGACAAATAGATTTTTGTACGCTTTGTATACTTTTTTCAATAGTCGGAAAAGGAGGAATATTGAGAAAAATATTTTTATTAATCTCTCTTATATCCTTTAGCGTCTTCTCTCATAGACTCGAATTAAACAACGGAAAAATTATCAATTCGGACTCAGTTCAGATGAAAAAAGACTCTATTTATACAACCGATACCCTTTTACTAAGAACCGATGTTAAATCCATTATATTAGGCGAAGGCGGTCTTGAAAAGGGAAAAGGGGAATTACCTAAGAATATCGAGGGCATCCTTGAAGACAGAGAAAATTTAATTGTGGAATTTGCAGATTTTGACGGAGTTGTTATGCTCGATAAAGGCATAAATAAGCTGTTTCCTGACGGAACTCGTAATTACGAATACCATTTTCGCGGATTAATTTTAAAAGATTCCAAACGAAGCTGGGCTAATTTCCAGCGACAATTTGACCAACAAAGAGAAAATATAAAAATCGATATGGCAAGAGTTATAAAAAGCAACGGCAGAATTATACCCCTCGATATGAACAAAATAACAATCACAAAATCAAAAGAAGAAGGTATGTTCTTCGACAAAGATAAAATAATCGCATTTTCAATTCCTGAAGTCGAAGTCGGAGATATCATTGAATACAAATACACAGAAGAAATTTTTAACCCCTGGGATAAAAAGATCTTCACATTGGGATGGTTCTTCGGAGGTTCGGAGCCTGTAATCGAATCTTTTGTTGAAATAATTGTACCCTTGAGCAGTTATTGTAATTATGTTATAAAAAACGAAAAGGGTGTTGTCATTAATACCTTATTTACCAACTCAACGAAAGTACTTGCTTTCAAAAAATTAAATACCCTACCACCCATTGAAGAACCTCTAATGCCGGTTACGGAAGAGATTGTACCTTTTCTCCGTTTCTCAAACCAAAAAAACTGGGATTATATATTCAACTGGTACGCCGATTTTCAGAAAAAAAGGATGGAGGTAACGGGAGAGATACAAAAAATTGCGGATTCTTTGACAACAGGTTTAAACACTCATGAAGAAAAAACAGCTTCTCTGTATCACTGGATACAGAGAAATATACGATATATATCTATTAAGGGAGGTACGTCGAGCGGCGTCTCGGGCCACAAAGCTTCTGAAACCATGGAAAACGGATACGGAGACTGCACCGATAAATCCATACTCTTCTCCACCCTATTAAAAGCGGTCGATATAGAAGCATACCCTGTTTATCTACATACTTATCCCGGCCCAAGATTAATTAAAGAAATTCCTTCATTCTGGGGAGACCACGCTATAGTAGAAATTTTCCCAAAAGAAGGAAAACCTTATTTTCTGGATCCGGTTTCCGAATATCATAGATATCCTTCTTTTGCGACTATGGACCACGGAACCGACGCAATTTGCGCGCAAAAATCTAGAATTGACTTTATAGAAGTACCGACTCCGGAAAGAAACAGAAGAGACTACACTTACTTAATCGAAGTAACTTCCAGCGATTCAGCCTTCGTTACTTTTCAGTCCGGCTACAACGGAAGTTATGAAGCGGGTGTCAGAGCCTACTGGCAAAGACTCGAAGAAGATGAAAAAAAGAAACAGTTCGAACAAATGGCAAAAAGAGTTTCTCCCAACGCCCGACTGATAGATTATAATTTAGAAAACCTGATGGATATATCCAAACCTTTAGAAATGACAATCAAATATGAAGTACCGGAAATTTTGAAAAAACAGGGAGAGTTATATTTGTTGAAACTTCCCGAGTTAGAAGAAAGATATACAAAAAACGAGCTTTCTCTCTCTACGCGTAACTATGATTTGATATACGATACCTCTGAAGAAGTAATTAATACCTTCAAAATACTCTTACCGGAAGAAATGAAAATTTTATCTGTACCGGAAGAATTCTCAAGAAAAGAAAAAAATGCCGAGTATACGGCTTCTTATACGGAAAAAGATGACACCTTAATATTTAAAGATAACTGGAAGAGAAAAGATAAAAAAATAGAGGTTTCCGAATATATTAATTATAAAGACCTATGCAATGAAATACTAAACTACGTAAAGAGACCTGTAATTATGCTACCTGGAGGGAAATGATGAAAAAGATCTTTTTATTAGTAATTATCCTTTCGAATATCTTCTTTCTGTCCTGTAATAAACAAATCCTAAAGACCGAAAACAAATGGAAAGAAGATATAATATACACGGAAAAAGGTGAAGAATACAAATGCAGAGTGACAAAAATAACTCCCGACTCTATATACATAGTAACATCGGATACTCTACTTACTTTTCCTCAAAAAGAAGTCCGAAGCATCGACCTCGCACAAAAAAGAGAAGGTTATCTGTGGCAAACCACAAAGGACATAACAGATCCGATATTATTGCAAAGTTTAAAGACCAACCTTTCGGAATTCAGAGATAAAAAATATGTAGATATTTATTGCAAAAAACATCTAAAAATCGAAAAAGATTCCAGTTACACATATTCAACAAGATGTATCAGGGCTATTTGCTCTGAAAAAGGAAAAAACGCAGGCAACATAAATTTCAATTATAGCACAAAAGAAGAAAAACTGGAGATAAATTTCGGCAGAACGATAACCGGGGAAGGTGAAGTGCTTTACCTTAGAGAAAATGCAATTGAGGACGCTTCGATTTATTCAAGGATACCACCATATGAGAATGCCCATGAAAGAAAAATAGCACTCCGGGAGGTAAAACCCGGAAAATTCCTGGATTTTGGAGTTACAATTTCCGGAAAAATATCTGAAGATTTCCCTTTTATTTTAGAAACTACCTTGGGAAGTTCAGGTCCGACGTTAAAAAGTATTATCAGAGTGGAAACACCCAGATACTTCGATATAGCCTGGCAGAATTGGAAAATTGAAGAACCAGAATTGAAATTTTCAGGGAAAAATAAAATTCTCCATTGGGAAACAGACTTGCTGGAAGCATATGAAGACGAAGATAATGCACCACCAAAATCTTACATTTTTCCGAGAATAACTGCGGGAATCCAAAATAATTGGGAAAAAATATCTCAAAATTTTGAAAAACATCTTGAAGGAAAATATACTCCACAAAACAGTGAACCGGAAGAAATATATCAAGAAATTATAGACTTGATAAGGTTTGTAGACGTGCCATCTTATAAATATAACTGTTATCCTAAAAGTATAAAAGAAATTTTAGAAAACAAATTGGCAAATTCTCTTGATAAAACATCTCTTTTGTACTCTGCCCTAATATCACAGGGGTATACTGCTGAATTAGTTTTAGTTCGCTCAAAAACAAGAGGTGAATTAGCCAAAAACGTCCCTTCTCTTTATCAATTCGACGGAGCTTTGATAAAACTCAGGGGTAATTTCCTCGATCCTTCATTAGAGCTCAACCCGTATGGATACGTAAGACCCGAATATCAGGGTACCACAGGTTTATCCGTAACAAAAAACGAATTTATTAAAATACCTCTATTTGAACCGGACAAAGAAAAAACTTCTATTTCTAGAACTATAGAACTTAACGAAAAAGGCAAGGCAGAAATAGAAGAAACGATGATATTTCTCGGAAGTATGGCTACCAGTCTTAAAAGCCTCAGATATATGAGAGAAGAAGATAAGAAAAATATGATTGAAAGCTACCTGAACGCCAATATACCGGGTTCAAACATAACAGATCTTTCTCTTATACATATAGAAGATGCCGCACCAGTTGTCAAAATCGATATAAAATATAGAGCAAAAGGCCTGGCTTTAAAACAGGGCAACTTCTTACTTTTTCATATACCGGGCATAGAATATTCTGCTTATTCCGTTGGAGCTAGGATGAGAAAATACCCGGTTTACTGGGGAAAATTAGAGAAAGAAGAAAATGAAATAAATATAAAAATTCCCGAAGGCTACGCAGTTCGATATCTTCCAAAAGAAATTAACTTATCAAATCCTTATATCGAATTCAAAAACACTCTTCTTAAAGACGAAAAAACAATTACTTATACGGATTATTACATAAATAAAAAAGAATTAATCCCGGTAGAGTACTACCAGGAATACAAAAATGCTATAACACAAATCGCCGAACTCTCCGAGGAATGGATAATATTGGAGAAAGAATTAAGCACGGAAAAAGAATAAACCACAGAGCGCACAGAGAAAAAGAAAAAACAAAATCATGATGTTTTTCTCCACCCCACCTCAAATGGATCTCACACAAAGACACGGAGACACAAAGAAAAAAATTAGTTTTGTTTAAATCCCAACCCAACAACCAGAATATTCACATGTTGAACCTGTAGCAAATATCACCTTTGTCAACATAACCGGTTTCAGAAAAAAAACAAAAAAAGAAGGGTGGTGTTGGGCTTTGTGTTCTTTGCGGCTTTGTGTAATAATAATTTGGGGTGGTGGGAGGTTTTAAAACAACACCTTTTCCTCTGTGTTCTCAGTGTGTTTATTTCTCTCTGTGTCCTCTGTGGTTCAATTTTTTAAGTAAACGGAAGGGCTATAAGCCGGATTCTGTTATAGATAGTCATTGATCTTTGCAACTACCCGGGATTATCGGTCCGGGCAAGTGGACCTACCCTGTTTGTCTTGCATTAAAGGGGGTTTACCATGCGACTCCTGTCGCCAGAAGTCCGGTGAGCTCTTACCTCGCCTTTTCACCCTTACCCTGCAAAAGCAAGGCGGTATATTTTCTGTGGCACTTTCCGTCACCTTACGGTGCCTCCCTAAGGGAGCCTCTCTTACCCGCAATGTCCGGACTTTCCTCACCCTCATAAAGAGAGCGCGACTACCCGCCCTTCCGCTATATATAAATCTAACACTATTAATAAAATTTTCAAGCATAATAGTATAAGTTTAATAGATAAATTAAAAAAATAGTTAAATAGTAAAAAAGATTTGTGCTATTTGTGTGATTTGTTGTTTCCAATTTTTTGGGGGGATGGGTTTTAACAAACTATAGTTCTTTGTTGTTCCTCTGTGTCCTCTGTGTCTCTGTGGCAGAATTATTCATCCCCAGTTCTTATAAAACTCCGGCTTACGATCCTCGAATATATCGTTTAATTCCGTAACTTTTTTATCTCTGGCCTCTTCGGGATTTATATCGATTGAAAAAATCCCCACATCGGGCTTTCCTGTCTTCAATAGTACTTTTCCTTCGGGATCGACAATTTCGCTTTCACCCGTAAACTCATTGCATACGCCAAATCTATCCTCTATTCCGTTCCTATTCGCAAGAACTATAAAAACTTTGTTTTCTATCGCTCTGGTAACAGCCGCTTTCTGATAGAAAGGTAAGACTAAATTCGCTGAATGAAGAATAATATCCGCTCCTTTTAAGGCAAGTGTTCTCATAGCCTCTGGGAATATCCAGTCAAAACAAACCAGCATTCCAACTTTAACACCATCAACTTCAAAAACCGGAAAACCCATATTGCCTGATTTAAAAATAGCTTTTTCCTCACGAAAAAGATGTACTTTTCGGTAAACTCCTACAACGCCTTTACCGTCAACAAGAATACTTGAGTTATAAAGATGCTTACCTTCTCTTTCCAGAAAACCAACTGCCATTGTAACGTTATTTTCTTCGGCAATACGAACCAATTCCTCGCTTAATTTACCCCCCCCAATCTCCTCACTTAAAGAATAAGCCTCCTCAGAATCTTCAAAAGTATATCCGGTAAGAGCGAGTTCAGGAAGAACAAGTATATCAAGAGAATCCGCTTCTCTGATACTTTTTCTGATTAAATCTAAATTTTTTTCAGGATTACCAAAAATAGGCGAATATTGAAAAAAACCAACTTTCATGCCAGAATCTCCTTAAAAATATACAATAGGTTAAAAAAAGCAAAGACGAATATTTAGACTAAAAGTCAAAAAAACCAAAACTAAAGCTAAATCCTAAGGTAATATTTACTCTCTGGGATTTTTTTTGACTTGTCCTATCGCTTCCATAACTATAGAAGTGACTTTTGAACGAAATCCCAAACTGTCCATTCTCGTTTTTACCACAGCGTGCCCCACATCACTAGTTGTATAAAAAGGTTCACATTTAGTGAGCGCCAGCGCAATTATTTCTTCTCTATAAGGTTCACAATCCTCATAATCAGGATAAGTTTTAAAGATTTCACTCAAAATTTCCTCAACCATCCTCTCCATGTAATTTCTTCTTTTCATGCCAGTTATTATAATGCAAAAAAATAAAATTTCAAGTGGCAAAAATCAATTGCTTACCATCAGCTCTTCATGATTAAATCAGTTCTTTTGGGTGAAGATGGGATACTAACTTCTAACTTCCGCCTTCTAAATTCTCTCTGTTTTATATGACTTCTTTGCAATAATAAAATAGTTCTTGACAAAATTCCTTTTCCTTATATATTTAAGCCAAGAATACAAATAAAATAAGTTAAAAAGCATAAAATTTGGAAAGGAGAAAAAATGAAGACTTTTTCATTGAAGAGGGAAAACATCAATCGGGAATGGTGGCTTTTAGATGCCGAGGATAAAATCCTAGGGAGAGTAGCTTCCAAAGCTGCCAGCATATTAAGGGGTAAACATAAACCTGATTTTACACCTCATCTCGACAATGGTGACTTTGTTATCATCATAAATGCCGACAAAGTAAAACTTACCGGAAAAAAAGAAGCGCAAAAATTGTACAGGAAACACAGCGGTTACCTTGGTGGACTAAAAGAAATTCCTTTCAAAACTAAAAAAGAGAAAGACCCCGAAGGAATAGTAATTAACGCAGTATCTGGCATGTTACCTAAAAACAGACTTGGAAGACAAATGATAAAAAAATTAAAAGTTTATTGCGATGAAAAACATCCGCATGAAGCTCAGAAACCAAAGAAATTAGAGATAGGAGTATAAAAATGGAAGAACTTACTATTGCAACTGGAAGAAGAAAAAATGCGGTAGCTACTTCTCGTTTTTTCCCGGGAAGTGGTAAAATTACTGTTAATAAAAAAACAGTAAAAGAATATCTTAAATCAAACCGTCTTGTTTACGAAGTACGAAAACCACTTGAGAGAGTCGGAGTCCAAAACGATTTTGATATAAATATTGTAGCCAAAGGGGGAGGCCTTGCAGGACAGGCAGATGCTATGAGACATTCAGTCGCCAAAGGTCTTGTGCAGTTAAATGAAGAATACAAAAAGCCATTAAGAGATGCCGGCTTCTTGACAAGAGACGCACGAGTTAAAGAAAGAAAAAAATATGGACTTCAAAAAGCAAGAAGAGCTTTCCAGCATTCGAAGAGATAGGAGGATAGAGTGGCATTACAATTTAAAGATTTGTTAGACGCAAGGGCACATTTTGGACATAGAAGAAGAAATTGGAATCCAAAAATGAAACCTTTTATCTACACAGAAAAAAATGGTTTACATATAATCGATCTTCGAAAATCAGTGGAATTAATGAAAGATGCTTACAATATTGTAGTGAAAACTGCGGCAGAGGGTGGAGATTTCTTATTTGTGGGCACAAAAAAACAAGCACAGAATATAATAGAAGAAACCGCAAAAAGAATTAATATCTCCTATGTTAAGGAACGCTGGTTGGGTGGAACACTCACAAACTTCAGCGTAATAAGGAATAGTATAAACAAATATAATGCACTTTGCGAACAGATAGAACAAGAAAATTTCAAGGAATTACCGACAAAAACTCAAAGCCAGCTTTTAAGACAAAGAGATAAGATGAGAAAACATTTCGATGGAATCCAAAATATGGAAAAACTACCGAATTTATTGTATGTAATCGACGTAAGACAGGAAGAAATTGCAGTAAAAGAGGCTAATCTATTAGAAATACCGGTTGTAGCAATAATAGACACCAACTCTGACCCTGAAATGGTAGATTTTCCGATCCCGGCAAACGATGATGCTATCGAATCAATTAAACTTATTACAAATATAATCGAAACAGCTATTGTTGAGGGTAAAAAACGATTCGAGGAAAAACAACAAATCAAAGAAGAAGAAGTAAAAGAAAAATAAAAAATCCCTTGTCAAGAAAATCTATAAATATAAGAGGAGGTTCTTGTGACTTCTGAAGTTGACATTAAACTCATCAAGGAATTAAGAGCAAAGACAAACGCAGGTGTATTGGACTGTAAAAACGCATTAAAAGAATCAAAAGGCGATATTAAAGAAGCAATTCAAATCTTAAGAAAAAAAGGAATTGCGGAAGCATCCAAAAAAATCGGAAAGTCTGCAAAAGAAGGCATTATTTACGCCTACGTTCACCCCGGAAATCAGAAAGTTGGAGTAGTGGAATTAAATTGCCAGACTGATTTCGCTGCCAGAACGGAGGAATTTGAAAATCTTGCGAAAGAAATTGCAATGCAGGTAGTCGCTTTTAATCCTATCTCGGTAGATAGAGAATCAGTACCTAAAGAAATACTAAAAGAAGAAAGAGCTATTTATGAAGAACAGGTAAAAAGAATGAACAAGCCTGAAAAAATACAGGAGAATATTATTGCAAACAAACTTGAAAAGTTTTATCACGAAGTAGTCCTATTGGAACAAAAATACTTCAATGATCCGTCAATAACCATAGGTGATCTAATAAAGGAAAAAATTTCCGTTATCGGGGAAAATATAGTAGTAAGAAGATTCCAAAGGTTTCAGGTTGGAGAAGAGTAAACCTAGATATAAAAGAATATTAATAAAATTAAGTGGTGAATTTCTTAAAGAAAAAGAAGAAGTTATTTCCTTTAAGAAATTAAATCTTATTGCTTCAGATATAAAATACCTTCACGAAATGGGAGTCGAAATGGGTGTAGTCGTGGGCGGCGGAAATATCTTAAGAGGATTGGAAGAATCCAAAAAACACAAAATATCATCTGCCGAACTTGATGAATTAGGAATGACAGCAACGATAATAAATGGAGGAGCTCTTTCTTTAGCACTTAAAAAACTAAAAATCTCTAACTCTGTTCTATCCGCAATCCCAATTTCACCTTCGATAGGAGAGAATTTCAGCAGACCTAAGGCATTAGAACTGCTTACTCAAAAACGTGTTGTAATTTTCGTCGGAGGAACAAGCAATCCCTTCTTCACCACAGATACAGCTGCAGTCCTTCGTGCTTTACAGATCAATGCCGACGTTTTACTAAAATCTACAAACGTTAAAGGAATTTACGAAAAAGACCCAAATGAATTCCCTGATGCAAAATTTTACAAAAAAATTACTTACAAAAAGGCCCTAAACCAGGGTTTAAAAATAATGGATTTGACTGCATTCTCTCTGGCAATGGATCACAACTTACCTATAATCGTATTTAATGGTGAAGTTAAAAATAATTTAAAAAAGGCAATAGAGGGAAAAAACATTGGGTCTATCATTAAAGGAGGAAACAATGGATAAGGCTCTCAAGAAACAATTGGTCGAAAAGATGGAAAAAACATTCTCAATAGTTTCTGATGAATTCGCAAATATCAAAACAGGAAGAGCTTCTCCGGCTCTTATAGAAGGTCTAAAAGTAGATTATTATGGCACAAAGACGCCTCTCAATCAACTAGCTTCAATTACAATTCCGGAACCACATCTTATCGTACTTCATCCGTTTGACGAAAAAGCTATGGATAACATTGAAAAAGCTATAATATCTTCAGATTTAGGCCTAAATCCATCCAACGACGGTTCGGTTCTGCGTGTCCCTATTCCTCCACTCACCGATGAAAGAAGAGAAGAATTAAAAAGACTGGTCCACCGTCTTGCAGAAGAAGGAAAAGTATCTCTCCGAAATATAAGGAGAGACGCAATAAAAGATATACAGGATATCGCAAAAGAAGGAAAAGTATCGAAAGACGACGAATTGAGATTTAAAGATGAAGTTCAAAAAATAACAGACCACTTTACCAACAAAATTAAAGACATTCTTATAAAGAAGGAAAAAGAAATCCTTAATGGCTAATGAAAATATTCCTACCCATATTGCAATAATAATGGATGGGAACGGTAGATGGGCAAAACAAAGAAATCTACCACGCTTACAAGGTCATCTGGCTGGAGTCAATTCCGTAAGAAGAGCTACCGAATATTGCCAGGAATTCAAAATTAAGTATCTGACCTTATATGCTTTCTCACGGGAAAACTGGGACAGACCAAAAGAAGAAGTTGAAGGATTAATGTCCCTTTTTTCTAAAGTAATAAGAGAAGAAATAAGCGAATTAAAGAAGAATAACATTAGAGTAAGATTTTTGGGGAAAATCGACGAGTTGCCATCTGACGTTAAAAAATCGGCATTATGGATTCAAGAGCAAACAAAAAACTTAGATCAATTAAATCTCATACTGGCATTTAACTACAGCGGACGAGCAGAAATAATAGCAGCAGCCAACAAAGCTGTAGAAAAAGGGAAGAAGATAACAGAAGAAACTTTTAGAAACTATTTATTTTTACCTGACGTCCCTGACCCCGATCTATTTATAAGGACAAGCGGAGAGTTACGCATCTCAAACTTTTTACTTTATCAAATTGCTTACACAGAGTTATTTTTTACCGATGAACTCTGGCCGGATTTTAACAAAAGTCATTTTATAAAAGCCATACGATCTTACCAAAAGAGAGAAAGAAGATTCGGAACCATTCAGTAAATCTAAGTCGCCGCTGGATAACAGCAATACTTTTTATCCCTGCGCTTATTATCATCGCCAGGGCTGGCGGGATATACTTTTTAATTCTTATCGAATTAGGTATCTTTCTTGGTGTATATGAATTCTGTGATATCCTAAGGGAACGTGGGCTAACACCATACAAATCCCTTGCTATAATTTCCTCATTGATATTAGGACTGAACGCTTATTTTCAAAGTCACCTCTTTACGGTTATCACCATAACAGCTCTGGTCATTGTTGTGGCTTTCGCGGAACTGTTCAGACGAAAAAAAGAGGAAGCTATATTCCATTTATCCGGTACAGTATTCGGAGTGATTTACGTTGGGTGGTTATTTAGCCATCTTATACTTTTGATGCAAATGCCTGAAGTTTTGGAGCCTTTCACCTATAAAAATATTTTTGGAATACCGATACGTTTGGGTACGAGCCTTGCGTTACTGCCATTTGTTATCACCTGGTCTAATGATTCAGCGGCTTTTTTCGTAGGAAGGAAATTCGGTAAGGCAAAATTTTTCCCGGTAGTCTCTCCTAAAAAAACCTGGGAAGGCGTAATAGGAGGAGCTTTTGCCGCAATACTGTCCGCTTTCATTTATCACTACTTATACGCTTCTTATCTCTCATGGTTTGACTGTATAATTCTTGGTATCGTAGTAGGAATTGTTGCCCCTATAGGTGATTTAGTAGAATCTATGATAAAAAGAGACGTTAAAATAAAGGACGCTTCCGCTGTAATTCCGGGACACGGCGGTTTTCTCGATAGATTCGACTCACTACTTTTTACCGCTCCTCTTATATACTATTATCTTAGGTTTTTCGCAGTAAGATGAAAAACGTTGCTATACTAGGGTCGACAGGTTCCATAGGTAGGAACACCTTAAAAGTTATAAAAAACCTTAAATATTTTAACGTATCCGCTTTATTCGGTGGGGATAATATCTCCCTTCTGGCAAAACAGGCACAAGAATTCAAACCTGAATATATCGGCAGTTTTTTTGAAAAAAACAAACAAGAATTAGAAAGAAATTTACATAACAAATTTAAGATATTAATCGGGCACGAGGAAGTGGATTCTATATATGAAAATGAAGCAATAGATATAATAGTAATTGCAACAGCTGGAATATCTTCTTACAAATCTTTAATCAAAGGTTTGGAAAAAGGAAAAAGAATATGCACGGCAAACAAGGAAACCCTTGTGGCCTTTTCTCCTATCCTAAGAAATAAGTTAAAAAACCTGCCTGGAGAATTGATCCCAATCGATAGCGAACATTCCGCAATATATCAGATTTTATCTAAATCAAAAAGAAACAATGTAGAAAAGATAATAATAACGGCTTCAGGCGGACCATTCTATGATAGAAAAACTTTTGATAATATAACTCCCGCGGAAGCCCTCAATCACCCAACCTGGGAAATGGGAGACAAAGTAACTATCGACTCGGCAACCTTAATGAATAAAGGATTAGAAATAATCGAAGCTTCAGTCTTCTTTGACCTGGAGGCGGACGAAATCGAAGTTATAATACATCCCGAATCGATAATTCACGGTATGGTAGAATTCAAGGATGGTTCTATTATTTCGCAAATGTCTATTCCCGATATGAAAATACCGATACAATTCGCTCTAACCAATCCCATCAGGGAAAACTTTCCCACAGGAAGAATTAATATGAGAGACTTAAGCTCTCTAAATTTTAAAGAAATAGATCTGACGCGATTTCCACTTATACCTTTAAGCTACAGAGCTTTAACGGAAGGAGGAACTCTGCCTGCTGTATTAGTAGGCGCAGATGAAGTTGCAGTCGATAGATTCCTACGAGGCGAAATATCGTTTCAAAATATTACAGATATAATTCTTAAAATTACAGATTCACATGAAAATAATAAGAACCCTGGGGAAAAAGAAATTGTGGAATCACTTAATTGGGCAAAAGAAGAAGCCCGGAGGATAATGTAAATGTTTTTAGGTATAATTGCCGCACTTATCGCTTTAAGCGTTATGATCTTTGTTCACGAATTTTTCCATTTAATTGTAGCCAAGTGGTCAAAAATGAGTGCCCCCGTTTTCTCTATAGGTCTTGGTCCGAAACTATTTTCTTTTTACAAATGGGGAGAGACGGAATTTAGGTTATCCGCAATACCCTTTGGGGGATATGTCGAAATAAAAGGAATGGACCCGGACCAAATTAAAGGTGAAGATGACGAATTTTTTTCTAAAAACGGATTACAAAAAACAGCAGTTGTTTTCGCCGGTTCGTTTGGCAATTTCACTCTCGGATTTTTAATATTCCTGTCTGTTTTCATATTCAACGGCATCGAAGTAATCCCGACGACTACAATAAAAGAAGCAAATGCAGGGAGCAACCTTTTACCAAATGATGAAATATTGGAAATAGACGGAAAGAAAATAAACAACTGGTATGAAATTATAGAAAAAATACAAAAGAACTCTAAAATTTCGCTCCTCCGAGAGGGAGAAAAAACAGATATAGTGATTGATTCTCTAAACATTGACTCATTAATTCCTTTCATACTTCCGGTAGTAGGTAACGTAATTAAAAATTTACCCGCCGATAAAGCAGGTATGAAAAAAGACAGCCGGATAATCAAAATTCAAGACAAATCCATAAACAGCTGGAATGACATAACTGATCTAATCCATCCCGCGGCAGAAGAAACACTGAACGTCGTATACCTATCAAATGGCGATACAATGAAAATTAATATAGTACCCGACAAGCAAAAGATCATGGAGGGAGATTCAATAATAAGTAGAGGGATAATCGGAATAGAACCACTTTCAACTAAAATAAGTATTGGTGGAATACAGGCAATCTCATTTGCGTGGCAACAAAGCTGTAATACCGCCTTACTAATTTCTCGAACATTTAGCTGGTTATTCCAGAGAAAAGTTTCACCAAAAGAACTTGCAGGACCTGTAGGCATAGTAATAATTACCAAAAAACAACTAAATCGAGGTTTTATATGGTTCTTAATGTTTGTAGGACTTATAACAATTAATCTTGCTATGGTAAATCTTATTCCTATACCGCCACTCGATGGGTTCTATATTATAGTATCACTAGCTACTTTTAATACAAGAAAAGCTCCTTCTAAAACACTTTTAAAAATTGTTCAAACGACTGGCACCATTATTCTTTTTTCTCTCATGGCTTTGATAATATTCAACGACGTAATTAAAGGAATACAGGGAAAGTTCTGAGCGGCAAAGCCGCTACACCCCCTCCCCAAAAAACAATTTTACCACAGAGCACACAGAGAAAAAATAAAACCACAGAGAACAAAAAATATTCTGTGGTTTAAAAAACCATTCCTCACTTTACTTTTCACATTTTGGAAAAGAAACACCCCCTGATTGAAGCGAGGGCTAACCGTTCAGAAGGACGTCTCGGAAGCCGTGCGGCCATGGTCTCTTGAAATATTTATATTTCAAGAGGAGTGAGGCTGAGAGCGAGCGGCAATTTTCACGGTGGGAAAATTGACCGCGTTCCTGATGAACGGTTAGCCCTCGCCTTTCTTTCAATTCAAAGCTGTATGGTCTTGACTTTTACCAACAATAGAGTATTATAAAACGGAATAGTTAAGGGAAAGCGGTTAGAATCCGTTACAGCCCCGCTACTGTATTTGGCAACGAAAGCTGCAACGTTACCACTGGATTTATTCCGGGAAGGTGCAGTGAGTAGGCCGGCCATAAGTCAGGAGACCTGCTATTTATGAGTACTCCGAGGGGAGAGAAAAAATAGAAAAACTAAAAGAAATATCATATGTAACAATATTTACAGCGTTAGCCTTAGGTTTAGGGTACGCATTCGCGTATATCCCTAATTTTGAACTTGTTTCTTCTACTGTCTTCCTATCCGGAGCACTATTCGGAATACGTACAGGAACGCTGGTTGGAATCCTTACTTATTTCATTTTCGGTTTATTAAATCCCATGGGTATATCTCCCCCGCCTCTTTTACTAACACAGGTACTCGTAGGCACCTTAATAGGATTTTCCGGAGGATTTTGCAATAAAAAAGGATGGAATAAAGCGCATATCATCTTACCCTTAGGAGTTCTAATTACTCTTATATCCGATATACTAACTACATCATCCGGATTCATTCTTTTTCCTACAAGGAAGAGTTTTATGGCTTACTTCATTCTGGGACTGCCTTTTGTTATCTGGCACGTCTTTACTCAAGGAATTATTTATAGTTTTGTTTTAACCCCAACAATTCAAAAAATACAAAAAAGGAGGTTTGATGTTATTAATCATACTAAGCGTACTGTACTTTGAATCAAAAGGTATAACCGTAACTGGAGAAAGGTTTGAATATCTACCCTATCAAGTCGAGATAATTGAGGTCGAAGATATGTTGACTATCGACGAACTGGGAGAAATTCTCGAAAAAGAAGCAGGAATTAAAATATACGGAAACGGTGATCCGAGTTCCTTGACACAAGCAGCCGTACACGGATATACTTCAAAACATACACTTATAATGCTAAACGGGCACAGAGTGAGCGACCCAAAAACAGGCGGATTCGATCTTTCCGCAATACCACTAAGTGCGATAAAAAGAATCGAAATAGTCAAAGGCTCATCATCCGTATTCCAGGGTTCTAATGCAATTGGCGGGATTGTAAACCTTATCACCGGAAAAGAAACTAATCAAATAAGTTTCAAAGGAAATTCGAATACCACAGTTGGAGCAGACTTACAGATGTATAAATACGGTATAAACGGAAATCTTAACCTCGAGAAAGGCAAAGGACAAAGGAGTAATACGGATTTTGGACGTTATTCAGCTATTTTTAATTGGAATGATTTTAATTTTACCGCAAGTTATAAAAACCTTGGCGTACCGGGTGCCCTGCCCGATAGTACTGTCCTTCCAATATTTGGAGACTCTACCGCAACATCCCTTTTCGATAACCAGCAAACAGAATTTGTAGATCTTTCGTACAACAAGATCTTGTCATACGGTGATTTAGGCATACTTATAGAGCCATCGTTAACCGGAGAACGGATTAAATATGACTTCAAATATTTATTTATAGACACAGTTATACAAAATGATAAATATAAAACAGCTGTAGGTCAATTCAATACAAAATTCCTATACAAAATGCTATCACTGGAAGTTAACCTTGAAAAAGACAAAGTATGGATTGACCAGTATACATCGAATTACGCCACATTTTTTTCATTTGAAGAAGAAAAAGCAGGGATAACACTTTCTCTTTTCCATGAAACCGATAATACAAATACATTCATCTCAGTAAGAGAAGACTGGTATGGAAGTTTTGGATTCCATCCATCTTTCACAATAGGAAGTAGAATCACTAAACCACTCGAGATTTTTGCGTCAGTTGGTTCCGGATTCCAGGCCCCAACATTGTACGATCTTTACTATCCGGGCTTTTCCAATAAGGAACTTAAACCGGAATACTCTCTTGCTTTAAGCGGAGGAATAAAAATCGAAAATATTACAATATCCGGTTATATAGAAGAAATAAACGACAGGATAGGACTAGACGAATACTGGATTCCGCAAAACATCTCTAAAACCAGGGTTTTCGGTATCGATATAGAAGGTAAAGTTAAATATGAAGATATCTCGTACTCATTGATATATTCTTATCTCGACGGTTATGATGAGGAAAACGGATTAAAAAGAGAACTTCAACATCAACCGAAACACTCTGTCGCAGGTATTATTACTTATGAAGGTCCAATAAACGTCGAAGTATCTGGAAAATGGATCGGAGAAAGGAAAAAATGGTTCTCATACGGAGGATGGAAAATAGAAGACCCTGCTTTTATAATAGATATAGGAATCAGCAAGAAATTTAATGACTTTATGGTTGGGCTCAGCGTTGAGAATTTATTTGACACAGAATACATTGAGAGTTTCGGCAGCTCATACACAGACAGAGATTATCCTGGAATGGGAAGATACTTTAATATTTGGTCGGGATATTCGTTTTAAACCCCAAAACAAATTAGGAAAATTGAAGAATGGGAAAATAGGAAAATGGTAACAGAAAACTCTAAACCCAATGCTAATGGTTAAAAATTAACCCCAAAGGGCACAAAGATGTTCTTTTTTTTCCTATTCAACTATTCAATAATTCAACCATTCAACTAAGATTCGAAGAATCTACATTTTGATTTTTGATATTTAATTTTAAAATGGGGGTTGACAAATAATAAAAACCAATTATTATCTCATTGCTCGGTGGCCATAACGGAGAGGTTATACCCGTTTCCATTCCGAACACGGAAGTCAAGCTCTCCAGTGCTTATGGTATTGCCTCTTCGGAGGTGAGAGAGTAGGTCGCTGCCGGGCTTTTTTATTTTTATGGACACAGATACATAGAAAAAAACAATTTATTTAACCACGAAACACACTAAATACACTAAAACCACCACCCCTTTTAAATTGTGTTAAAAAAATACACGAAAGACACTAACATCCACCACCCCACACCTTTTTATTTTCTGTTTTAGCTACCCCACTGCTTAACGTCAAGTTTCAATCGCTGAAACATTTCCGCTATTGAATATTGAAGTTGCAACAAATCCTTCGAGGAAGTCAAACCGAGTAAATTCAAAAACCGCGGTTTCGGTCGATTGGAAATAGTTGTTAGGCATATACTAATCGACCTTTAGGCTGTGGAATTGGTCGTCCTAATTCTCTTGCAGTCTCAATCCACTCTTGTATAATAACTTCAACATTCGATAGAGCATCTTGATATGTTTCTCCGTCTGCCATACACCCGGAAAGCTCTGGAACTTCGGCAATAAAAGCCTTGTCTTCCTCACTCCAATAAATGATTATTTCATATTTATTAACCATTTTATCCTCCAAGTTTTAATTTATATCGTAGTATGATATTTCTAATCTGCTTTACCTGATATGGTTTTGCCTTCGCTCCTTTAGGCTGTAAATTTACGATCTCTTCCACGCCTTCCTTTGTGAAAATATGATGGCTTCCTCGAACTCGTTCGCCAAAGCCAAGAGCTTTCAACAACCCACATATCTCCGAAAAAGAAACGTTAGTGTCAGATGTTCCCCGTAAAATTTTTATTAATACTTTTTCCTGCCTAGGCATCTTATATATTTATTTTACATAATAGTAAATTTGTGTCAAGTGCTGTTCAACTTCTTAGAATGCCTAACATAGTTTATATACTAATATTAATCGTAAAAACATCACCGTTAAGCCGTATAACCAATTTCAACATTTCCGGTTAACTCTTTTCCCATTTCAAGAGCTTATTTTATCATTCCTGCCTAACATTCAAATGAACCTTGCTGCATTTCGTATCTACTGAATTTCTTTGTTAGCGGGTATCCTATGCTTATCCTACTTGAGTTTATGTCTTCCGAAAAACGAGAGTTTCTTCTCAAGAGGGTACATTTTACGCCCGTAAATATCTTCATATTCGACCTTAATTTCTAGTTGGGAAAGGCTACGTCTTATTCGGTCCCGTGATTCTGCAAATGCTAAATTTTTTGGACCGCCTTCAAGGAGAAGCAAGTCGAAACGCTCAGAAGCTTCCAACGTAGCTCCATCAACACTGCCGCGAAAGTTCGTCCAGAGAATTCCAGGATTAAGTTCTGGCATATGGAACACAACGGCGTTTTTTGAAACATCTTTGTCATTTATTACTCGAAGTGAAATGATTCGCATAGGACCAAGCCCTTTATTTTGAAGAAAAACGCCAATTCTATTCTCATAATCTGCAATAGGAATTGCAGCAATCGGCAGTACCGAAAGTTGCATATGCCTCCTCTGGACAAAGGCGGTCCATGCCGCCAAACATGTCGAGCAGATAGACACAAATAGCGCACATATTGCAATTATTATAGTCCCTTCCATAATTATTTTCCTCCGATACAGCTAAAACTAAATTTAACTAGCAAAAATATTCTCACATTAAAAATCTTCATTTCTTTTAATTTTTACTCTAATCGTAGTATATCTTATGCAGTTAGCAGTTAAGAAAACAATATTAAACTTGGTGTGTGGATGGGTTTTGTGATCTTTGTGGTCTTTGTGGTTCAGTTAGGATTTAGCAAAAAAGAATAAAAAATCCTATGAATCTGAGTTAATCTGCGTCCCATTTTAAAGCAAAAAGATATTATTTTCCTCACAGGCACGCACCATCTCATCCGGCCAGACACCACACTGAACTTCCCCTATATGTGCTTTCTGCAAGGTTAGCATACAAAGACGGGACTGACCTATCCCACCCCCTATGGAAAGAGGTAATTTGCCCTCTAAAAGCATTTTATGCCATATTGAATTTTTTCTGTTCTAAGTACCCGTAATTTAAAGGTGCTTTAGTAAAGCTCCTTTATTAACCTTTATCCCCATTGCTGAAATCTCAAAACCCCTCTTTTATAAATCAAATATTTACTACGTTTCTTTCTCGCCGATTTAACTCAACGATAACATCGTCATAATTTTCTTTGCTATTTCAGGATACTGAGCTATAAATTTTAATTCTTCCGCCACCAGCGGTTTCTGGTTATGCACATTTGCGAACCTCGCCAATTCCAGAATTCTGGTTGCTTCAGCATCATCTTTAAAAACTATTTCTAATTTCTCATAGACATTTCTAAAACCTTTTATTCCGGAGTATTCTCCCACGGTAATCTGTCTGCCGGTCTCAATAACTTCCGGCTCACCACGACCCAGTTCCTCGAAATCATAAAGTTCGTAATTACGTCTGTCTTTCAGCGCACCGTCAGCGTGAATACCCGATTCATGAGCAAAAGCATTGGCACCAATACCAGGTTGATTGATAGGTATTGGGATGCCAAATGCATAAGAAGCATATTTACAGATTCTCCATGCTATCTTTAAGTCAATTCTTTCATCCAGGATATACTTATCTTTCATCTCGCTTCCATGTTTAATCGCTAAAATTACAGAAATCAGATCTGCATTGCCTGCGCGTTCCCCCATACCATTTATACAGGTATTGATATAGGCGTCCATCCCCGTATCATTAGCTGCCATAGCACCCGCTAACGAATTGGCAATTACCATTCCAAGATCATTATGGCAGTGCAATTCAATAGGTATTTTTATCTTCTCAGCAATTTTTTGAATCCGATTATATATTGTAAACGGTGTATCATAGCCTAAGGTATCGCAATAACGAAATCTATCCGCACCTGCTTCTTTAGCTGCAACGGCAAAAGAAATAAGATAATCCATGTTGGAGCGGGATGCATCTTCGGCGTTTACACCTATGGATTTTGCACCTAATTCTCTGGCTAGCTTTACCGCATCAACCATTTCTTTTATCACTGCGGTATGGTCTAATTTACCTTTAAATTTATGTGCTATCATCTGGTCGGAAGTAGAAATAGAGAGATTTAAATGCTCTACATCAGTTAACAAATTAAAGGTCAAATTTACATCCTCCTCAATTGCTCGGATCCAGCCTCCTAAACGCAATTTACCAAAAACTCCGCTACGGGCTAACTCTAAATTTGCATTGAGATAATTTGTCTCGTGGTGCGTTGTAGGGAAACCAAATTCAGATTGAAAAACTCCCACTTGAGAAAGATAAAGATTTATTATGGTTTTCTGCAGTTTGGAAAGACATATCCGCGAAGTCTGGACTCCATCTCGATTCGTTACATCTATAATGTAAATTTTTGACATTCTAATTACCTCCTCTCAAGTAAGTTTATTTATGAACTCTTCAATTCGATTGAGCTCTTCAATAATACTTCTCATCGATAAGGCATACGATAGGTCGGCCCTCTACCCATATATTCTTTTTCGAATTTTACTATTGCTTCACTGATCTGTGCCTCAATCTGACCTTTAGTTTTGTCGTCCATATAATTTTCTCTTAAAGCAAAAAGATATTATTTTCCTCGCAGGCACGCACCATCTCATCCGGCCACACACCGCACTGAACTTCCCCTATATGTGCTTTCTGGAGAAGTAACATACAAAGACGGGATTGACCGATTCCTCCCCCTATGGAAAGAGGTAATCTATCCTCTAAAAGCATCTTATGCCATGTCAATTCTTTTCTATCCTCTGTATTTGTAATCTTGAGCTGTTTTAGTAAGGCTTCCTTATCGACTCTTATACCCATAGATGAAATTTCGAAACCCTTTTGCAACACCGGATTCCAAACAAATATGTCACCATTTAAACCTTTTGTTTTCTCTCCCGTAGGTGTAGTCCAATCGTCGTAATCCGGAGCTCTTCCGTCATGTACTTTGCCATCTGCAAGTTTTCCTCCGATACCTATAACAAAGACAGCTTCCTTCTCTTTAGTAATAGCATCTTCCCTATCTCTCGGAGAAAGATCAGGATATCTTTCCTGTAATTCTTCGCTGTGCACAAAACTTATTTCATCCCGGAGAAATGGCTGTAACTCAGGAAATTTTTTATACACAACCATTTCCGTTTCTTTTAAAACCTGATATATCTTTCTTACAATATCCTTTAAAAAATCTAAATTCCTTTCTTCGCGTGATATTACCCTTTCCCAGTCCCACTGATCCACATAAATCGAGTGTAAATTATCTAAAACCTCATCCCGTCTTACGGCATTCATATCGGTGTACAATCCACTCCCCAGTGCAAATCCATATCCGGCTAGAGCCATTCTCTTCCATTTCGCAAGAGATTGAACAATCTCCGCTTCCACGTTAGATATATTCTTCAAATCAAAAGAGACCGGTCTTTCGACACCGTTAAGATCATCATTAATCCCGGTACCAGCAACTACAAATAAAGGAGCACTAACTCTTTGTAAATTTAATTGATTTGCAAGCTCAACTTCAAAGTAATCCTTTACTAATTTAATCGCTTCCTCTGTCTCTTTTAAATTTAAATGATTAATATAATCTTCCGGAATTTGCAGATCCATCCTATCCTCCCCAAGAAACATTATTTTTCTTCAGAAAATTCAAAATCAAATCCTGTTTATCTGCGTTCATCTGCGTCCTATTAAATTATTCATATTCATCCCAGCTTTTGATTTTCAAATCCTTTAAAGAAGTTTTTTGCATTGCTTCTACCAACCTTTTTGCCACTTGTAAATCCGTAATAAGAGGAACGTTAAAATCAACAGCCTGACGTCTTATAAGATAGTCATTATCAAGCTCTTCTTTTTCAATATTCTTAGGAATATTTATAACCAGATCGATCTTGCCATCCGAAATATAGCTAAGAGTATTTGGTTCCTTACTTTCCGATGGCCAATAAAGAATTGTCGAATCGATTCCATTATTCTTCATAAATTCGGCAGTCCCCTTAGTAGCATAGAGCTCAAATCCCATGTCTTTTAGAATGCGTGTGCTCTCCAAAAATTCCGCTTTATTGCCTATAGGACCAGTAGATAGTAATACTGTTTTTTCAGGCATTACAAAACCAACAGAAATATAACTTTTTAGAAATGCTTCGTTGAAATCGTCACCCAGACAACCTACTTCACCGGTAGAAGCCATTTCAACTCCAAGGATAGGATCGGAACCCTTAAGACGGGAAAAAGAAAATTGAGGTGCTTTCACACCAACATAATCAAGGTCAAAAGCAGAATTCGTAAGATCAGGAACCTTCTTTCCCATAATTATCCTCGTCGCAGCATCAACAAAATTAATTTTAAGAAACTTAGAAACGAACGGAAAACTTCTCGAAACTCTCAAATTACACTCAATTACCCTAACTTCATTACCCTTTGCTATGAACTGAATATTAAAAGGACCTGTTATGTTTAAGGCTTTTGCAATCTTTCTGGCAATTATCTTTATCCTTCTCATCGTTTCAAGATAAGTTCTCTGAGGAGGAAGCACCATAGTCGCATCCCCGGAATGAACACCGGCATTCTCTACATGTTCAGATATCGCATAACAGTATAGTTCCCCTTTATTGGCGACCGCATCGATTTCTATCTCTTTAGCTCCTGTAATAAACTTACTTATCACCACAGGATGTTCTTTGTTGACCTCAGAGGCTCTTTTAAGATACCCTTCTAACTCATCTTCACTTAAAACTATACTCATTGCGGCACCGCTAAGAACATAACTCGGACGAACCAAAACAGGATACCCAACGTCTTTTGCAAATTTTTGCGCATCTTTAATAGTAGTAACTTCCTCCCATTTTGGCTGATCAATACCAAGTTTATCAAGTAACTCCGAAAACTTGTGCCTGTCCTCAGCATTATCAATATTAACAGGTGAAGTTCCAAGTATTTTTACACCACTTTTATGCAAAGGTAGAGCAAGATTGTTTGCAATCTGCCCACCCACTGAAATTATAACTCCAAGGGGATTTTCTTTCTCATATATATCCAGAACTCTTTCAAATGTCATTTCGTCGAAATAAAGTTTATCGCAAATATCATAATCCGTACTGACCGTTTCCGGATTGTAATTTATCATTATAGCTTTGTAATTTAATTTTCTGAGAGCCGTAACGGCATTAACACAGCACCAATCAAATTCAACGGAAGAACCAATTCTATATGCTCCACCACCAAGTACAACAACTTGATTTTTATCCTTGAAATCCAAATCATCTTCCGAAGCATTATAAGTTAAATACAAATAATTGGTTTTAGCGGGATACTCCGCGGCCAACGTGTCTATCTGTTTAACATAAGGTACAATTCCTTTGTTCTTTCTTATTTTCCTTACTTCAAGCTCCTGTGAATCAGTCAAAATAGCAATTTGCTTATCCGAAAATCCCTTTTGCTTGGCTTCTCTCAACAACTCTTTTGAAATTTTATCAATTTTCTTTCCTTTTAACTGTTTTTCTATATCGATTATATTTTTTATCTTATAAAGGAACCATTGGTCAACTTTAGAAATTTTATATATTTTATCAACCGAATAACCTTTTTTAATAGCTTCAGCTATAGCAAAAATCCTCTTATCGGTCGGCTTTCCCAGTTCCTGTTCCAGATCATCAAATTCTATATCATTACATACTACTCCATTCATACCGACTTCCAACATACGGATGGCCTTCTGTAAGACTTCCTCAAAGCTCCTGGCAATAGCCATTACTTCTCCTACAGACTTCATTTCCGAACCTATATTAAGGCTGACTTTTCTGAATTTCTGCAGGTCCCATCTCGGATATTTGAGAACAACATAATCTATAGCAGGTTCAAAACAGGCTGAAGTTTCCTTTGTTATAGCGTTTTTCAACTCGGTTAAACCGTACCCTAAAGCAAGTTTAGCCGCTACAAAAGCAAGCGGATATCCCGTTGCTTTAGAAGCAAGAGCAGAACTCCTGCTAAGTCTGGCATTAACTTCAATTATCCTGTAATCTTCTGATTCAGGGTCAAGTGCATATTGAATATTACATTCACCAACAATGCCGAGATGTCGTATAACCTTAATAGTAAACGCCCTTAATCTGAAATTCTCTGAAGCAGTAAGAGTCTGAACAGGTGCAGCAACTATACTTTCACCGGTATGTATACCCATAGGGTCAACATTTTCCATAGAGCAAACCACTATGCAGTTATTGTAACAGTCCCTGACTACCTCATATTCTATTTCTTTCCAACCACCAAGATATTTTTCAACCAGAATTTGCTTGGTAAAAGAAAACGCCTTTTTTGCAATATCTCTTAACTCTTTTTCATTATAAGCAACACCTGAACCTAAACCTCCTAAGGCGTAAGCGATTCTTACTATAACTGGATACCCTATCTTATCACCAGCTTTAATGGCTTCTTCGACATTATTAACAGCTTTACTTTCAGGAACCTTTAGATTTATTTCTGTAATTTTCTTTATGAATCGATCCCGGTCTTCAGTATCTAAAATAACTTCAACCGGGGTTCCCAGTACTTTAACGCCATACTTATCAAGTATACCTTTTTCTGCCAACTCGGCCCCGACATTTAAACCTGTCTGCCCTCCGAATGCCAGTAATATCCCATCGGGTCTCTCTTTTTCAATTACTTTTTCAACGAAATACAAATCCAAAGGTAAAAAGTAAATTTTATCTGTAAGATAGGATGAAGTCTGGATGGTTGCTATATTCGGATTGATTAGAACAGTTGTAATACCTTCTTCTTTTAAAGCTTTAATTGCCTGGCTTCCGGAATAATCAAACTCTCCCGCCTGCCCTATACGTATTGCACCGGAACCTAAGATTAACACCTTTTTTATCTTATCTTTAATCATATTGACCTCATAAACATATCAAAAATAAATTCAGTATCATCAGGTCCAGGTGAAGCTTCTGGATGGAATTGAGAACCAAAGAAAGGCTTGGATATATGATGTATTCCTTCATTTGTTTCATCATTGTTATTGAAAAACCACTCTCTCCAGTCTTCCTTTAAAGTCGTAGAATCTACTACATATCCATGATTCTGGGAGGTAATATAACACCTCTTCGTTCCCGCTTCCACACAAGGTTGATTCTGACCTCTATGCCCATATTTTAACTTGTAGGTATCTGCTCCTGCAGCAAGCCCAAGAATTTGAGACCCCAGACATATACCGAGAATTGGTATATTCATCGAAATAGCTTTCTTAATATTTTCTATTGTAGCTTCGCACTTTTTAGGATCTCCAGGTCCATTTGAGATTAAAACACCATCTATTTTATCTTTTGTAAAGTCGTAATCCCATGGATATCTTATTACGGATATATCTCTTTTTAAAAAAGCTCTTATCACATTATTCTTAACACCACAATCAATTACAGCAATTTTTTTCTTACTTTTCTTATATTCAATTACATCATTTATACTAACTTCAGCAACTAAATTCCTTTCATTGGGATCTTCAAACTTAATTTTTTCGTTATTATAGATTATTTTTCCAAGCTGCGTTCCCTTCTCCCTCAACTTCTTAGTCAACATTCTTGTATCTATACCATAAATACCAGGTATATTATTTTCCTTTAGCCACTGGGATAAAGATTTTTTGGCACTCCAGTGAGAGTAATCCAACGAAAGGTCTGAGACAATAAGACCTTGAACTTGAACCTCGTTAGATTCGAAGTTTTTATATAAACCATTTTCTTTCTCATCTCCTGGAATTCCGTAATTTCCTATTAAAGGATAAGTCATAACAAGTATTTGACCTTTGTAAGAAGGATCGGTTAAAGTCTCAGGATAACCAACCATGCCGGTGTTAAAAACGACTTCTCCGTTTACGGATTTATTTGAACCAAAAGAGAAACCTTCGAAAACAGAACCATCTTCCAGGACAAGTTTAACTAACTTACCATTATCTGACATAAAATAACCTCGCATTTAAATTGATTTTTACATAAAAAACGACTTCAAGTAAATCCCAAAAAATATGCCTGGAACCAGGCATTGCAATATTGCGTTTGTTTATTCTTGATATTTTCTTTTCGATCACTAATTAACCCGTCTCGAATATATAAGTTTTCTTTGCGCTGTCAAGGGGTTTTTTTGGGGAAAAATGAATAAATATTCAGATAAAAGTAATAATATTACATAACAAAATTCATAAGAACTTTACTCTATTTGATTTAGAGCTTATCCTTCTCAGTATAATCTGTTTTCCACACTTTTGTTTTAGTTAAACCCAAACCGATACTTGCAAGTATACAACCAACAACAAAAAGTATCGACCAGAAATCAACAGACTGAAATTTCAAAAAATTCACCAGTGAACTTATAATTACCTTAAGAACAACCGCCAATATCATTCCACATCCTGAATATAAAACAATTTTACCAATCACAAAAACACCCTTACCTATTTAATTAAATATACAAATCCCGGAATAAAAAGAAGATACCTGCTTAAAAGATGCAATAAAAGACCCGGAATAATACTCTTTGTTCTTAAGTATAAAAGTCCCCAAATAACACCCTGAAGAAACGTAGCAAGTAAAATTAAAGGACTAAAAACTCCATGAAAAAATGCAAAAGAAATACTGGTTAATATAATACCGGTAATGGGTTTTGAAAATTTAGGCAAACAATATCCCCGCCAGATAGATTCTTCTAAGAAAGGAACTAAGATTGGAGTAAGAATTAACCATATAAATAACTCATTACTGGTATACTTCGAAATATCTGTCTCAATACCCATATCGACTTGTGCTTTACAATATAACAGTCCAGCAACCAAAGTAGGTAAAAGACCGTATAAGAAATATTTAACATACGATCTAACCTTAAGTTTATCATAATTTATGAGTTGTTTTATCGAAGAATTTTCTTTTTTAAGCGCCATCAAAATCAAAAGAAAAGCTATAATTTCAATACACAAAACAACAAATCCAACCAAAACACTTGCTTGCTTGAAATCAGCAGCCACCACCTCTTTGCCTCCAGTAAATAGTGGAGCAAATATCACAAATGACGCAATATTTGAAATTATCGGTAAACAAATTAATAATAAAGAATTTAATTTCTTCATTTGATTTTTAAGTTACATAATTCATCTACCTTGTCAACATTTTATTACCACGCAAACTGCTCACCTTGACACTTTTCAAAGAAGGTCCAACCCTGTTATTTCTACTGTTATTTCTAAAACAGTCGTGGGTTGTTTTTTTATAAACTCAATTAAAAATAAGGTGGGTGCGGCTCTGTGTTCTCTGTGATTTATTTTCTCTCTGTGAACTCTGTGGTTCAATTTTCAGCGCCACTCAAAAGCTCGGCAGCATGTTTTCTTGCTGTCTCAATAGAAGTCTCACCTGAAATCATCCGGGCTATTTCCTCAACTCTTTCTTCTCCGGCAATTTCCCTAACTTCCGTAATAGTTCGGCCATCTTTCTCTTTTTTTTCAACTCTTAAGTGCGAATCAGCCTCCACAGCAATGGAAGGAAGATGAGTAACGCATAAAACTTGTCTTCTTTTACCTATCTCTTTCATTTTCTCTCCCACCTTTTTTGCAAGACTGCCGCCTATTCCGACATCGATTTCGTCAAAAACAAGTCCCTCGACACGGTCTACCTCCGAGAGAATTGATTTCAAGGCAAGCATAACCCGCGAGAGCTCACCCCCGGATGCGATACTGGAAAGTTTATTCCACCCCTCTCCTACATTTGGCTCAAACAAAAATCTTACCTCATCTATACCCTGTCCATCGATTTCTTTCTTACCTTTTATCTCTACTTTAAAACGTGCCTTCTCAAAACCCAAATCTTTTATTTCTTTTTCGACTTTTTTCTCAAAATCTTTAGAAATATTTTTCCTTTTATCGGAAATCGTATGAGCTTTTTTTTCAAATTCGTTTTCAACTTTAGCTATTTTATCTTTTAACTCTTTCTCTTTTTCTTTTAAAGACTCCATATCAAAAATCTTTGTTGATAGTTCTTCCTTCATATCTAAAAGCTCTTCGTAATCCTTCCTGTATTTTCTCTTAAGAGTTTCAACTTTATCTACTATACTTTCAAGCTCGGAGAGTCTTTCTTTATCATAATTAAGGCCATCTTTATATCTATCTAATTCTAAAGATGCGTCCTGAAGAATCAAATCGGATTCTTCGAGCCTTTCCCCAATTTTTTCTAAAGCTTTATCGAATTTGCCTGCTTTTTTAATATTTGAAGTAATCTCAGAAAGCTTACGCTGTATTGATTCCTCGCTATCACTTATAAATGAAGTCGCATATTCAACTAATTCACTAATCTCTTCAAAATTATCGAGTTTTTTCTTCTCTTCTTTTAATTCCTGATACTCTGCCGCACTAAATTTTACACATTCAAGTTCTTTTCTCTGAAATTCATACAAATCTCTGCGATTAGCTATTTCGTTTTTCTGTGACTCAATTTCCGAAAGTTCCACCTTTAGATTATTCAATAATTTAAAGTTTCTCTCCAGAACTTCTCTATCGGGCATTAATTTCCCGTAATAATCAAGAAAATCTATATGGGTTTCCTCGTTAATAAGCAATTGGTGTTCATGCTGTCCGTGTATATCAAAAAGGATATTTCCCAGACTTTTTAAAATATCGGTATTGGCTATCGAACCATTTATGTAAACCCTACCTCCGCCTTTCCTGTTAATTATTCTTCTTATTATAACTTCATTTTCCTCGGGAATATCGTAATTGTTTAAAATCTGATTAATTTCCTGTGAATTAGAGAACACTCCTTCAACAGTTGCCTTGTCAGCTTCCTTCCTTATGGAAGCTATATCACCTTTATCCCCGAGAAGAAGAGAAAGTGCATTTATTATTATGGATTTACCGGTACCGGTCGAGCCAGTAAGAACGTTGAATCCCGGATTTAGAATTACTTCGATTCGTTCAATAAGAGCATAATTACTAACTCTTATCTCCTTTATCATCCATTACCCCAATTTAATTTTTTTCTAAGAATATCAAAATAATCCCAATCTTTAAATTTTATTACTTTTAACGGATTTGGATTCTTTACAACAGAAACTTCTTCTCCTGAATCAAGAGTGAGTAACCTCTGACCATCGAAAATTAACTGGCACTTTTCTTTAGTTTTTATAAGTATCCGCGATTCCTGATTCACAACTAGAGGTCTGAAAGTTAAAGCATGAGGTGATATAGGTGTTATAACAAAAACTTTGGCATCCGGTTCTAAAATAGGGCCTCCTGAAGACAGAGAATAAGCAGTCGAACCTGTAGGTGTAGCAACGATTAAACCATCTCCGGAAAGTTGCGTTACAAAATTATCATTTATATATATATCCAGATCAATGACTCGTATGTCGGTCGAGGAAAAAACAACATCGTTCAAAGCCACATTTTCCTTATCCCTGAAGTTCGCTTTCAGAAAAAATCTTTCCTGGATCCTGTAATTTCCATCTTTTAGTTCTGTGAAGATTTTGTTAATTTCCTCTTTTCTAATATCGGTAAGAAACCCAAGCCCCCCAAGATTTATACCTAATAGCGGTATGTTAAAATCGTATATAATTGAACTCGCCATTAGAAAAGTACCATCCCCTCCCACCGCAATAACAAAATCGCATTCTTTTATCTTTTCTTTTTCTCCATCGTAAAAAACAAGTGATATATCGTTATCAGCAGCTGCTTTTTCCACACTCTTCAAAACAAGTTCTATATATTCTTTACCGGGAGTATAAAAAACACCTATTTTCATATTTTAACGCCGAACAAAATTCTATCCCTACCAAATTGATCTTTCTCTATTGTATAATTAAAAACCTTAGGAACCTCAATATATGGAATATTTAAACCGTCAACCTCAATAAAAATCAAACCTCCGTTTTTCAATTTATCTTTAGAACTTTCCAAGATCTCATTTATAATTTCGCTTCCTCCATTTCCACCATTTAAAGCTAAGTAGGGCTCTCTTTTGACGGTTTCGTCAACTTCATCTAAACTGCTTTTCGGTATATAAGGGGGATTAGAAATAACTATATCAAAATTTTCTGCATTACTAAAACATCCTAACAAATCGGAACACACAACATCAATCGTACTACCAAGATTATGATAATCAACATTTTTCTTGCACAACTCCAATGCCTTTTTTGAAACATCGGTTGCAACTATTTTTGCTTCGCTAATATTAGAAGCAATTGCTATTGAAATAGCGCCGCTTCCCGAACCTATTTCAAGAATTAAAGGTCTATCAAAATCTTTTAATTTCTTAATAGCCTGAGCAGTCATCCATTCTGTCTCCGGTCGAGGAATAAACACACCTTCCTCACAAAAAATATCAAAGCCAAGAAAATTAGTTTTACCTATTATATATTGCCAGGGCTCTCCGGTTATCCTACGGGCTAAATAACCCCTGAATTTAAAAAAGTCCTCTTTCTCAATATCCGACTCATCAACAAGTATTTCGCCTCTGCTTTTACCCGTAGCCTCCTCTAAAAAGATAAAACTTTCAGACTCAGGGTCCGAGCTGTATTCGGCCAATTCCCTTTTTCCAAAGTCCAGAACTTCTATTAATTTACTCCTCATTCTTTTCTCTCTGGACTGCTCGTAAACTTTTTATTAAATCATCTATGTCACCATCAAGAAATGAGTCCAGGTTGTACTTGGTATAATTTATTCTATGATCCGTAATCCTATTTTGCGGAAAATTGTAAGTTCTTATCTTTTCACTTCTATCTCCCGATCCTACCATTTTCTTTCTTTTAGATTTCATTTCATTATCAGCTTTTTCCTGTTCATACTCAAAAAGCTTTGCCCTTAAGAGTCTCATAGCCTTTTCTCTATTTTGATGTTGAGAACGTTCATCCTGGCAGGAAACGATAATCCCGGAAGGTCTGTGTTCAATTCTGACAGCCGAGGCAGATTTATTGACATGTTGACCGCCCGGTGCGGAAGATGAGTAAAAATCCATCTTCAAATCTTCAGGATTAATTTCAATTTCCACTTCTTCTCTCTCAGGAAGTACCGCAACAGAAACAGCGGAAGTATGAATCCTCCCTCCCGATTCGGTAACCGGCACTCTCTGAACCCTATGAATACCACTTTCAAACTTCATTTTTCCATAGACACCGCCGCCAGAAACGAGCCCTATAACTTCCCTATAACCATTCATTCCACTCTTACTGAAGTCAACTATTTCGAATTTCCATCCCTGGTCTTCTGCGTATCTAGCATACATTCTTAAAAGATCAACGGCAAATAAAGCAGCTTCTTCTCCACCTGTTCCAGCTCTTATCTCCAGCACTGCATTCTTTTTATCTTCTGAGTCTTCAGTCGTTAAAGCATCTATTATTTCATTTGATAGCAGCTCTTTTTTCTTTTTTAACTCACGAATCTCTTCTTCCGCCAGATTAATCATTTCTTCATCTTCGGTTTCAGACAAAATCTGCTCATCCTCCCTTATCTTAGCCAAAACTTCATTAAATTTATCAAAAGGTAATATTATACTCTCTAAAGATTTTTTTTCTTGAGAAAGCTCTATTACTTTCTTTCTATCCTTAATAACTTCAGGGTCCTGTAAGGATTTAATAACTTTCTTATATTTATCTCTACATTCCTCGGCTCTTCTCAAAAATAATGAAAACTCTTCCGACATTTACACTAACCTCTCGTAAAGTTCCGGGAGAATAACTGACGCGTCACCAAAAATAGAATAATCGAGATATTCACTAAGAACAGTTTTTTCCCTGTTTATTTCGATTACCAACGCTCCATTTTCTTTGGAAATCAATGGAAGCGATGCGGCGGGTTGAACTACTCCGGAAGTCCCGACAACAAAGCAGACTTCACTGCTCTCCGCATATGCCCTCGCTTTAACGAGCGACTTATAAGGAAGTGGTTCCCCAAACCAAACTATATCGGGACGAATAAGTCCACCACATTCATCGCATTCAGGTATTTTTTGTGAATTTATTTCACCGAAAATTTTCCCGCAATTATTACATTTATTCCTGTAAATATTTCCATGGAGTTCTATAACTTTATTAGAACCGGCTTTTTGATGCAAATTATCGATATTTTGCGTCACAACTGCAAAATTTTTAAAAATACTCTGCATTTTAGCCAGGGTAAAGTGAGAAGGGTTGGGCATTTTTTCGCTTATCATTTTTTTAACCTCAAGATGCCATTCCCAAACCTTCTGGGGATCTTTATAGAAAGCTTCAACAGTGAAAGGTGTTGTATCCTTCCAGAACCCATTATCACCTCTAAAGGTTGGTATTCCTGAAGGCTCCGAACTTCCTGCGCCAGTTAAAGCAAAAGCAGTCTTTGCGCTTTTTATCTTCTTTAAAACTTCATCGTCTATTTTCATAATGGTAAAGTAATTATTCCCCGCTCATTGTCAATATTCCTCTTTAAAGAGAATAGGCAGGAAAAAACTATTATTTAATTGCCACAAAGACACTAAGTCACGAAGCCCCCCACCATACCCAATTTCAATACTTCTTTAAAACTTAATCTACAATAGAACAACAACTTAAACAATTATTTTTTTCTTTGTATCTTCGTGCCTTGGTGGCTAACATGTTTGTAAAGAACAAAAAGTTAACTGGAAGTACTACGAATTACCAGACCTCAGGTGGTGGATTTTGCAAGTAATAATCTCCAGTAATATATCTCTGAACGAAAATCAAATCGTATCCCCTCTCATAGTAATACCATATCTGATAGGCATTTCCGCTGGGATTAAAAGGCTCATCTACAACATAATCAGGCGGGCCTAAAATTATGTAAACTTTACCTCTATCTGTTCTCCATCCCTCAACAAGAGAACCCTGAGTGAAATTTTTATTTGCGTAATCTACTCTCTCAAAATATTCTATCATAAACTCATTTACTCCGTCTTCGGGTGTCGGATCCTTACTCTCCCAGAATTCATTCCAGACTTTTTCCCGTTCTTCAACTCTTGCATTAAGTAACTTTTTCTCCTCCCCTCCAGATGAAATATAAGCAACCTGCCTGACCCTTTCAATATATCTCTTCGACTCAAAAAAAGGTTTCCAAACTCTAAAAGAAATAGATTTCTTAACAGTTTCTTCTTTATTGATGTTATTCACTTTTGCAATAAATTCATAAGAGCCTTCCTTGAATCTATCCGCAGGTATACTAACTTCCACATTTTGATTCTTCTTATCGGGTAGAACTGTATCCCTTTTAAAATAAACTTCACTCCCCTCACCGGCAAAATAAAACTGCAAGCGCGTTTCACCCACCTCAAAGCTGAAAAGATTCAGCCTAATTCTGATCGTATCTTTATTAGTAACAACCTCTCTTGAAGGATCGGAAAGCCATCTTATAGATCCTATGTCCGTCGATTTTAACTTTGAGACTTCTAATTTCTTAGACCTGCTCCATACTCTATTTGAATTACGATCAGAAACTCTCAAAACAACCTCTATTTTTTCTTCGGGGATTTTCATTCTCATTGAACCTTTGTGATAAAAATGATCGGAAACCGTTTTCCGGTATTCGGACACTGAAATTTTACTTTTACTGCTTTTCCCTCCTAATTGATAATTATCTTTTTTCAAAACCAATGAAGCCATTATCTCTCCAGTGTAAATAGTATCAATCTTTTTGAATATTAAATCAGAGTAAGGCACACCGTAGTTTACGATAACATAAGGAATAGAGTTTGTATCTCTATCAATCTGAAAATCTACGTTAATACCGATAGTAAACAAATAAAATAAAAACATCTAACCCGACCAAATTTTTCTTAAGGAAACCCTATATTCAATTTTTTGATTTTTCTGTAAAGAGTAGAAGGATGTATTCCTAAAAGATCGGCAGCTTTATTCTTATCTTTTTTTGAAATCTCTAAGGCTTTCTTTATGGTTTTTCTCTCTATTTCTTCCAAATTCAACTTTTCAGGCTTACTCCTGCTGCTAAACTCCTCCGGAACCAGGGAGGCATCTATCACTTGTGAATCTTCCAAAACTATTAATCTCTCAAGAAGATTTTCTAACTCTCTCACATTACCAGTCCATTTAAAACTCATAAGTTTTTCGTAAGCATCATCCGTAAATGTTTTCTCTTTTACATTTAACCTCTCTGAAATTTTAATATTAAAATGCTGAACGAGGGGGAGTATATCCTCCTTTCTTTCCCTGAGCGGAGGAATTTCAATAGGGATAACGTTTAAACGGTAGTACAAATCTTCCCTGAATCTCCCGTCCTCAACAAGTTTTTCAATGTCCTCATTTGTAGCGCTTACTATTCTTACATCAACTTCAACTTCTTTAGTACTTCCCAGAGGCGTGAAACTCATTTCCTGAATTGCTCTGAGAATTTTCGGTTGAAGTTCCGTCGGAAGGGTACTTATTTCATCCAGAAATAGAGTACCTTTATCCGCAGCGACAAACAACCCCTTCTTATCTCTATCTGCTCCGGTAAAAGCTCCTTTCTTATATCCAAAAAGCTCAGACTCCAATAACTCGGAAGGGAAAGCAGAACAGTTAATGGGGACGATTTTGCCAGGTCTGTTTGAATTATAATGAATTAAGTTTGCAACTAATTCTTTCCCCGTACCGCTTTCTCCGTAAATAAGAATAGGAGAAGTCGCTCCGGCAACTTTTTTTATTTTGTCTCTTATTTGCTTCATTTTATCATTACCGCCGATAATCCTGAATTCTTCAAGCTTTTCTTCGCGAAGATTTTTCAGGCTCTTTTTAATCCTTACTCTATCCAATGCTTCATTTAACCTCAAAATCAATTCTTCCATTCTAAAAGGTTTTCTTATATAATCTAAAGCTCCTCCTCTTATTGCTTCTATAGCTGAATCTATCGAAGAATACGCAGTTATAAGTATAACTACCGATTCAGGATTTATTTTCTTGCACCTGTGAAGGACTTCAAGACCCGACATTTCAGGCATATTTATATCACTTAAAACAGCGTCGTAATTACTTTCAGAAAATCTATTCAAAGCCTCAATGGGGTCCGAAAAAGCATCTACCTTAAAGCCAACCTCTTCTAATCCGAGTTTAACAACTTCTAAAATGCTAACTTCATCGTCAATTACCAAAATTTTTCCGTTCATATAATAATTCTTATCTCCGTACCCTCGCCGGTAACACTATCAAACTCAATTTTCCAGTTATGCAACTCTACTATTTTTTTCACTATCGGAAGCCCAAAACCAAAACCTTCTTTAAAACGCGTATAAAAAGGAGTAAATATTTTATTTAAATCTTTATCTTTAATACCACAACCATTATCCTTCACAAAGAGCATTTTCTTATTATTTTCTTCTTTCACTCCAAAAACGACATCGCCATCATTTGACATTGCTTTTAAAGAATTAACACCAAGATTCAAAAAAACACTTTTTAAAAGATTATAGTCCCCTTTTACCGTAAAACCACTTATCATTTCGTTCCTTAACTTAATATTTTTATTAAAATATTTACTTTCTTTTAACTCACTTATCACCTCATTAATAAGTTTGTAAACTTCAATATCTTTATTCGTCAAATCAAAACTCTTAGTAAAATCCAGGAAACTTTCAACCAGATAATCCAATCTGTCAGATTCCTTCATTATAACTTCCCTGAGCTTTTTATTTTTATCTTTCTTACCTTCCCCGGAAAAACCAATCAATTCGGCTGAAGCCCTAATTGAAGAAACGGGATTTCTGACTTCGTGGGCAAGATTGGCAGCGAAATTACCGAGAGTTACAAGTTTATCTCTCATTTGCATTTTCTTTTCCATCTCTTTTTCCTCAGTTCTATCGTTAATCATTAAAATAGTTCCTTTGCCATCAAACAAATCACTATTTCTAACCATAAATACTTTATCTTCGTCTTCGAACTCCAACTGTTTTTCTTCTCCCCTTAATATTCTCTCGATAGGCTCTTTAAAAGTACCAACTATAATATCCAAAAGTACTTTCCCTGGCGAAAGTGAAATTCCAAGGAAATCGGAAGCTTTAGAGTTACTCCATAAAATGCGACCTACTTCGTCTACTGTGACAATACCGTAATCAATTGCTTCTACTATATCAGAAATGTGAACCCTAACTATGTGGAGTTGCTCCCTTAAAACTTCAACAACCAGAGAAGAAACCGCAGCTGTAAAAATAAAAGCAAAAGAAAGTACAACAAATTCAATCAAAACAACATCCTGGGGTGGAACTTTAGGTAGATTTATAAGAACCAAACCGGCAGGAATCTTTTCCGTAAAAAATAACGATATCTTACCAAAAGACAATATCGAATAACCACTCACAATAAAGGAATCCACAGGGAAAAGCAGATAAGCACTTAAGACTATAAAAGGAAGATAAAAAGAAACAAACGG
The DNA here is from genome assembly GCA_964418485.1 of uncultured bacterium. Taxonomy (GTDB): domain Bacteria; phylum Hydrothermota; class UBA3072; order UBA3072; family UBA3072; genus JAFGHJ01. The sequence goes on along the minus strand of CAYQMH010000004.1, from coordinate 4,713 downwards.
ACTTAAAGCAGACCCTGTAAAAACAATAAAAAAAGAAACATATGTTACATCTAATAAAAAATTATACAACCTCACCTTTCGTAAAATATAAAAAACAAGTACTTCATCTACGATAAAAACAGAAAAAATAATGACTAAAGGGTAAAAATTTTTCCCTCTTTCCCTGAAGACAAAAATCAAGGAAAATATAAGAGAAAATAAAATAGCTCTATAAAGGCAATATCTCTTAGTCCGGCTCACGAAAACCTTATCTACTACATAAACTGCTGCGCCATTTTGAAAATAGGAAGATACATAGCCATAACCATACCGCCTATAACACCTCCAAGGACCACTATAACAAGAGGTTCAAGGGCATTCATGAGATTGGCAACTGCCTGATCCACTTCGTCATCATAAAAATCTGCTACTTTTGAAAGCATTTCGTCCAAACCCCCTGTTTGTTCTCCTATTGTAATCATTTGCACGACCATTGGCGGGAATAAGGCTTTTTCTTTACTTAAGGGATCCGCAATAGATTCTCCCTGTGCTATTGAAGTTCGAGATCTGAGAACCGCATTCTCGACCAATTTATTACCGGTAGTTCCGGATGTAATCTCAAGAGCGTCGAGTATATTGACACCTGACGAAAGAAGAGTTGAAAGAGTCCTGGAAAATCTGGCAATCGCTTGTTTCTTTATCAAAGTACCGAATATCGGAACCTTTATCATAAGAGAATCAATCTGAAGACGCCCAACTTCAGTTTTGTAATAATATCTGACAGCAATAATTAAACCTATTATCACAGCCACTATGAGAAGGAAATACTTTCTTAAAAAATCACTCAAAGCGATAACTATTCTTGTGGGTAAAGGTAATTGACCTCCAAGATCTTTAAACAACGTTGCAAATGTTGGAATCACAAAGGTCAATAAAATAGCGACAGCGACTACAGATACTATAACAATAGCAGCGGGATAAACCATCGCGCCTTTTACTTTTCTTTTTATAGCATCTGCTTTCTCCAGATAATCGGCAAGCCTTGCAAGAATAGTAGCAAGAGACCCTCCTTTTTCTCCGGCCTCGACCATATTCACATATAAATCTCCAAAAATTTCTTTATGCTCTCTCAAAGAATCAGCTAAAGTCGAACCTCCTTCAACTGCCGAGATTAAATCTTTAAGTATACCTTTAAATCTTTCCGATTCGACCTGAGCGACCTGAATATCAAGGCATTTTATTAAAGGCAAACCAGCATTAATCATAACGGAAAACTGCCTTGTAAAAACAGTAATAGATCTGTTTGAGACCCTACCTTTTAAAAAGGGAAGAGTTATTTCCTTCGGTTTAGAGCGTATCGAAGTAGGAACAATCTTTCTCTCTCTCAATATTCTCTGAACTTCAGCAGGGTTTTCCGCAGTAATCTCTCCATTTTCTATAGAGCCACTTGGCGTTCTACCTTTCCATAGATAATCAGGCATCTTTTACCCCCCTTAATGTAAAATTGTTTGTTTTTTAGCTATCATTTCTTCAAGTTCTGACGGTTCGCGCGAGTAAGATATTGCATCCTCCAGACTTATTTCGTGTTCCATGTATAATTTGTAAAGCGATTGATTCATGGTAATCATACCGAATTTCTGTCCCGCTTGAATGTTTGAGTATAATTGATGCGTTTTATTATCTCTTATTAAAGCCTTAACAGCCGGCGTTCCATACAGAACTTCAACAGCTAAAGCTCTACCACCAGCTCTCTTTGGGATCAAACTTTGAGTAACGATACCGATAAGGACAAACGCTATTTGAGCTCTAACCTGGCCGTGTCTCTCGGGAGGGAAAGTATCAACTATTCTTGAAATAGATTCAACCGCTGAATTTGTATGCAATGTTGCAATTGTAAGGTGTCCTGTTTCAGCGACATTTAGCGCAGCCTCCATAGTCTCTCTATCTCTCATTTCTCCTATCATAACTACATCGGGATCCTGCCTGAGGATATATTTCAACGCAATTGAGAAGCCATCCGTATCCGAACCCACCTGTCTCTGGTTCACAATGGCTCTTTGATGTCTAAAAAGGTATTCTATTGGGTCTTCAATGGTAACGATATGAACTTTTCGCTCTCTATCTATTTTATCAACTATAGCCGCAAGAGTAGTTGATTTACCACAGCCTGTTGGCCCAGTAACCAATATAAGACCTTTCTGTTTATTTGCCATATCGGCAATAACAGGAGGCAATCCCAACTGTTGAAAAGTTCTGATTTTAAACGGAATCGTTCTCACCGCACAGGCAACTTGACCTCTTTGATAAAAAACATTTGCTCTGAATCTGGAAAGACCCGGAACTCCAAAACTTAAATCGAGTTCTTTTTTCATTTCAAATTTTTTCTTTTGTTCATCATTTAATATCGAATAAACCAACGTTTCTAAATCAGTCGGAGAAAGCGGCGCATAATTAGATTTCTCCAATGCTCCATCTTTTCGATACATGGGAGGGGCGGCAGTTGTGAGATGAAGATCGGTTGCACCTCTACTAACCATCTCTTCGAGTAAGGATTTCATATCATAATCCATAACATAACTCCTCTATAAAATTTAAGATTCAACAGTTACCCTTAGAACTTCATCAATAGTTGTAAAACCTTTTCTCAATTTAACGAGCCCATCTTCTCTAAGAGTTCGCATACCTTCATTACCGGCAGCATTCCGTAATTCATCGGTAGAAGCTCCCTTTAGAATCATCTGCCTTAGATTCATTGAAATAGGCATAACCTCGGTTACCGCGATTCTACCCCTATAACCACTGGAATTACACTCGGGACATCCATCTCCGGTTTCATAAATATCACTATTCCTCATATCTTCTTCTGATAAACCCATAGTTTTCAAAATCTCAACTTTATCACCCTGAGTAATATCTATCTTTTTCCTACAGTTCTTACATACTTTCCTTAAGAGCCTCTGTGCTTGTATTAAATTTAAAGAACTGGCTATTAAAAAGGGTTCTATACCTATATCTATCAAACGATTCACGGCACTGGGAGCATCATTAGTATGAAGAGTCGATAAAACAAGATGGCCCGTTAGAGCTGCTCTAATAGCAATAGATGCGGTATCTATTTCTCTGATCTCTCCAACGAGTATTATGTTCGGAGATTGCCTTAAGAAAGCTCGCAGAGCATCAGGGAAATCGAATCCTATATCCTGATTGACCTGAACCTGATTAATCCCCTTAAGATTGTACTCAACCGGATTCTCTACGGTCATAATATTAACTTCAGGCTTATTCAACGCGGAAAGAGCGGAATACAGAGAAGTAGATTTTCCGCTTCCTGTTGGGCCAGTAACAAGAATCAAACCATAAGGTCTGGAAATGGCTTTCTGAAATTTCACAAGCGCATCCGGCTCAAAACCGAGATCTTCCATATTTAACATAAGAGATGAAGGATCGAGTATTCTCATAACAACTTTCTCGCCAAAAACAGTGGGTATAATACTAACACGTAGATCAATCGGTTTACCTTCAACCCTTATTTTTATCCTACCATCTTGAGTAAGTCTTCTCTCAGAAGCATCCATAGTCCCTGTCATTATTTTTATTCTGGTAGAAATAGCATTCCTCAATCTAAAGGGGGGTTCGGCTACCTGCTGCAAGACTCCATCGATTCTAAATCTTATACGAAGAGCTTTCTCGTACGGCTCAATATGGATATCGGACGCACCCTTTTTTACGGCCGAAGTAATCAAATAATTAACGAGTTTTATTACAGGCTTCTCTTGAGCCTCTGTCCTCCAATCTTCCTCCTCTTCTTCTAACTCTGATTTTCTGATAAAAATATTCTCAACACTGTCCTCGGCAAATACAAATTGATCATCTACCTCCTCTTTCTTCTCTATCCTATCTACTTCTTTAGTAACGGGATAGAATTGATCAAGAAGTTTTTTCATCTTCCAGAAAGTTACAACTACTGTTTCGACTTTTAAACCGGTCTTAAATTCGACAGCATCTATCGCCTCTAAATCACCGGGATTAACTACACCCAAAATTAGTTTTTTACCCTTCCTCTTAACTGGGAAGACCTGATATCGTTGCGCCATGTCCGGCGGAATCAAAGAAGTCAAACTTCGATCAACATCTTCAGGTTTAATATCGATAGAAGAAACCTTAAACTGCAAAGAAAGTGTTTTAGCCAGTTCGCTATCTGAAATAAATCCTTCTTCGATAAGTACGGCTCCGAGCCTTTTAGCTACGCTCTTTTGCTTCCGTAGGGCTACGTTTAATTGCTCAGGAGTTATTTTACCCGCTTGAACTAAAATTTCACCAAGCTTTTCCATTATTATCTTACCTGTGTCTCTCTACCCACTTCATCAAGAGTCGTTAACCCACCAAGAATTTTCTTTATTCCTTCATCACGCAAACTGCTCATACCTTCTTTACAGGCTTGAGCTTCTATATCATCAGAAGTGGCACCCTCGATAATCATTTTCCTGATAGTAGAACTAATAGGCATAACCTCAAAGAGGCCTAATCTACCTTTATAACCTGTTTTCTTACAGTGTTCACAACCGGCTCCATGGAATATTTTACTTCCTTTTAAGTTCCCCGGATCAAAACCCTGTTTTAACATATCTTCTTCTGAAATCTCCACAGGGACTTTACATTTGGAGCAAATCATTCTTATCAATCGCTGAGAAATAATAAGTTCAAGAGTTGAAGCTAAAAGAAACGGGGCAACCC
>CAYQMH010000003.1:0-77695 GCA_964418485.1 uncultured bacterium | reverse complement strand
CCCAACAGAGACCCAACCACCTTCTGGAACTTAGTCAAGTTGTCAGAAGAATATTGCCACCCCCTGAAGAATCAAGACTTTTTCTCATTATAAACGTTCTCTGTGGTTAAAAAAATTACATATCTCCTTGACTATCTGTACTTTGTTAATATAATCAGGTAAATGGGTTAAAGAATATGGAAATAAGAGATATTTATAAAAATAAAAAAATCGTTTTCTCGTGTGAAGTCTTTCCTCCTAAACCGGGAGTAAAGCTAGACGCAATATTGGAAACTATAAAAGATTTAAAATCGATATCTCCTGATTTTATAAGTGTTACTTACGGAACCGGGGGAAAAACGAAAGACGGGACCATCGAGATATCAAGTGAAATAAAAAATACCTGTGGAATGGAACCTCTTATGCATCTGACCTGCGTCGATACAAAAAAAAGCAATATTGATAAAATATTAAGAAGAATAAGCCGAAAAGGGATTGAAAATATCCTTGCTCTCCGCGGAGATATACCAACAGACAGAAATCCTAAATCTACTTCTTGTGATTTTTCATACGCTTGTGATTTAACAGCGTATATAAAATCCCATAAGGATAAATTTTGTTTGGGAGTAGCAGGTTATCCCGAAGGCCACCCTGAGGCATATTCTTTAGAAAAAGATATAAAAAATTTATCCAGAAAAATCCAAGCCGGTGCATCTTTTGTAATAACCCAGATGTTCTTTAAAAATGACTTTTTCTACCTATATTTAGATAAGATACGTGAAATGGGAATTAAGATTCCCGTTTCTGCCGGTATTATGCCTGTTTTTAAAGCAAAACTTTTATCTAAAATGATAAAACTGAGCCATGCTACGGTTCCTTCAGCGTTAGTATCAATAATAGATAAATACCGTGACAATGATATGGATATGGAAAAAGCCGGAATAGAATTCGCCGTAAAACAGATAGAAGATTTGATAAAACACGGAGTCGACGGTATTCATCTCTTTACGATGAACCGTGCTTCTCTTGCTAAGAAAATTTCCTCTGCTTCGGGTCTGAGGTAATAATGGATTACATAGAAAAGATAAAAGAGTTAAAAGATAAAAAAGATGCCGTTATACTGGTCCATAATTATCAGCGGGGCGAAGTCCAGGAAATTGCCGACTACCTCGGAGATTCACTGGATCTGTCGAGAAAAGCAAATACCACTGACGCAGAAATAATTGTTTTCTGCGGTGTAAGATTTATGGCAGAAACCGCAAAAATTCTCTCTCCGGATAAGAAAGTTTTAATGCCGAGAGAGGAAGCAGGATGTCCTATGGCTAATATGATAACCCCGCAAGACGTATTAGCAATGAGCAAAAAACATCCAAATGCGAAGGTAGTCTCATACGTAAACACTAACGCTGATGTAAAAGCCGTAAGCGACGCATGCTGCACTTCGACTAATGCGGTAAAAGTTGTAAAAAATATCAAAGCGGACGAAATCATCTTCATCCCGGATAAAAATCTTAGCTCATATGTTAAGCGGTTTACGGATAAGAAAATTATACTCTGGGATGGTTTTTGCTACGTTCACGACAGTATATCGAAAGAAGAAGTACTACAGGCAAAAAAGAAATTTCCGGAAGCCCTGCTTTTAGTGCATCCCGAATGCCGACCGGAAGTTATCGATATCGCTGATGAAGTTCTATCTACCTCCGGAATGATCAAATTCGCAAAAAAGTCCGATGCGAAAAGGTTTCTAATAGGTACTGAAGAGGGAATCCTGTACAGATTAAAAAAAGAGAACCCGGGCAAAGAATTTTATACTGCGGGAGTGCCAAAAATTTGTTCCGACATGAAACTAACCCATTTGGAAGACGTCTACAACGCTTTAAACCAAGAAAAACATGAAATAACTCTCCCCAATGATATTATAAGCGCATCGAGGAAAGCTCTGGAAGAAATGCTCCGGTATGCCTGAAGAAAAGGTTCTTGTCGCAATGAGCGGAGGCGTGGATTCTTCGGTCACGTGTGCTCTTCTTAAGGAAAAAGGTTATGAAATCACCGGTGTTACAATGAAAATTTGGGACGGAGAAGAATGTATTGATCCTGCCGAGGGATCCCATGCATGTTACGGACCCGGAGAAAAACAGGACATCGAAGACGCTAAAAAAGTAGCCAGCCACCTCGGTTTTCCATTGACCGTAATCGACCTGCACAGGGAATACCGTGATATTGTTCTCGACTATGTTATAAATGAATACCTTTCAGGTAAAACACCCAATCCATGTGTTTTATGTAATAGAATGGTAAAACTAAGCTTACTTCTAAAAAAGGCAAATGATCTGGGTATCAAGTTTGACCGGGTAGCTACCGGTCATTACGTAAGAAATAAATTCGATAAAGAAAAAGAACGTTATATTCTACTAACGGCGCAAGATAAGAAAAAAGATCAATCCTATTTTCTTTATTCATTATCGCAGGAGCAGATAGCGAAATGTATCTTTCCGCTCGGAGATTATACCAAGGAAAAAGTTAGAAAAATCGCAAAAGAAATGAATCTACCTGTAGAAGAAAAAAAAGAAAGCCAGGATTTTTTTTCGGGAGATATATCCTGTCTATTCGAAGGAAAAGAAAAACCTGGAAAAATTCTCGACAAAGAAGGAAATGTTCTAGGCAAACACAGAGGAATTCAATACTACACTATAGGACAGAGAAGAGGTCTTGGTATAGCAAAAGGTATGCCTCTATACGTTACCCGTATAGATAGAGAAAACAACTCGATTATCTTAGGGAAAAAAGAAGATCTTTTTCAAGATGAACTACTGGCGAATAAAGTTAATTGGGTGTCAATTGAAAACCTTAACGATAAACTGGAAGTAAAAGCTAAAATACGCTACCGTCACAAAGAGGCAAAGGCATTTATTTCACCCTATAAGAATGGCACTACTCTTGTTAAATTCAAAGAACCGCAAAGTGCAATAACACCCGGTCAGGCTGTCGTATTTTATCAGGATGATGTGCTTGTTGGCGGGGGAACAATAATAAAAGGGGAGAAAGCAAAATAAAGGCTGTAGGTTTATTTTCCGGCGGACTGGATAGCATATTAGCCGTCAAAATCATTCAAAATCAAGGAATAGATGTTACTGCATTTCATTTTGTTTTGCCATTTTATTATACTGAAGACGAAGAACAAATAGGCGCAGTAAAAACTGCTCGCAAATTAGGTATTTCAATAGAATTTTCTCACGGCGGAAGAGACTATATAGAAATAGTTAAAAAACCAAAAAACGGCTACGGAAAAAACATGAATCCGTGTATAGATTGTAAGATTTTCATAATGAAAAAAGCGCAGGACTTTATGGAAAAAATCGGAGCGTCTTTCCTGGTAAGTGGCGAGGTTCTAGGGCAGCGTCCTATGAGCCAAAGAAAAAAGGTTATGGAATTGATTGAAAAAGAAGCCGGTGTCGAAGGTTTTCTTCTCCGTCCTCTTTCAGCTAAACTTCTCACTTCCACAATTCCCGAAGAAAAAGGATGGATTAAAAGAGATAATCTTTACGCTTTTGAAGGCAGAAGCAGAAAACCTCAGATACGAAAAGCTAAAGAACTCGGCATAACGGAATATCCTTCTCCTGCGGGTGGGTGTTATTTAACTGACCTTGATTTTTCAATTAGATTAAGCGATGCATTTGAACATAATGAAGATAGCATACCCGAGTTACAACTACTTCATTTCGGACGTCACTTCAGACTCAAAAGCGGTGCAAAGTTAATCGTCGGAAGGAACGAAAAGGAAAACCAGATAATAGAATCCCTGGCCGACGATAAGGATTACTTAATAGAGGGAGTAGGGTTCGGCAGCCCAATCGCCGTACTCAAAAACAGTAAAAACCCCGAAGATATAGACATCTCCTCTTCTATATGCATCAGATACAGTAAAAAAAGAACAGAAAAATGCGTAAAAGTAAGCGTGAGAACAAAGAAAGAAAATATTACAGAGAAAGAAATCGCCTCCCTAGAAAAAGAAACCGTAGATTCTCTTTTGATTCACTAATGCGTTCTATTCTGCTTCTTTCTCTACTTCTTCTTCGAGTTCCTTAAAAGATTCAGAATCCGCGAATCTTCCATAAAGAGCATCGCTGGCTTTTATCTGCTCCAGCAGTCGCTTTTTTGCCTGACCAAGAGGCGCTTCCATCACAACATAAGCTTTGTAGATATTGCCTTCCTGTTTTACGTCTTTTTTCTTAATATGAGAGCCCACCAGCGATTGATCAACAACTATTTTAGCGGTTTTGGAATACAAGCCGAGAAGTTCTGAGTCTTCAGTTAAGCCAACTTCTTCATCGAATTTTTTTATCAATGCCTGAACGTACGCGTTAAGCTGCTGAGTCATTTCGAGTCTTGCATCCATCTTTGCCTTTTCTATGGCAAGTTGATAATCGCGTGATGTACCGGTTGCCTCTGCGGATAACATATTAATATCTCCAGGAGAAGCACATTTAATTAATAAAACAAGGAATACTATGTAAAATATCTTCTTCATTATACCTCCTTTATTCTCTGGGATAATAAATCTTGGGATTGATCTCATACCTCTTTAATTTAAGATAAATATTCTGCCTGGTCATCTGGGCGATTCTGGCTGCGTCTGTAACATTTCCCTCTGTCTGCTTCAATAAGTTCCTGAGGTATTTTTTCTCGAAAGAATCTTTTGCCGCTTCGTATTCAAGAATATTGGAAGGTTCAAGTTCTTCGCTTCTACTTGTTCTCTCAGGTAAATGTTCCGCAAGTATAGTTTGCTCCTGACATAGAATCACTGCTCTTTCAATAGCATTTTCAAGCTCCCGGACATTGCCCGGCCAGGAGTAACGCATCAATACCTCCATCGCCTCATCGGAAACTCCCACAATATTCTTACGGTTTTTATCAGCATAAGTTTTCAAGAAATTCTGAGTAAGCAATGGAATATCGATTTTTCTATCCCGCAAAGGAGGCAAAGATACTTTGACCACATTGAGACGATAATATAGATCTTTTCTGAATTTTCCTTCTGCTACTGTATCTTCGATATTTTTATTTGTGGCTGCAAGAATTCTTGTATCAGCTCTTCTTTCCTCTGTAGACCCTACCGGGTAGAAAGTCCTGTCCTCTAATACCCGTAGAAGTTTTGACTGAAACGCGGGCGAAGTTTCAACGATCTCGTCAAGGAAAATCGTGCCTTTGTGGGCAATTTCGAAAAGCCCTTTCTTTTTCTTATTAGCTCCAGTGAAGGCTCCCCTCTCGTATCCGAATAACTCGCTTTCCAGCAAAGATTCGGGCAGAGCACTACAGTTTATAGCAACAAATCGATTTTCTTTCCTCGGAGAGTTAAAATGTATAGCTTTTGCGACTAATTCTTTGCCGGTACCCGACTCTCCCTGTATTAGTACCGTCGCTTCTGCGGAAGCTACACGCTCGATTAAATCAAAAATTTCTTGCATTTGCTTGCTTTTTCCTATTATGCCAGAAAAACGAAATTTCTCCTCGGCTGTCCGTTTCAAAGACTGATAGCTCAATATTAGCTCTTTCTGTTCTATAGCTCTTTTAAGTATTTCTAATATAGCTTTTGTAGAAGCGGGCTTCTCGATGAAATAAAAAGCCCCCATACGCATTGCCTTTACAGCAAGATCGATGGAAGCGTGCCCTGTTATCATTATTACAGGAAAATCAGAATCGATATTTCTTATTGTTTTGAGCAATTCTATCCCGTCCATATCCGGGAGAACAAGATCGACCAGCACCGCGTCAAAATCAATTTCCTTGAATCTCTCCAGTCCTTCTTCTGCTGTTGTGGCCGTCGACACAATGAAATCTTCTTTCTCTAACGCCTCACTCAATACCTTTAAAAGCTTCTCATCGTCATCCACAATAAGTACTTTATTAGCCATAATACCTCCTAACATACCTCAAAGCATTTCGACACCTTGAATCAATATATATTTAATAGATATTTTGTCAAGTATATTCTACACTTGTTCATTCTAGTTGCGATATATAAAGATATATTTACACATCCATGTGACTGACAATCAATATCTTAATGATTGGAATGTTTCTTTTATAGTAATTTAAATATGATGATAAAATTAAAGAAGTCCAGTGATTTAGATGTTTTTTTAGTATTCAGGTGGCTTGTTTTGCTTTCCGTAATCTTAATTGCAGGTTATGCTACGGAAGAAGTTACCAGAATTGGCATCGTTTATGTAATAGCTTCTCTATATTTTGCTCTTAATATAACTCTACGAATATGGAAACCATCGCTTTTAAATAAGCAGTTGATCTTATTTTCTTTATTTCTTTTTGATATTGTAGTCGTCTCTACTGTTTTTTATTTCACCGGAAGCATAAGTTCAGATTATTATATTTTTTATTTCCTCACCATAATGATGGCTTCGATTTCATCGGGTATAGGTGCATCGTTAGCAATTACAATCGCAAGCGCCGGCATCTACATATGGCTAACTCAGCAAAGGGAAAGTTTCAACATTCAAGATCCGGTTTTCCTATTAAAGCTCGTTTTCTTGCTTTTGACCGCTTTCATCAGCAGTTTATGGAACAAAATTATGAGGGAAAGGATTGAAACGGTCAAAGAAAGTGAGGAACGCGAGAAAAGAGATATCCAACATTTTTATAGGGGAGTCATCAACTCTATAAACACCGGAATTGCGGTCTTTGAAGACGTGTATGGGGAAGCTATTATACGTTTGATAAATCCTAAAGCACAGGAACTTGTAAAAACAGATGATAATATCATTCCGATTTTGAAAGAATGTGTTAAAGAGTTTGGAAATCCAGGGGAAAACAGGAATCTTGTAAAAATGAATAAAGGCAGATACTGGGGAATCAACCTTGCTTACTTCAAGAATGAAAGTAAAGGCAAACAAGGTGCAATAGTTATATTCAACGACATAACCGAAAGAAAGAGAATGGAAAAAGAGATGGAGAGATCAGAAAGGATAAACCGATTGGGCAAATTAACCCTTCAAATAGCACACGATTTAAGAAATCCACTCGGTGCTGTTAGCGGTTTAGCTCAGTTACTTATACTGTCTTCTAAAGATGAGAAGGGGAAGAAATATGGAAAAGAAATTTTAAATAATACAGATAGAATAAATGAATTAATAGGAGATATGCTCGATTTCTCAAAGGACCAGGAGTTAAATTCTGAAGAATTCGATTATGCGGCTTTTCTGAGTGAAGTTGCGAGGGATTTCAAAAGGTCTAAAAATATAAAAGAGAAGAAAGCTAAAATCAAATTTAAACACGATAGAAGAAATTATGAAATTAAAGCAGACAAAGATAAACTCAGGAGAGTTTTCGATAATCTAATCAACAATGCGTGTGACGCATTAAACGAAGGCGGACAAATAGATATCAATTTGAGCGAGAAAAACGGTAATATAATAACAAAGGTAACAGATAATGGCTTAGGTATTCCTGAATCTAAAAGAGATGAAATTTTCGAGCCTTTTGTAACCAACAAGAAAAATGGAACAGGTCTGGGGCTCTCAATCGTCCAGAGAATTGTTTCTGCGCATAAAGGGAGAATTTTTGTTGATAGTAAAGAAGGCGTAGGAACAGAATTTACAATTGAACTACCAAAAAAAGGAGGAAAAAATGGCTAAAGTATTGGTAGCTGATGATGTTCCTTCCATTTTATATTTATTTAAAGAGTTTTTTAAACTTAAAGGTTTCGAGGTCGACACAGCGGATAATGGGTTTGAAGTAACCAAGAAACTCAGTAAAAACAATTATCACCTTGTTGTACTCGACATTAAAATGGGAGGAAAACATGGATTAGAAGTTCTCCAGAATTTAATCGAAAGAGGTTATAAGTTTCCTGTAATTATTTGTACAGCATATGAACATTTAAGAGAAGATGTAGAAATTATTGCTAAAGGCAAATTAGATGTCGAGTTTATAACAAAACCTCCGGATTTAGAGCTTCTGTGGGATAAAGTAGTACACTTATTGGAAAAAAATGCAATTAGAGAAGAAGTGGGGAAAGATAACTGAGAGCGAGAATCTTAATGAACTCTTGAGAGGGATTCTCGATCTTTCGCAGGAAGTACTTCAAAGTGAAGCTGCGACTTTATTTCTCGTCGATCATGACACAGATGAACTTGTTTTCAAGATTGTCAACGGTCCTGAAGCCAAGAATCTACAGGGGAAAAGAATAAAAATCGGAGAAGGAATAGCCGGGAGAACTGCCAGAGAAGGAAAGTCTTTTGTGGTTAACAGACCAAAAAGCTCCGGATATGCGGATAAATTTGATAAGCAAACGGGCTTTAGTACAGAATCTCTGCTTGCGGCACCACTCATTATAGACGGAGAGACCATTGGTGTAATCGAAGTGATTAATAGTCGCGGCGGAGACTACAACGAAAGGAGCAAAGAAATAATAGAACAACTGGCAGCTCAGGTTTCTTCCGAACTTAAGATGACTCTTCTTAGCGAAAGGCTTTCGAAATCAGAAGAATTTTTGAATTCCATTATAAACTCTTTACCTGGAGGTATAATAATTTTAGATGATACAGGCATCATCACAAAAACTAACCCGACAGCAGAAAAGATGCTCCATATAAAAGGCACTGATGGGAAATATCTGAAAGAAGTTTTACCTTACAAGGAGATCTTAGATAACATCGAAGTTATTAAAAACAGAGGTCATTTTGCAGCTGTTATTCGTACAAACGGTAAGGAGTCACATTTAAACTTCGAATTGTCTAAAGCCAAGGAAATAAGTTCTTCCGGCATAGAAAAAGAATATTTAATTATACAGATTAATGACATCACAGAAAGGGTAGAACTTGACAGGTTAAAATATCTGCAGGAAGTTAATGCCAATTTCGTATCCGGCTTATCGCATCGCCTCCGAACGCCGCTCACCCCCATTCTGGGCATATCGTATATTTTAAAAGACAAGAAAGACCTTCAGAAAGATGCTAAAGAGATGGCAGAAGCAATTTATAATTCATCCTTGGAAATGAAAGACATGGTAGAAAAGCTTCTGGATATTGCTGAAATAGTGACAGAAGAAACCATTAAAGTTAACGAAAAAATAGACCTTAAATCAGTTTTAAATAAAATAATTTCGGATTTAAACAACGTTTCTTTCCAGTTAAATATTAAAGAAAAAAAAATCTTTATCTTTGGTAATTATAAGTGGTTAATTAAATCACTTAAGCAGTTATTTACAATTGGCATGAAGGAAAAAATGAAAGATGCATGGGTCGAATTAGAGAAAAAAAATAGGTATATATATCTTAATTTTAGAGGTTTTAAGTCTTTAATAGATGATTTCTCGGCTCTGGAGAACGTGTCTATCTTTCAATTTGATAATCCGTTAACAGGAAACTCAGATATAAAATATTTAGATATACCTCTTATCAGATTAATTCTTAATCAACACAATGTAAAGATTACAGTTAAGGAAAATGATACATTACTTTCCCTAAGATTCAGAAATGCAAACAGATAACTTACAGGGCCGGGGAGGCCGCTTTTAGTAAAAAAAGGCACTTCCTCCTATAAATTCCCTCAGTATAGAAGTTTGTGGTATTTCTTTTTCCGAAATATTAAGAAAATGATCCAGAAAATTTAAAAGCCTGAGCGCCTCACAATAATAAGGAGAACTGGTAGGAACACATCTTAAAGGTGTCCCGAGAAAAATCTTCAAGACCGAAAGCTCATAAACAAGTGCCGAGTTAAACATTACATCGGCTCTTTCCTGATAAGGGAAAACGAATTGTTCTTCGCCATCTTTCACCGATTCCCATTTTTTTAAAGTATACTCTGCGTTATAACCTCTATATCTGGTATCCCTGAAAACCCGCCTTAAAAGCCTGAGGTCTCTTGTCGGAATTCTATTTACACGATTAATATTTACCTGGGTTAAGGGAGAAACATATATAAGAAAAGTCTCTGAAGTAATATTTTCCATTAATGCCGGATTAAAGCAATGCAAGCCTTCAATAATAAGCATACTATTATCATTCAGCTTTATAACTTCTCCGCTTTTTTCTCTCCTGCCCGTTTTGAAATTAAAACATTGCCTTTCCACTTCCTTTCCCTTTAATACATTACGAATATGTTTTCTGAACAAATCAATATCCAAAGCGGAAAAAGCATCAAAAAAATGTGTACCGTCTTTATAATAAGGAGTTTCATCTCTTTCAAGAAAGTAATCGTCAAGTGACACATAAACAGGTTCGATGCCGTGTAAGCGTAAATGAATGCCAAGTCTTTTGGAAAAAGTTGTCTTACCGGAAGAAGAAGGACCAGCCACCAAGACAGCTCGTACTTTCTTTTTTCTTCCAATGATTTTTTTGCAAATAGCGGTTATTTTTTCGCTATGGATAACTTCTGCAATCTTCAAAATCTCCGATATTTCTCCTCTTATAATATATTGATTAAGCTGAGACACACCCCAGATTTTCAAGATTTCCGCTTCTTCCTCCGCCTCTCTATAGGCATTGAAAAGTTTCTTTCTTTTCTCGACACTTCCAACAGTGGATGGATTCTCTTTAGACGGGAGAATTAGTAAAAATCCTCCTTTTACAGGTTTCAGGTCAAAAGTTGAAATAAATCCAGTACTCGGCAAAAGAGGGCCGGCAAAGTAAGCCGAAAACCCATCGATTTTATAAACTGGGATATAAGATACTGCAAGATTTTTAAGAATATTTATATCATCTTCCCTGCCGGATAGACAATGTATGGCTTCTAACTTCGGGAGCATCGTTCTTTCAATACGTTTATTCATACTTATTAAATCTTTCATTTGGTTTTTAACTGATTTCAAATTCAGATTCCCTTTCAAGAATCTACCGAATATAGCATTACCATATGAATGTTCTATTTTAATCGTAACTTCTCCTTTTTTAGAAATATAATCAAGCAAGAAAACGAGTGTCCTCTCGTAAGTTCTCATACCTTCCGCATCTCCTAAATCAAGGAATTCAATTGAACTACCAGCAGGTATACTATTCTGAAGAGAAGTATACTGATTATCAACTTTAGCTAAGGTTACGGGGAACTTTAGATTGGGATATCTGTCAAGTATTTTTTGGCTCATCAATTAATGAAATCGCTTTCTCCACACTTACATAAGCTATATTATTTCTGCCTCTTCCTTTAACATAGTACATTGCCAAATCTGAAAGTCGAAGTAAATCATAAAAATTCTCACTATCTGTAGGATAACATGCTATTCCAAAACTAGCATTAATTCGAACTTCTATTATTTTTTCTTCCTCCTTTATGCGAAACTTTTTCCCTGAAATTGAGTTTTTAAGCTCCTTAGTAAATTCAATCGCCTCTTTTAAGTCCACCTTACGCAGAACTATAACATATTCATCTCCCCCATAACGGATACCCACATGCGGCTCATTTCTTATTTTATTCTTTATCTCTTTACCCACGAGACATAACAACCTACTACCAATTAAATGGTTATAATTATCATTTATATTTTTAAAATAATCCAGATCCATAAAAATCACAGCTCCCCTTTTCTCCGTCTTATTCCATTCTGCCACGACCGAAGGCAAATATTCATTGCAATACCTTGAATTATACAAACCGGTGAGCTCATCAGTGATTGTTGCCAATCTTATTTTTTCGTAAAGTCTTGCATTATCAATAGCTATACCAAGCTGATAAGAAACCTCTTTTATGATTTTAGCTTCTCCTTTATTAAAAGCGTATATATCAGGAGAACCTATAACTGTTATACCAATTAGCTTTCCTCCTTTTTCGATAGGGATAACCATTTCCGACTTAAATTCATCACTAAAATCTGTAAACGATTTCCCTTTTTCCGTATTCTGACAAATGACTATTTCTTGTTTTCTCATTACTCTCCCAACTAACCCTTTACCCTTTCGTATTTTCCTCTCCAGTTTGATATTTCCTTTTGCAGAGAACCCTTTAAGTACTAGATAGGGGCCATCCTCGAGAGCTATTCCAACAAAATAATAATCAAATGCTTTCTGAATCAACTCTGCACTCTTCTTTAAAAGTTTATTCAGGTCAAGAATGGAAGTAATAGTTTTATTAATATCAAAAATAAGCGTTAATTGACCAACCTTTGCCTTTAGATTCTGAACCAAATTTGCATTCTCAAGAGCAATAGCCGCATGCTCCGCATAATTGCTTACCAAACTCAAGTCTTCTTCATTGAAAGGTTTCTTATCCTTTTTATTTATCGCTTCTATTATACCCAAAATCTTCCCTTTGCTTAGCAGAGGAACAGAAAGAATAGTATTAGTAACAAAACCTGTCTGTTTATCAATATTCTGGAAAAATCTTTTGTCCTTGTAAGGATCGGTAACAATTGCGGGTTTCTTATTTTTTACCGTCCAACCCACAACACCTTTGTCAATCGGCATTCTTTTCCCCTCTAATTCGGCCTTCTTTTCTCCAACCACTTCTTTAAAAACGAGTTCCTCTCTTTCTCTATCCAAAAGTAGCAAAGACCAGGCCTCGGCATCAAGAAGACAGGAAACATTTTTCATAATAAGCGCAAGAACCTCGTCAATCTCAATATCAGGAGAATTAATCGCTTTTAAAATTTCTCCTAGCCCTTGAACTTTATTTTCCATCTTCTTCCTCAGGTAAGACTTCATATATTATTTTAATTCTTTCTTTCTTAACTTCAAGTTCCCCATCTTCATTGACGATAAGTTTTAAATCTTCAGGAATATCAAACTCTAAAGCTTTCCTTTTATCCTGTTCGTCTAAATGATAAATACCAACGGGCGAGACACTAAAACCGTCAAAGAAAAATGAACGATCCTTCTGCTCTGTTTTCAAGAGATAAAGCAATTTCATAACAATTTCTTTTTCGGAATCTTCTTTCTTAAGCGGTTCCGTAAGCAAATAATCGTCAGAGTTTAGCATTAAGTTTATCAACGTGTTGTTATCTATTAATATAACCGACCGTTCAGGACTTCTACCCGAAGAAAGCAAGGCTCCCTCGTCCACAAGTATACCATTCAAGTCGGGATCTCCGAAAGCATTAGGGGTAAAAATCAAATCCTTACCGGGACTACCGCTGGCAATTCCAATACCCAGTCTAAACAAGGACTTAAACTGAGGCGGCAACAACGCGTAAGTAATTCCCTCATGGAAAATTTCTTTTTCTGTTATCTCGCCAAACCAATCCCTGTACTTGACGTAATTTTCCTTAACGAACTTTTCGGCAGCTTTCACCATATTTAAAGCCGTTCGTACTGCCATCTCTCCGCTATTTAAATGAGGCAAAATATTAAATTCGTCTTCAAGTGCCGTAGAATAACGCACAACAGAACCCGATCCTGTCTGGGAAGTTTTGTAAATATTCCTATAAAGCTTCCCGGAATTACTACCGAACCAGAGAATTCCTCCATCTCCGGTATCTTTTAAGATAAAAGCAGCCCCTTTCTTTGAAGCCTCAAAAATACGAGACTGGAATAATGTAAGAATAGATCTTTCTCTTTCGGCATCTCTCAATCGATGAGACATAAAAGTAGATCCCCTTATATCATAAAAAAGTGTAGAAACCTGAGAAGAAAATTTCCTTCGCAAAATCTTGGAAACTTCTTTCTTCAATTCTAGATTTATTTTATCTATCTTAGGCTCAATCTTACCTGACTTAGAAAATCTGTAAAACTTGCCTTTCGGCAACAAATTCAAGCCTACAAGATGGATCACTTTATCCGCTGTCAGTCTTGATCTCGCATTATCAAAATCAACCGAGGGCGGCCATATCTCTATCATTTTGCCAATAATATCACGAACGTATATAACTTCAAGAACTTCATAAAAAACCAACTTATAATTATGAATTACTTTTTTAACATCCGGCGAGAATGATCTCTTCTGGCCGGAACTTAACTTAGAAAAAAGCCGATTATCTTTAGCCGTTCTTTCCGTCTTTCGCAGAAAATGAATAATTGCTTTTTCAGAAGCCGGGCTTATGATAGCTAAAAATGGTTGCGCCTTCCAAAACTCCAACACCATCTTCTCAATTTGCCAGGCGGGAACAGTCGACAACAAAGAAGTTATATCCTGGGGTCTTATACCTTGAAGGATCTTATTTTGATCAATTTCATCTTTCAATGCCCCACCTAAGCTCTTAAGCTCTTGAACCATTCTAAGGTGCAACTTCAACGTTTCTTCTAGTTTCGTAATCTCTTCTTGAACTTTTATCAATACAACAGATAAATCTTGATTTCTCACATCTATCAAAGTTTGCAATTTATTAAGACTTTTTTGAAGAAACTTGTTGGTTTCTTCCCGAACTTTCATGTCCTTCCCATCCAGAACCCTATCCCTTTCCATTAATTTCTTTTTTGCTTTGCCAGCCTTCCCGGAAGCTATCCTTGCCAAAGTTTGCAAAATATTTTTGGAAGGAATGAAAAAATCTCCAAAAGGAAAATTTCTTAAAGACTGAGTACTGGTCAGTTCCGAATTTTTAAAAAGAGAAACGATATCGCCGGATTCTCTTTCCGTAAAATCCTCTATCAAAATATCATGTACTTTCATAAACACAGAAGGTGTAAAGCCGTAAGGCATAAGGAAACGTTTCAAATCACCGACGCTTAAATTCCGTACGGGAAACCCCAGAAAAATAGGTTCCTTTGTTAATAATTTAGAAAAAGGATCGATTTTTTGCTCTGGTATTCCTTCCAAGATAATATCAATAAGATTCTTCCCTATTATTAAAGAGTCTTGAAATCCTTCTGTCAATCCACCTGGATATAATTTGATTAAAGCCGATAAAAGTATTACAAAAAAATGTTCCCCTTTATCCAAAGCGTTAAGGAATAAATCACACAAAAATTTCTTATCTTTTTTATATATTTTATCCTCTCTTAATCTAACAAATATATCCCTGAGATAAGCGAGATCATCATTGTCAACTTCAACAAATATTTTGACGTTGTGCTCGTTAATAAAATCGGAAAAAGTCGCTTTAATAGATTTCGGTTTTAAATATCTCAACAAAAGATTTTTATAGTATTCAAAGCTCACTTTTTCGCCAATACTTTCTTCAAGAGTGTCAATAAGTCTGCTATCGAATGTACTTGCAATTTCTAAATATTCTGGACCGATTTTCTCTTTCATTTTTCCGTGTTTATAAAATCACCGTTTTTAAAAACTGTTTTCCCTTCAACTATACAATACTTAACGTTACCTTCTAATTTTCGTCCTATAAAAGGAGAATTTTTTGCCTTTGAAGCAAACACTTCAGAGGTAACCTGCCAAGTGCTCTTAAGATCTACAATTGTAAAATCTGCCGTTCCACCTTCTTTTATCTCTCCGAGAGGTAAATTAAATATCTTCGCAGGCGCCGATGATAGAACTTTAATCAATATATCCAGAGTGATCTTTCCTTTTTTAACAAGTTCTGTGTACAAAACCGCGAAAGAAGTCTCTAAACCCGTTACACCAAAAGCCGCTTCTGTAAACTCAAGTTCTTTTTTGTAATCGGGATGCGGAGCATGATCGCTCGCCACAACTTCTATTAAACCTTTCTTTATTGCTTTTTGCAAAACTTCAATATCATACCGGGTCCGTAGAGGAGGCTTCATCTTTTTATTCGAATCAAAATCTCTAACTTCTTCATCCGAGAGAAGCAAATGGTGCGGAGTAACCTCTGAAGTTACCTTATCAGTTTTCCACTCTTTAATTAGCTTAACCGAATCCGCCGTTGAAACATGAGCCAGATGAATTCTTCCCTTTGTAAACTTCGACAACAAAACATCTCTCGCTACGACTGTCGATTCAGATACACCAGGTATGCCTTTAAATCCCAATTCGGTAGAAACAGATCCCTCGTGCATTTGCCCCTTACCAGAGAGAGAAATATCTTCAGGATGGTCAATTATAGGAACATTAAATAACTTGGAATACTCCAGAGCATTTCGCATTATCGATGAATCCATGACACAATTTCCATCATCGCTAAAAGCAACACAACCAGCCTCGTACAGATGAGACATTTCTGAAAGTTCTTTTCCTTTTCTTCCTTTTGTAACAGTACCTATAGAAAAAATTCTGCAAAGACCAACTTCTTCACTTTTTTCCTTTATAAAACGAACCACTCCTTCATTGTCAATCGGAGGATCCGTGTTAGGCATTAAACATACAGCTGTATATCCTCCTTTAACAGCGGCCCTCGACCCGGTTTCTATAGTTTCGGTATCTTCAGCACCGGGTTCTCGAAAATGGGAGTGGACATCGACAAAACCAGGGAAAAGATATAATCCCTTTGCATCTATTTCTTGACCGACTTTTGATTTTGAATCTTTTACAACCTTACCCTTATCAATTAAGATTGTACCAACCTCATCAATCCCATTCAAAGGGTCAAAAAGATGAACGTTTTTAATCTTTAGATCCATCTAATTTCCTCTGAGACAGAAGATAAAGAACACTCATTCTTACAGCTACTCCCGAAGATACCTGACTTAAAATGAGAGAATACTCTGAATCCGCGATCTTCGATTCAACTTCTATCCCTCTATTAATCGGTCCGGGATGCATTATAACTACGTCCTTCGATGCAAACCTTTTAAGCTTCTCATATGTAATAGAGTAATTCTTTATATACTCCCGGATAGAAGGAATAAAACTTTCTTCCTGTCGCTCCTTTTGAATCCTCAAGATATAGAGAATATCTTTTCCGGGAAGAGCTTTCTCCAAACTATACTCAAATTCTACTCCAAACGGTTCGAGCCAGAGAGGTAGAAGTGTGGGAGGCGCACATACTGTAATTTCAGCTCCCATTTTGTTAAGTCCTAAAATCAGCGAACGACTAACCCTGGAATGTTTAATGTCTCCAATAATAGCGATCTTTAGACCTTTAATTTCGGAAAAATTCTTCTTTATAGTCATAATATCTATCAGTGCCTGAGTGGGATGCTCATGACAACCATCCCCTGCGTTTATTACAGACGCCCTTAACCTTTTGGACAGGAAATGAGGACTCCCCGGGGCATAATGTCTCACTACCATTATGTCCACCTCCATAGCCTGTATATTTTTTGCCGTATCAAGCAATGTTTCGCCCTTTAAAACCGATGACGAAGCAGCAGAAAAGTTAATAGAATCAGCAGAAAGTCTTTTCTCTGCAAGAATAAAGGAATTTAAGGTTCTTGTGCTGGGCTCGAAAAACAGGTTAGCCACTGTAATACCACGAAGAGTAGGAGCTTTCTTTATAGGCCGTTTTAAAATCTCTTCCATATATTCAGCCGTGGTTAAAATCTCCTTAATCTCATTACTCGATAAGTCTTGAATACCAAGTAAATCCTTCCTATCTAGCCCCATTTAAAACCTCTACGACCTTAATCTTATCTTCTTTGTCTGTTTCTTTTAAAAGAACCTGAATTTCTTCCCCCTCTTCCAGCTCTACAGAAATACCGGTATAATCAGGAAAAATGGGGAGTTCTCTTCCTCCCCTATTAACCATAACGGCAAGTTTTATTCTCAAAGGACGTCCGTAATCCATTATCTCATCAAGGGCAGATCTTATTGTTCTTCCCGTATAAATGACATCATCGACCAACAGAACTTCCTTGCCTTCTAGGGAGCAGGAAAAATAAGTTGAACCAATAATAGGTTTGGGACCATATATTGTTAAATCATCTCTATATAATGTTATATCCAGAACCCCTACTTTAATTTCCCATGAAGTAGATTTCTTCAGAATATTTGCTAACCTCCTGGCAAGAACATCTCCTCTTTTTCTTATACCAATTATACACAAAGCTTCAATGTCGGGATTATCCTTTACGATTTCAGAAGAGAGTCTCCTAATCACTTTTCCCATCTCACTTTTATTCATTAAAATTTTTTTGTCTTTAAACTCAATATTCATTTGTCCGTAAAAAATGTATATATTGGAATTGTAATCTTTAGTTTTTGAAAAACAGTCATCTTTAAAGACAGCAAGAATCTATTCTTCCTTTATGTTCTAATTTTCTGATTTGCAAATGCCTTATCAAAAATATAGGAACATACGCGAGGCATGAAATCCATGCCTTTTTTCCCTTCATAAAGACTCCTTTTTTTATTAATTTACTAAAAACGGTTGAATAGTCAAGGTTTTATTTAACGGCATAGCCGCTAAAAATTCAAAAAACAATGACCACAGAGGACACAGAGGAATAATTGTGTATTAAAAAAGAAAAAAACACTGAGTACACAGAGAAAAAACAAATAGAAACTCTGTGCTCTCTGTGGTTAAAAAAATTGGGGTTGGGAGGGGTGCGCTCTGTGTGTTTTTATTCATTTTGCTTTTTAATTTTTAATATTTAATTTCCAAAAAAGGGAATCAAATATAATTTTTTTCAAACAGACAAGAAATTAATTATCAATAACATAAAAGTGTTATACGAGAAATCCCCTTGACTTTTTTTATCACATCTTTAAAATTATAGTATGGAATACTTCGAAATACTGAGCGTTACAAAAGATGCTTCAGACGATGAAATAAAAAAAGCTTACTATAAACTTGCTTCACAGTATCATCCTGATCATCTTTCTCCGGAAAAAGCAAAACAGTTACTCCCTTATTTTCTGAAAATTACAAAAGCATACCTTACACTAAAAGATACTACAACAAGAAACAAGTACATCCGAGAATGCAATCTGGGGATTTTCGAAGACGATCAGGAAAGAGATAGAAAAAACAGCAGGAAAAAGTTGTTCGAACAAGGAATGAAATATTTACTGGGTGACCCTGTGCGTGCATCTAAATATTTCAGAAAAGCTTTTAATCTGGACAGAGAAAACCAGACCTTCAAAAGCTACTATGGTTTGTCTTTGATACTTTCGGGAAGAGATAATAAAGGATTGGATCTGTGTCTGGAAGCGGCAGTAAACGAAGAAACAGCCGAACATTATTTTAATCTTGCAAAGTGTTATGCTAAGTTAGGAAAATATAAAGATGCATTAAATCATACAAAAAAAGTCCTGAAATTGGACAGAAATCACGTAAGGGCAAGAAGTTTTATGGAGGAATTGAAAAACCATACCGGAATAAGAAAATTCTTCAGCAAATCATAATTTACCATTCTCCCCAAAAAAATTAAATTTGTAAATTAAAAATGAATATAAATAAAACCTTAAGAAAAAGGCCTGCATTTACAGTTTTTCTTGTTTTATTAACCGGTATTTATGTAGGGTGTTCTTTAGATATAAAGATACTTTTAATAGGATTATCGCTTTCTATCATTAGTTTTTTTATAAAAAAAATACATATTACGCTCTTTTTCATTCTTTTCTTCTCTGCCGGAATCTTCCAAGTTTCTCGAACTCCCTTAAGAGGAGAACGTATATATTTTAGAGGTCTTTTCCTTAATAATAGAATAGTAGATCCGGTTTTTGGAGAATTGTATGCAAAAATTCCCGCAAATTGCGGAGATTTTGTCAAAGGCAGGGGAAAATTCACTGTAAGTAAGGGTTTCTTAAAATTGACAAAGGTAGAATCAATAAAATCTTCACCCACTATTTTAACCAATTTGTTTTCTCTAAGAAAATATCTTGACAAAAGAATCCGCAGGGCATGTCCAGGAGAAATCGGTAAAATGTGCTCAGCAATAACTTTAGGGGTAAGAGAATCCCTCCCTCCATATATGTATAAAAGATTTCAGTCGTGCGGAGCGGCTCACTTACTAGCGGTAAGTGGGCTACATACAGGAATCGTCTCTGTTGTTATTTTTCTTTTCCTTAGAACCTTACAATTAAAAAGAAATCCGGCCCTGTTAATCTCAGGAATTTTTGTTTTAATTTACGCTGTTTTCACGGGTTTACGTTTACCTGTTATGCGTGCTTCCATAATGTTATTGTTTTTTGTAATTGGCGAAACGAAAGAGAAAAATATAGATCCATTAAATACACTTTGCGCTGCGGGTATTTTTATCACTTTGCTTATGCCAAGCAGTATATTCAGTATAAGTTTTCAACTTTCATTTTTAGCAGTCTTCTCAATTCTTATCATGTTTAAAATCCTTAAAGAACATTTGAAAAAAATACCAAACAAATGGTATAAACAGTGGATTATAATTCCTTTTTTTCTTACGCTAAGCGCGCAACTCGGCACGCTGCCTTTAGTCGCTTACTATTTCGGATATATACCTCTCCTTGGTCTAATTGCCAATTTAATACTTATCCCTCTTACCGGTGCATTGATCTCGAGTTGTTTTCTTTTCTATCTGCTTCCTTTCCTCGACAGAATAACTGGTAATTTTATCTGGATAACCGGATTTACAATGAACAAAATAATGATAACAGTAGAAAAAATACCATTCGTGGTTATAAAAACCCCTAAGAATAAACCGTTTATTTTAACTATATATGCAATTTATTTAATCCTTCTTCTTGTATGGACACATAAGAAAACAAAAGAGAACAATTCAATAGACTTATCACAAAACGAAAACGACAATTAGCTATATTTTAAACTTTTTCTTATTTCGTAAGTATAAAATCTTTAATTAATTTCTTAACTTCGCTATTTGAAGTAAGAGCATCTTCTCCTGTAGCGCCTTCATCCATAACGGAAAACACAAAATAACTTTTGGCTTTATGCGGAAGAGAATATGAATGACTCGCATAAACCGGAATATTTTTAACTCCTTCAATATAAGTGTCCTCGAAGTATACATCACCATCGTCCGGGCCTAAAGCAAAACTTAAGCCAAAGAAGAGTTTAATGCGAAAATGATTACGAGTACCATAAATATTAATACTTTCGACTCCCAGATTGTCATTCCCAATCAAGCCGCAAAATGTCCCTCTTTCGTTATTTTCGGAACAGAATTCAATATCTCTACCTATTTTTAACATAGATGAAGGAATATTCGTTTCCAAATCTTCTCCGAATCTTTGCCACTTTTTATCATCGTCAAGAGCTTCGACACCGAAAAACTGGTTATGAAAACCGTTGCTCGGTGTAGCCACATAGCAAACTCTCCCTGTCACATCCTTAAAGCGCACTTCTGTTCCAGGTATATTTAGAAATTTTATCGCATACCTAAGTACAATGCCACCCATACAATGAGCAACAAAATTCACTTTTGCGTGTTCTTTTTCTACCCAGTTATCTCCATAAACAGAAACAAGAACTTTTTTTACAAAAGAAGCAAGCTCCTTTGAATAACTATTGTTTTTAAGGTTTTCGATATAAGTTTTTCTATACCTCTCACACACAGGCAAAAGCTTTCCGTCTCCAATTACAGAAGGAGTACCGGCGTAATATGAGAAGTCAAATATAAGGTTTTCTCCTTCTTGCGCCGGTAACATGCTCTCTCTATTAAAGCTAATTGAATTTCCTGCTGTATCTTTACCACATACATATCCATTGTACTTTTCATCAAGTATTTCGGTAAAGACTGTAGGGTGTTCAAGAAGTTTTCCCTCGTAAGGGAGCCAGACTCTTGTTGCCAGTGTATCAATAGCGTCCGACCGATGTCCATGCAGTAGAATTACAGGCACTGAGAATAGAATTAAAATCATAAAATATAATAAAAGAAGATTTATAGATGTCAAGATACTCGATTGACTGCCTCCCCCAAAATTTTTACGCCGAATCATCCAAAGTTAGTTATCGCAATACTTATAGGAAATTTCATGCTGGGATAAGCTATTTACGAATATTCGTAGAAAGAGAGGGATTACCGTCCGAGAAAGACGTGGTCAATTTCCCCTGCGAGGAAATTGCCACTCGGCTCTCGGGTTCGCTCCTTTTGAAATGCAAGCATTTCAAAAGACCATGCCCGCTCACCCTCCGAGACGCTTTCCTGGACGGCAATCCCTCTGATTCTCGCCGACTTAATTAATAAAAAAAATGGGGGGTAGGCAAACTCGATTGACAAATAAAAAAAACATATTAATTTCGAAAAATAGGAGGTATCCCGTGAAAAAGATTTTGATTTTTTTATTTATCTTTTCTTTATGCGTATTTGGACAGGAAAGACTTCTCATATTAAACTTCGGAAGTGTCGATTTGGAGACGGAACCTCTCGACCTCAACGTATATTCCAATTTCTTTAAAAATGAAGTTCGCGGAAGGCTGAAGAATACTATCGTTATGGAAAGCTACAAGTTTTGCTCTACACCTTTCTGCGCGATGGAAGAAGGTAGGAAAGCAAACGCGGATAAAGTCTTATACGGAGTCTTAAGCAAAATGCCTGGAGGTAAAACTTTAATTGAGATAAAGGAAACTTCTACCGAGACCGGAATAATCAATTATTCGACACAAAAATCTGTTTACTCTCTTAATAATATCGAAGAACTTCTTG
The DNA here is from genome assembly GCA_964418485.1 of uncultured bacterium. GTDB lineage: Bacteria > Hydrothermota > UBA3072 > UBA3072 > UBA3072 > JAFGHJ01. The sequence continues at coordinate 55,403 of CAYQMH010000003.1, read as the reverse complement.
AAGATTTTGCCGAAGCCTATGCGGAGAAAAAACAAATATACGAGTTACCCGAATACAAAATAATAAACTGGAGAAAGAACGTCAGTTCTTTCCTTTCCTTTAGGGCCGGATATTTTTATGCTCTTGGAGATAGCTCTTACAAAACTCCGGATGACGCAGGTTCCGTGCAGAAAGTTTTCGACCTGGATCTAAGCTACATGTACTTCCTTTCTCCTCACGTCGCGACAGAAATTTTCATAAGAACACAGCATATCGATAGAGGAGCTCAAATATATCTTCCTTTTTACTATATTAGTGATGCAAGGGCAAACCATTCCTTTTTCATAGGAGGCGGACCCGGTTTTGGCTTTGGGCCTTCTTTTAGAAGAGACGGTTTAACATTTCTGGCAGCCGGCGGAGTAATCCTCTTCAGACACTATGACTTCAGCTACATAATAGGTACAAGGTATACACGCATTATAAACTATCCTTATTACGATTCGGGGATAGGTCTATATGTCGGCTTTGCCTGGAACAAGAAATAAACAACCTGGGTAAAAAGACTAAGTGACTAAGCTTAGAAGTCCAAAGCTCTCAGGGTTTTCACTTCTTGACTTAATTACCTAAAACCTTAATTTGATTTCATGACAAAAAATGAGAATATTCCCAAAAGAGAGTTCGTTTATTGTCCCATATGCGGGAATAAACTTCAGGTTAATTTTGTTGAGGGTAAAATGCGAAAAAATTGCCATTTCTGCGGTTTCGTTTATTACAAAAATCCTCTTCCCTGCGTATCCATCATAGGTATACAAGAAAACAAAATAGCGTTAATTAAAAGAGGAATAGAACCTTCCAAAGGTTCATGGGCGCCTCCTTCGGGATTTATGGAAGCAGGAGAGAAAGCGGAAGAAACAGCGTTAAGGGAACTCTATGAAGAAACTTCTTTAAAAGGCGAAATAATAGACTTATTAGGTGTTTACAGCCAAAACGTAGAAATATACGGAAGTCTTGTTGTAATAATTTTTCTCGTCAGAATAACGAAAGGGAATATCAAAGCTAGCGATGATGCTGCGGATGCTAAATTTTTTGACTTTGAAGAAATACCAGAAATGAAGCATGATTTTTATAATGCTGCAATAGAAAAGGCGAAAAAAATAATAAAAGAACATAAATAAAATTACAAGGAGGCAAATATGGCAAATATCTCCACTGTATATATGGGTATCGAATTAAAGAACCCTTTAATTGTTGCAAGCTGTGATTTGACTTCCAACATCGAAAACATAAAGAAATGCGAAGAAGCCGGTGCAGGAGCTGTTGTATTAAAATCTCTTTTCGAAGAACAAATAGAAACGGAGACAGCGGAATTAATAGCTGGCAGCTGGCTACCAAATCATACGGAGGCTTTTGAGTATGTCCGGGGGATGAGTATGTCTAACGGTCCGAGCACATATTTAAACTTGATAAGTGAAGCAAAAAAAGATACTTCGATTCCAATAATTGCAAGTCTCAATTGCATTTCCCCAAAATGGTGGATTGATTATGCAAAACAACTCGAACTCTCGGGAGCCGACGCTCTCGAACTCAACATTTCTTTACTTCCGAGCGACTTAAAAAGAAAAAGTGAAGAAATAGAGCAGGTATATATAGACATTTTAGAAGGAGTTTTAGCCGAAATCAACTTACCTTTAGCAGTTAAAATTGGACCCTACTTCACATCAATTGCAAAGATACTCAATGATTTCGTAAAGAGTGGAGTAAAAGGTTTAGTTCTGTTCAACCGTTTCTATCAGTTTGATATCGACATCGAAAATCTTAAAACAACAGGAGGTAATCCGTCAAGTTCTCCTAATGAAATCAGTAACAGTTTACGATGGATAGCTCTTCTATCGAGCCGAATTCCCTCTGATTTCGCAGCAACCACAGGAATACATAAAGGCAGCGATGTAATAAAACAGCTTCTGGCAGGTGCAAAAGCGGTTGAGGTGTGCTCGACATTATACAAAAACGGCCTCGAATATATCGAAGAAATATTAGAAGAAATTAAGCATTGGATGAATGAACACAATTACGAAAGTATTGAGGATTTCAGAGGAAAACTCAGCAAAAAAGAAAGTGATAAACCCGAACTTTACGAACGCCTACAATACATCAAAGCATTAAATAAATCTAAGGATTAGGGATCGAGGTTTCAAGGTTTCCAGGATTCAAGTAAAAATATTTGTAGTTTTTTTTGTGGATGGGGATGGGATTCTATATTCTAACTTCCAACTTCTAACTTCTTTTTTTTTATATTTCCAGCGCCATCAAATCCTTTGCTAAAATAATCTCACCTTCGTAACCGGAAGATCTCGCTTGTGTTTTTATTTCTTCTTCGCTCATTTCGGCAACCCCAGGATAAAAATGTGTCAGCATTAATCGTTTAGCTCCTGCTTTTCTCGCAACTTCTCCGGCTTCCAACGTTGTCAGATGTCCGGGAATGGGTTTATCTTTAGGATAAGAACTTTCTAAAATTAGAAAATCTGCATCTTCCGAAAGCTGAATCAATTCCTCCGAAAAACCACCGTCCGCTCCGTAAACAACAATGCGATTACCGATATTCCATCTGTACCCCAACGTAGGGTCAAAATGTTTCATCTTTTTCGTCATAAATGAACTATTCCTGACTTTAACTTCCTTATCCTGGGAAACAGAAATAAATTCCAGAGGAAAATTACACTTAAGGTAAGGCGCAAAATCTTGATTCATCCGAAGGTATTCCCTGACATCTTCAGAACCATATATAAATAAAGGTTTTTTCCGCTTGAAACCCGGAGTATAATTCAAAGCAAGAAGTAAAGGGACAAGAGCTCCAATATGATCAGGATGAGTGTGGCTTATAAAAATTCTGTCTATTTCCTTATAAGATTCTTCCGCTTCCTTAAGGCGAAAAAGGGCTCCTTCGCCTATATCTATAAGCCAATTTTCTTTCAAATCTGTCGGGAAGAAAAAATAAGAAGCCGGATATCTTTGAAAGGAAGGGACACAACTTCCCGAGCCTAAAACTATAACTCTTAGTGAAAAAGAACCTTTTTTTTCTATCAAGTTACTTCAAATTTTCTTTCATCTCCGATAGTTTCGTGTAATGTTTTCGTTCTTCTGTGATTATTTCTTCTAAAAGATCCTTCTGCTTTGAAGTCACGAATTTCTCCATTTCGTGATAGTAAAGAACCGAATCCAACTCTTTTTGCATGGCAAATTTGATAGCGGAGATAACATCTTCCACTTCTTTCTGTTGTTTTTCTAACTGCTCCTCGGTAAAAATAACATTATCAACATAATACTTCAAATAATCAAAGTACTCATCGGAGTAATTCTCAAAAGACACATCTTTAGTGACTTCAGAAAGTAACTTAGTAAAAGTTTTTTTATGCTTTACCTCTTCATCTCCAAGATAATTAAATATCTTTTTTGTTTCTTCATCATTTGCCAAATTACTTGCAAATCGATAGAATTTCTCACCGTTTTCCTCAATCTTTATAGCAAACTTAAAAATCTCCTTTGCTTCAAAAATCGCCATCTATCCTCCCCAATTCTTTATCTATAGCATCTCTGTTAAAACCAACTATAATCGTTCCGTCAATATCAATTTGAGGAACACCCATCTCTCCGGATTTTTCAATCATTTGCCGGGCCGCTACTCTGTCCTTAGAAATATCCTTTTCCTCAAACTCAACATCTTTCTCTTTCAAATAATCTTTAACGAGACTACAATAGGGACAACTGGGAGTCGAATATACGATTATTTTAGACATTTTCCCTCCTCGTTACCATCTTCTTAAAATCTAAAGATGGCGTTCTATTTTCCCCTTATTCTCTTCAAATTCTATTCGGAATGCATGAGGCTTTCTTCCAAAACAAAACCCAAGCTTTTCGTAAAAAGAAACCATTTCGAGATCCACATCTCTCTCTTTTATCGCCTTTTCTGTGGGGAGAAATCTTATTTTTCCTTTCTTAACATCCTGTACGGTAACTCCGCTCATCCCATTAAGCAATAGAACCACTGCTCCAGCACCAGCTTCCATGCCAAAGTTTACATCAAAAGCAGAAGATTTGCCCGAACGAACCAGATGCTCAGGTTTAACGTCACGAACCTCTGGCACCTCGTAGAGCCCCGGAACAAACATCCACTGTTCTTTCATAAATTCCCTTATTTCAGGATCTTCTTTTAACCTTTTCTCTAATTGACTTCGAACATATCTGCCGGCTCCGGCTAATTTTTTATGTCCAAAGGCATCTACTCCGAGACTCTCATCAAATATTTCCTCTCCGGAGGCATCCTTCATCCCCTCCGCAACAACAATTGTATAGGTACCGGCATTTACATCGCTATCGATTATTCTCCGCATTAAATTCTTCTTCATATGTTTATATACAACATCGAAATCCACAGGTATTTCCGGAATCAAAATACAATCCGCATCAGCACCTACACCTCCTCTAAATGCAGTATGTCCTGCATATCTTCCGAACACCTCAATCACCATTACTCTGTTGTGGCTTTGTCCAGTAGTTTTAAGATCGGATACAAAACTCGAAACCCGGCTAATAGCAGAATCTGCTCCAACAGAATAAGTCTGAAGGTCAAGATCCATGGTTTTGGGCGCGTGGACACAGGGTATACCCTGATTTGCCAAGTCTACTACCACACTGCCAGTATCATCTCCGCCGGAAATAACCAAACCGCCTATATTGAACTTCAGAAGGCCCTCTTTTATTCTTTTATATTTATCTTCACTCTGTATTTTTTTAATCTTCACTCTGGAATGCCCGGCTTCAGAACCTGCAAGAGTCGAATTTATTGTGTCAACCCTTCTTTCGTTCAACTTGGCTAATTTCTCCATATCTATAAGATTATACAATCCTGCGTAACCGTTCGGAATAATATATGCGGAAACACCGTTTGCCATAGCCATAAAAGCGGCACCCCGAACAACGGCATTCAAACCACCGCAGTCGCCGCCACTGGTTATAATTCCTATATTTTTTATTTCAGACATTTAACTCTCCTCTCCACGTTTTTCCTACAACTGCCAACGCTCATAACCGCAAATTTAATTAAATTTCATGCCCTTCAACGCAAAGCGCATTATTCAAAGCAATAACAGCCTTTTTATAGTCTTCTCTACTGATTACAAACTGCATATTTACCTGTTGCAGAGATTGCGAAACACACTCAACATTAACCTTATTATCTGCCAATAATTTCGTGGTCTTTTCAAGAATGCCGGGACTTGCGATATTAGTCCCAACGACACACAAAACAGCCACTTTTTTAACAGTAATTCTATAGTACTTCTCCTTCAACTTATTCACCATCTCGTCGCTTAAGTCCTTCTCCCATATTACCATAGATATGCTATTCGCATCAGTTGCTTTCAAAATGTAGCTTATTCCGTACTTCTTAAAAATTTCCATCAATTCAAGATCCGCACCAACCGTACCCACCATAAGCGGGTCGTGGACTTCTATAACGACCACTTTATCACTACCAGAAATCACTTCTACCCTTGACTTTTCGCCCACATAATCCTTAGTAATGAGCGTTCCTTCATGTTCGGGCTCAAAAGTATTCTTTACCCTTATACTTATTCCTGCCATCTCAATAGGCTTGGACGCTTTCGGATGAATAGCTTCCATTCCTATATCTGCAAGCTGATCCGCCACGTTAAAATTAGTATATCCAACAGGAATTGCTTTATCTTCACCCACGACTTCAGGATCGGCAGAAGAAAGATGAAATTCCTTATGAATAACCGCCTCAGTTGCGCCAACCTCAACCGCAATCTTGCTGAAAGTAACCTCTGAATATCCTCTATCGAATTCTCTCATAATACCTTCAGTTCCTTTAGTATAACCGGTAGCGACAGCTAAAGTCTTAGAAAAATCTATCCCTTTTAATTTTTTATGTATTCTTTGGTCAATACTTAACAATTCGGAATCGTCAAAACCACATAAATCAACAAAAGTCGAATTGATATTGTTGTTCTGGAGAATATTAACCGAGTTAAAAGCCGAATGAGCTTCTCCTATGGAAGCTAAAACTTCACGCGCGGCGAGCAAAATACTGTCCTTGTCAAGGTACCCCGAAGCCAAAACATTGGCCATGTTATGGAGATAATTCCTTGCTTCCTGAATTCGATTTTTTATAAAATTATCGGCAATTTCAAGCTCTAATCCAATATCAATAAAATTTCTGTTTATTTTCAGCAATTTTTCACACACTGACTCCAGAGCTTGATCGTAATTGCCCTGTTCTACAAATTTAGCATAAACACCGGGCTCACCGGTTCTCTTATGTTCCAGAAGCCAATTGGTAACATCTTCGTAAGCAGAAACCACAAAAATCCTGTTATAATAATCTCCTTCCTCACGATTACCAATTATTATATTTTTTAATACATCCTGGAATTTCGACATTGAAACTCCACCAATTTTTTCTACCGTTAACATCAATCCTCCATTTGAAATTAGGATACATAAAAAAATTGTGTTGTCAAGAGCCTCATTACCACCACACCCCCATTCCCCCAACGCTATCCGCCTCCCGCTAAAGAATTTTACTTCTTGACTATTTCCCACACCTCTGAGGTTTTGTTTCCCTGCTTATCACTTAAAAAAACACTTAATTTGTGCTTACCTTTTGAAATCTCCTCTGGATGTTCAAAAATCAATCTTTTCATCTGAGGGTCGTATCTGAAGACGGTTTGCTGGTCATCGATTAAAGTTTTGATAGAATAGAAATCCACACCGGAGAGTGAATCCCAGGCGTTAATTTGCAGAGGAGTCTTTGAGGAAAAATATTTCCTGCCTAAAGAAACAACGGGGGAGATAGAGTCTTTCAATATACCAAAAACACCTAAATGATCTACAAAGGCGACCAGATAGTTCCCCTCCACATCCGAAGAACAGAAACTCCACCCATTACTATTCTTTTCATATAAAGAATAGAATTTTTCGCTTTTTGGAACTTTTATTTTTATTTTAACTTTCCGCTTAAGAGGAACAGGGGGCTCCCAGCTCCAGGCAACTTCTTCTCCAGTTGTCACTTTAACCGCTATAAGCTTCGAATTGATTCTATCCCCCTGCCTTAAAATTATTTGACATTTACCATCCGGAGATTGCATTTTTTTAAACTTTTTCTTTGTAAAATTCCATATCGCTATAGAATCACCTGATTTCAAAAACTCCTTGGTTCTTCTCAAATCATACCACTTCCCATGAACCTGAAAACCATTCGTTTCAAAAATTGTTTTTACGCTGTCCGGGTCGCCTAAATCCGACCTTCTTTCGCCTTCCAAATTCAACAGCTTAAGGACCAAACGGCTAATATTTCCCGAACCATCATAGACTTCTACCAAATAATATCCGGTATCATCCCCGGTTATAATCCCATCGTCTCCTTGATAAAAAGGAAATCCATTACCCGGCATAGTAAACAATCTCCTGAATTTTCTACCTGTTCTCATCCTGTATTCAAAATCAAAAAGAAACCTGGAATCCTCATAATTAGAGTAAGAAAATTTATCTACAAATTCCCTTCTTATTAGCGAACCATTTTTATATAATTTGATTTCTTTAGGTCCAAGTTTTCCAGACCGTGTGTTAACCATATCTACAACCTCGATTTCTATTCCTACTTTCCCTTCCACAGAAACCAAAATTGTATCAGAAGCGACCTTAAGAACTTTTCCTATATGAGCGCCAAAAATAGTTGAAGACTCGTCTAGAGGAATAAACCGAACCGCTTTAATAACAGGCGAAACGGTGTCAGGAACAGTAAAACCACGCAGAAAAGGATCAATCGGATTATTATTTTCGTCCCTTAATTCAAAATGAAGGTGAGGATCAAAGCACCCGGAACGCCCCGTATACGCGATAACTTCCCCCTCCTTAACAGGTATTTCCCCTTCCTTAAACCAGATCTCTACAGCATAGCATCCCCTTAGCAATTGCTCCCTCCGCACTTTATTATCCAGATCAAGAAAAAAACCGGAAAGATGCGCATAAACGTAAGTTTCTCCCGTCCAACTTTTCACATATACAGCCTTCCCATAACCCCAGGGAGAAACTTTTACCCTCATCACCCATCCGTCGGCAACAGAATAAACCTCCTCGCCTATTCTTTTCGTAGGAAGATCGATCCCGGCATGAAGATGCCCTTCCCTCCATTCCCCAAAAGACGAAAGGAGTCCCTCTCTCCGAAGAAGAGGCCACAGGATATCACTACTTAAAGAAAGAAAAACTATTGCGTACAGATAACTCAATAAAATCATACCACCCAATTTAACAAAAACCCATGTTAATGCAACAAAAAAAATTCCCTTATATCACAAAAAAAACTAACAAGTTAAACTAAACCATCAAAACCCCATACTTAAACAGATTCTATTAAAAACCATACGTAAAATTTACTGTACTAAGGCAATAAAAGATTTACGCAAATTTGACAAATTTTGAATTTATGTGCTTGGAGTTCAAGTTCTTAATTATGGAATATTTTTTGTACTATGATTTAACGATGAAAGAAGTATTAATTGTAGATGATTTCAAGCCAACGTTGGAGTCAATAAAGTCTTATTTAACTAATCGGTATAGTGGAGAGATTAACATCTGTATCGCAGAAAACGGAAAAGAGGCAACGGGAGTATTGGACTCCAATGAAATAGATTTGGTTGTAACGGATATAGGTATGCCAGTAATGGACGGGCTTGAGTTATTAGCTTACATGAGCAAAAACCATCCGGGGATTCCGGTAATCGTTATGACTTCTTTCGGCACACCGCAAATGGAAGAACGACTTAAGAGATTTAAAGCTTTCCTTTATCTTGAAAAACCTTTTGATATAAAAGAACTCGAAGAAAAGATTTTAGAAGGACTTAAATCCGAAACTGAAGGACATATTAGAGGATTTTCTCTACCGTCTTTTTTACAACTAATCCAGATAGAGTCTAAAACCTGCACCTTAGAAATCGAATATGAAGGAACCAAAGGCTTTTTATATTTTATGGAAGGTTCCCTAATTGGTGCGAAAACTACAAATAAAACCGGTAAAGAAGCAGCGTTAGAAATTTTATCGTTAGAAAAAGCTGAGATTGATATCCTGGCTAAATGTAGAAAGCCCGAGAAAACCATAGACACTCCTTTACATTACCTGCTTTTAGAAAGTGCTCGCATCAAAGATGAGAAAAATAAAGAAAACGGCAGCTTAGAAAGCTTAATTCAAGAAGAAATCGAAAAAGAAATTTATTCATTACTGGATTCTCGAAATTTGGGAACAAAAGAAACACTTAAATAAAAATCTTCCCAGAGATAATATATCTTACATCTTTCTTTCAAGAAAAAGGGAAAAAATAAAACATAAAAGAGCAATAACAATAAAAGAAGTGGATCCGTTGCTGAAACCCGCCTTGCCGAAAATATATTCGATCTCCTCCGGTGAGAGGCTTTCGAGTCTCGACTCTGATGGAGGAGTGTTTACAGCTACCAATCCTATGATTTCTTTTCCGTCCCTTATTTTATAAACTCCGCATTCTTTTGTTTCTTTAAATATATAATAATTCTTTCCAACTCGATACGGTTTATACTCATCTTTCCCCGGGGTAATGACTTGGGGCTGAGTTAAGTTTTCTATAAATATTGGCTCATCCAATAAAATATTGCCGTGGGTTATCTCCTCGGATAAAGAACTAATCATAAGAAAAAGAAAAGGCACAAAAACAGGATGCAGAGATAAATCATTTTCCTCAAGGGAAATCGGCAATATTAGATGGTTTTTTATTTTAGAAAGAAATGGATCACCGTTCTCAAAATACATCAGCGTTTTACCTTCGACTATTAGGCAATTATATTTTACAGGAAATTCACTCAAATTTTTCAGAAGTGATGAATCGTCAAAATAAGATCCCTCCGCAATAGTTGAAATTCTATCTGGAATTTTATTGGAAATAGAAGTATTAGTTCTTCCTTGCAGGCAAAAAATACCGGGAACAGCACTCTGGAGTAAAGCTAACTCATTTTTTCCACTCGCGCTGCATGCAAAGAAAAAATCCCCTTTTACATCAGCTATCTCCTTGACCCATTTCACATCAAAATAAGAAGGTGAAAGAGCTGACATAAGATGCTCGGGATAAACATCCGAAAGAATACAAATATCTTTCTTTTTTTGTACGTTAACTATAAAATAAAATTTATTGTCAAATCCGAATCCCTCTTCGTCTTCCAACTCGAGAGATAGCTGATATAGACTCTTCGGCAAGATTAGATCGAAAGACACCACGTTTTCTCCAATGTTTAAGATCACATTTTCTTCCCGGATAATCTTACCCTCTATTTTTAATACCAAACGGGGGTTTTTCTTCTCTTTATATTCATTCAGAATCTTGAAGTTTACGTTAAATTTCTCATCCCCGTAACCTGGACTTGAGGAAGCGCCGACTATCCCGAGATTCCCGGCTGGAAAAGCAACCTTCCTAATATTAATTCCAGGGAATTTTTCTCTCTCTTTTAGTATCTCTCTGAAACCATTTCTTTGAGCATCGGTAATTAAAATTCCACCTGGATAATTCTTTAGATATTGCATGAATTCAGGAATACCCGAATTTGTAGGAACAATGAAAGTATTATCATCTTCAGTAAGGATTTTCTCCATTGAAGGAGATTTATCGAGAATCAGAGTTTCAGAGGGGGTTACGAAAACAAAAGGTATTTTAAGACCTGCGGCGGCCAAAATCAGTAATATTATAAAACTGACGCGCATTATTAGCAACAACAATCTTTTAAGACGAAACCACCTGATAATTTTTATTTCACTCTTTATTATAAAAAGTAGAGACGGAAAGTCTATTTTCTTAAGCTTTTTTCTCGACATTAAGTGTATTATTATGGGAACCGTAACAAGAGGAAGTAGAAAAAGGAAAGCAGGAAAACTCATGATAGTCGTTTTCTTTTTTCAAGGTACTCTGTAAGCGCTTTATCGTAAGGAATATCTGTAAATAACTGAAAACAATCAATGCGATTAGCAGCAAAACCATTTTTATACCTTGAGATAAATTCATTGAATTTATCTTTATAATAACTTTTAAGGCTTTTAGGGTCGACAAGAACGGTTTTGGAATCCTCCATATCCCTGAACAGAGCCTCGTCATAAAACGAAAAATCCAGTTCTTTTCTGTCGAGAATATGAAAAACAATAACTTCGTGCTTTTTTGCCTTCATAACGTTTATTATCTTAATTACTCGTTCCGGTTCTTCCAGCAAATCGGAAAACAGGATGCAAAGACTTCTTTTTTTTATTAAGGGAAGTAGTTCAAAGAGTGCGTCAGAAATAGAAGTTTTACCCGACGGCTCATTTTTACTCAGTGTGCCGAGTAAATATTTCAGATGATTCATTTGACTTCTTGCCGGTATAAAAGACTCTATTTCGGAATCAAAGAGAACCAACCCTACCGAATCATTCTGCCGAAGCAGCAAATAGGCAAGCGATGCGGCAAGTGTTCGGGCGTAATGAAATTTGGAAATCTTCCCTCCGAACTTCATGGAATTACTTTTGTCTAACAGCAGGAACGCGGATAAATTTGTCTCTGCCTGGTATTTCTTCAAATAATATCGCTCGGTTCTCGCATATAATTTCCAATTAATTTTATTAACAGGGTCTCCCGGATAATAAGGACGATGTTGCTTGAACTCGAGTGAAAAACCGTGATAAGGACTTTCATGTAAACCTGTTAAAAAACCTTTGACAATTATTTTTGCCCTGAGGTTCAGGGTTCGGATCTTTTCTAAGACTTCAGGTTTTAAAAGTTCCAAAAACTTCTACACTATTCTTCAAGTACTACTATTCTAACCTTTTCTCCTTCTTTTACAGTAAGGGGTTTACCTTCTCCGTTAATTCCTATTATCCCGTAATTTCTGGGTATTGAATCTTTCAAAGTAATAGGTATAAAGAATCCAATCATTATCTCCCCGGGATTCCCCCTCTTCTCCGCATGATAACCGCTTGTATCAACATTTTCGATCTGAGACGGTACATCGTAAAGGAATTTTTTTATCTCATATGATTTCATCCTGCTCTCCGTGTAAGGATTCACAGGCACTCCAAACGCTTCAACTTGTTCATATATCTTATCCAAAGAAAATGGTATCTCTCCCATATTAAAAGTTCTGTACCTTTCTATACCCGCTTTAACCGTATACATATTTGACTGTAATTTTCGTTCTTTCGTCATTACTTTTGCATTCCGATACTGCGGTTCAATCAAAATATATAATAACCCCACAAAGGCAATAATTATAAGTACATCAAGAATTCTTAAAGTAACTCGGTTCATCTAGCCTCCTTATGTATGTTGTAAGAATAATTAATAATTAAATTCTGTCAAGGGGACCCGCTCCTCTTCCGTTTTTCTGTTTTTTTATATTCCAAATTATTTAAATACACCTGTCCATAAAAAAGCTTCTACAAGTCAACACAAATACTTGACAAAAGCAATTGTAAAGTTTATGGTCAAGTAAAAGGAGTTTAAATGCAAAATATCGGCGCAGACAATCAAATTGAAGCCATAATAGAAAATTTGAAAGACGTAAATAACATTGTAATGGTAATAAGCGGTAAAGGGGGAGTTGGTAAAAGTACAGTTGCCAGTAACCTTGCCCTCGTTTTGGCGGGGAAGGGTAAAAAAATCGGGCTTCTGGACATTGATATTCACGGTCCTAACCTGCCCAAGATGCTGGGTGTAGAAAAAGAAAGGATGCAAAGTGATGAGGAAAACCGCATCAAACCTGTCAGAATATCCGACAACCTGAAACTTGTATCCATGGCATTTTTGCTTCCCGAGGAACATCAGTCGGTAATATGGAGAGGGCCTTTAAAGATGAAAATAATTCAACAATTTTTAAGTGATATACAGTGGGGTAAACTTGATTACTTGATTGTGGATGCTCCTCCGGGCACAGGCGATGAACCTCTTTCTATGGCACAGCTGGTACCCGAGAGTAGTGCAATTATAGTGACAACCCCTCAGGAAATTTCTATTCTCGATGTAAAAAAATCAATAGATTTCGCCAGAAAAATCAATTTAAGATTACTGGGCATTATAGAAAATATGAGCGGGTTTACATGCCCGCACTGCGGAAAAGAAATTTCCCTTTTTAAAGAAGGAGGCGGGGAGAAACTTAGCGTAGATATGAAAATTCCTTTCTTAGGAGCTATACCTCTGGATCCGCAAATAGTTGAGGCAGCTGATAAAGGAATATCATACGTAGAGAAATTCCCGAATTCTAAAGCGACAAAAGCTCTGAAGAAAATTGTAGATAAAATCAGCAAAAATGAATAACGTAAGACAACGTGTCTTAAGTTTCATATAGTCATCTCAAACTTTTATTCATGCTTTTCTTAACTGTTTTCTTTTCTACAGGGCAGGGATACTCCCCTCCTTATATGAATCAAATCGGTAAATATTCAAAGCGAAATAAAAACTTTGTGTTCTTAGTGTACTTTGTGTGAGAATGATTTGCGGCTGGGGGTGGCGTTGTAAAACAATATTTTTTTCTCTGCGTACTTTGCGCCTTTGCGGTGATTATCTTGTAACCTCTTGACATTTAATTCAATATGTATACTGTTCGTTAAACAGGAGGCAAAATGGGTTTATTAAGTGAAGAAGATAGGAAATATTTAAAAGAAGAGTTTAACAATAATATCAACAGAGAAGTGAAACTACTCTATTTTAGAAACGATAAAAATGGATCGGAATATTCAAAGCAAACAAAGGAACTGTTAGAAGAACTTACATCTCTAAATGATAATTTATCTCTGATTGTCGAAAGTTGCGATAATACGGAGAAAATAAAATCCGAAGAGTTAACCCTTTGCCCCTCAATCAAAATTAAATCCGACAGAAGCGGCTTTCTAAATTTCTACGGTGTTCCCGCAGGGCATGAATTTATTTCTCTGGTGGAAGCAATAAAGGATATGGGATCGGATAATCTTTCTCTACCAGAAGACGTAATAAAAAGTTTAAAAGAAATAAAAGAACCACTGGATATAAAAGTTTTTATTACACATGGTTGTCCATACTGCCCGGGTGCGGTTAGAAACGCACATCAATTTTCTCTTGTAAACGATAAAATCAAAAGTTCTATGGTCGACGCCAATTACTTCGGAGAACTTTCGAGAAAACACGGTATTTCAAGCGTACCCCATATCATAGTTAACGATAAAAAGGGTTTTGTTGGAAACCTCCCTCCTGATTTATTTCTCGATAAAATAAAGGAAGCTTTAAAATAAATGGATTTTTCTATCCAAAAAAAAGAAAAGAACACGGTCAGAAAACATTTCCAGGCGGCTATAATAGGCAGTGGTCCGGCCGGGTTAACAGCAGCTATTTACCTTGGAAGATCTAAAGTCGAAACTGTGGTGTTTGAAAAAGTTATTCCCGGCGGATATGTCGTTAACGTCGAAAAAATAGAAAATTATCCGGGCTTTGTAGAAGGTATATCCGGAGAAAAACTGGGAAAACTGTATGCCGAGCATGCTGAGAAATTCGGCTCAGAGATCAAAAGCGAGGAAGTTACGAAATTAGAACTAAACGAAACGCCTTTTAAAATAGAAACATCCCGGAGTTCTTATACTTCGGACAGCCTTATTTTGGCGACAGGAACTTCCAATAGAAAGTTGGCGGTTCCCGGAGAAAAAGAATTCACTCATAAAGGAATTTCCTTTTGTGCAACCTGTGATGCACCCTTCTTTGAAGGAGAAGATGTCCTTGTCGTGGGAGCAGGAAATTCCGGAGTTCAGGAATCACTTTATATCTCAAGGTTTGCGAAGCACATAACGATAGTCGAGTTACTCGAATTCCCTACCGCAGAACCTATACTAATAGACCGTTTAAATGATAATAACAAAATAGATTTGTTCACTTCTCATTTGGTAATGAGTTTTAAAGGAGATAAAATGTTGAGCAGTGTCGACATCAAAGACATTAAAAGCGGAGAAGTTAAAAACCTTAAAATAAAAGGCGCTTTCATTTACGCCGGCGAAATCCCAAACAATGATTTAGTTAGGGATAAGCTAAAATTAGACGAGAAGGGCTTTATAGTTACAGATGAATACTTAAGAACTTCCGTGAACGGAGTTTTTGCCGCAGGTGATGTAAGAAACACCCCTCTGCGACAGGTGGCGACTTCCGTCGGAGACGGAGCCATCGCCGGATACGAAGCGTACAGATTTCTCGAAGAAAGAAAATGACTATAAAAGTTTATACAAATTCAAGCTGCCCTTATTGTACCCGGGCGAAGAGATTTCTAAAAGAACACGGCATCAAATTCAAAGAAATAAATATATCAACATATCCGCAAGCCGCAAAAGAGCTTAAAGAAAAAACCGGCCAGACTGGAGTTCCGGTTATACTTACAGGAAATCATAAAATAGTTGGTTTTGATGAGAACAAATTGAGAAATATCTTAAAGATAAAATAAGACGGAGGAATAATTGAATAAAACACTCTTTCTAACAATCATTTGCTTTTTTACCGCCAGCTGCGGCAAGGCAAAAAGCACATCGGATTCTAAAAAATCAGAAACAAATCATAATGAAACAAAAATAGAGTCCGCGGATTCAATCAAAGCTCCTGATTTTACGTTTGAAGACGTAGAGGGTAATGAGCATACACTTTCCGACTACAAAGGACAGGTTGTCGTTCTTAATTTTTGGACTATTTACTGCCCTGCCTGCAGAGCAGAAATCGCCGGTCTTATGGAATTATATAAGAAATATAAAGATAAGGGACTGGTAATTTTGGGTATCGGGATAGATAAAAACCCCGACAGAATAAAAACCTTCAGCAAGCTTAATAATATAAACTATACCGTTTTATTGGCAGATATAGAAATAGCCAGGAAATATCAATTAAGGGGAGTACCAACTACATTTATCATGAACAAAGAAGGAGAACTTACCGACACAATACTCGGGTACAATTATCGTCTGGGGAAAATGCTTGAGGAAAGTTTTCTTGAGTTATTTAAAGATGAAGAAAAATAATAGGTTTTTATTTGTTTACCTCATTGCGATTGCTTTATTTTTTGGATTATTCGGCTTCGGTATTAGCTCCCAACAAAGATTGGAAACCGAGTTTAGAGGATCACTCACCTGTTTTTCCTGCATAGGTATAGAATGAAATGTTCGCATGGCTCTATAAAAAAGTCTCCAGATATAGTATATTAATAGCTTCATTTTTCGCGGGAAATAATTATTTCCACAAAACCATATATCAGGGAAAACTAAAGGGGTTTTTCTTTCCGGGATTGAATTGTTACGCATGTCCCCTAGCCCGGTTTTCCTGCCCACTCGGGTCTTTCCAAAATTTTATCGGAGCCAAAACTTTTCCGGTTTACGTGTTAGGATTCATGGGGCTTTTAGGAATAACATTAGGAAGGCTGGTATGTGGATGGATTTGCCCTTTTGGGTTTTTTCAGGAAATTCTTTATAGAATAAAAACTTATAAAATCCGCATATCGCAGAAATATAGTTATTCCAAATATTTATTTTTGTTTGTTTTTGCTATGGCTCTCCCTCTCCTGACCACTCAACCCTGGTTCTGTAAGATATGCCCGGCAGGAGGAGTAGAAGCAGGGATCCCTATGGTTCTCTTAGATCCTTACCTGCAATCTCTTATCGGTATTCTATTTTACGTTAAAATGACAATAGTTGTATTATTTGTTTCTTCCTCGGTTCTGATCAAAAGACCTTTTTGCCGCTTTATGTGTCCTCTCGGAGCCATATACGGAATCTTCAATAAATTTACATTTTTCAAGATACAGGTCGACGATAATAAGTGTATAGAATGTTATGCCTGCCAAAATGTGTGTCCCATGGATGTAGAAATCTTCAAAGCCCCGGAATCCGTGGATTGTATCAGGTGCGGCCAGTGCATTAAAGCATGTCCAACCAATGCGTTATCTTTCAAATATGGCCTTTATTCCGAGAGTAGAAAATTCTCCGAAAAGGAATAACAGTGGATAAACAATACGAACTGAAATATCACAAATTAGAAAAAGATTACTGGTGGTTTAGGGCGCGCCGAGACATGATTTTCAAACTATTACGCCATATGAAGGTCCATCATAATTGTAAAATTCTGGATCTTGGATGTGCCAGCGGGCATTTGATTACTTTCTTAGAAAAAAAAGGATTTAAGAATATTTCGGGTATAGATATCAGCAAGGAAGCTATTAAAAAATGTAGGGAAAAAGGTATGAAAGACACATTTATACGAGATTGTGCTGATACTAAATTTAAAAATAGAGCATTCGATGTTTTGATTGCATCAGACGTGTTAGAACATATAGAAACCGATAGTATCGCACTTAGTGAATGGAATAGGATATTGAAAAAAAATGGAATCTTGATTGTATTTGTTCCGGCTTTCAATTTTTTATGGAGCAAACACGATGAAGTTAATTACCATTATAGAAGATATTCAAGAAAAAAATTGTTAGATGACCTGAAAAAAAGTAACTTCACAATTGTTAGAGCCTCTTATTGGAATTTTAGTCTATTTATACCAATAAGCTTCCTTAGAATTCTTCAGTTTTTTACATCAAAAATATCCGGGGGAAAAGAAGATCAATTGTTTCAATTACCCCATATTATAAACAAAGTTCTCTTATATCTGCTAAAACTCGAAAATACATTACTGGAGAAATCGCTAACATATCCTTATGGGTTAAGCGTTCTTGCGGTAGGAAAAAAGGCTTATTGAAAAAATGTGTTTATACTTGACAAGTCAGTGGCATTATATATTATAGAGAAAAATTAGAATGCATAAAATTTTATACAGTGTAGTTATACCGATTTATAATGAAGAGGATAATATCCCTGTTCTATCTAAAAAATTAGTCGACGTATTCAAAAATATAGAAGGGAGTTATGAAATCATATTCATTGATGACGGAAGTTCCGATTCCTCATGGGAAATGCTAAGTAAAATACATGCAACCAATCCCCATGTGAAGGCTTTAAAATTATCACGTAACTTTGGACATCAAACAGCAATCTCTGCCGGAATAGATCACGCACAAGGCGAAGCTGTAATAACTATGGATGGAGACCTCCAGGATCCTCCGGAACTTATTCCAAAGTTGATAGAGAAATGGAAAGAAGGATATAAGGTAGTTTATGCTGTCAGAAAAGCAAGAAAAGGTGAAACAGTTATAAAAAAAGGAGTTGCCTGGGTTTTCTATCGTTTCCTAAGAGCTATTTCCGAAGTCGAAATACCTATGGATACTGGCGATTATAGACTTATGGATAAAAACATAACAGGAAGGTTAAGGGATTTAAAAGAACAATATCGTTTTATCCGGGGACTCACCAGTTGGATGGGCTTCAGGCAGACCGGCGTAGAATTCATCAGAGAACCCCGTTATAAAGGAGAAATCAAGTATTCATTCTGGAAACTCATGAAACTCGCTTTAAACGGTATTATTTCGTTCTCTATTAAACCTCTTCAAGTTGCCAGTTTTGTCGGATTCACAACCTCGATATTCGCTTTTTTATACTTAATTTGGGCAATCATTTCCAGGTTCGTCTTGAATAAAGTAGTTCCCGGTTGGACTTCGACTATAGTAATAGTGCTTTTCCTTGGGGGTGTTCAACTTATCACTTTGGGAATAATAGGCGAGTACATAGGAAGAATTTATGGCGAAGTAAAAGATAGGCCTTTATATATTATTGAAGAGAAACGTGAATAACATGAAGGGAGCAGGTATATATTAAAACATCTAATAAGACTTCAGTTACGAACGTGTTGAAGAAAAAAAAGAGTAATATAATCGTAATTATTGTTTTTACGATCTTACTTTTAATATTTTTCAGGAAAATTTTTGCAAAACAATTATTTTTTTGGTTTGATTTTGTTATTGTAGAATATCCCAGAAGAGCCTATATGGCAGAAGTACTCCGTTCCGGAAAGCTCCCATTGTGGATACCATACATCTATGGAGGTTATCCGTTAATCGGCTCCCATCCTTCTTTCTTCCTTTATCCCTTTACAATTGTACTATCGTTATTTGTTAGAAACAACCACCTTTCATCGTATGCCGTTGAAATATCTTTACTATTCCAATTATGGCTGGGAGGTATCGCCACCTACTTCTTTTTGAAGGAATTAGGCGTTTCGAAAATTTCTTCACTATTCGGCTCGATATTATTCTCTTTTAGTCTACCAACTGTAGTAAGAACACAACATACGGGAGAACTAACCGGACTTATATGGATTCCCATTATCTTCTATTCCCTAATGAAAACATCTAAAGAAAAAAATTTGCTCTGGGCCTCGCTTTCAGGTCTCTTTATAGGAATATCTATTTTAGGTTCGCATATTCAATTTTATTTTTACCTCTTATGGGTTGTTGCATTCTTCCTTTTATACGAAATAATTACTTCAAAAGAGCGAAAAAAACTATTACTCCTTGCTATAGCCGTTATTACGGTCGGATTATTTATCGCTGCTCCAAGAATAATACCTGAATTAGAATATTCATTGCTCAGTGCAAGAACCCGGGAAGTCGTTCCCGGCTACGCTCCATTTAAAACTATATTAGCACTTTTTACTCCACATATATTTGGAAAAGGGACTGCAAGTTACGATTACTGGGGAGGGTATCAGTCATTCTGGATGTTTGTCGAATATAGTTCTTACCTAGGAGTTATCAGCCTGCTGTTGCTCGGTTTATCATACAAGGTTTTCAATAAGAAAAGAATACGTTTTTTCTTTTACTTATTGGGCTTTGCTCTTATATTTATGTACGGGAAATACAACCCTCTACATAGCTTGATTGGCATCTTCTTGCCTGGTTTAAGATTCCATGTAAGATTTATGCCTTTTTTTGTCTTCGCATCTGCCATTATTTCGTCTTTCACGCTTGATTTTCTATCGGTTCATTTAAAGAAAGGACATTTTAAAAATATATCATCTTATGGATCAATAGGTGCTTTTATTATTATTGTTGCAGTATTGATATGGCATTCTACCGCTTTTTATCCAGAGACCGGTTTACAATCATACAAGCACAATACTATATTTCTAAGCCTCCTTCTCTTCGGTATATTTTCACTTATCTCTTTTTCCCTTGTATATTTTACAAGTAGGGGAAAAATACCTTCACATTGGTTTCAAATTATTGCTATCACTGTTCTGTTTTTGGATCTTTTTGTTATGGGTAGTTATTTCAGCGGAAAGGAAATGAACCCTGATGTTGATTATTATAATAGAAATCAACTTATCCGGTTTCTCCAACAAGAAACTAAAATCGGAGAAAGCAGGATAGATTCTCCCCGGTATGGTTATTTTTATGCAAATTCACGATCTCTAATGTTTAGATTGGAAGCACTTGATGGTCACGTAGCAAATAAACTGGGAAATTTCAGCGAATTCGAAAAGGCATTCAAGGATCAAGAGAATAAATATTTGGATTTTTATAATGTAAAATACGTGGTTAGGGATACGATTGCATCGGGTAGCAGGTCCATATATCTAAACGAAAGAAATTCATATCTTCCGCGTGCATGGATAGTCCACCAGGAGAAACAATTGCCGGATTCCCTTATTATATCATACATGAAATCCGACGAGTTTTTACCATCGAAAGAAGTTATCATACCTGAAGAAACAACAATTAACGATTTAAATAAAACTTTAGAGAAAGGGAAAGATAGTGTTAATATAACTGTCTATCAGGCAGAAAATATAGAATTGGATGTTAATCTAATATCAGATGGTTATCTCGTTCTCTCAGAACATTACTACCCGGGATGGAAAGCTTACCTGGACGGAAAAAGAACATCCATAATTCGTGCCAATTATCTCTTCCGTGCAATACGTATTCCCAAAGGCAAACATAAAGTAAGACTCCTTTTCAGACCGGAGAGTTTCTATATGGGATTAGTTTTGGCTTCGTCGGCTTTGATGTTTACGGTTGTTCTTTTTGTCTTTTCCGGAATAAAATATAAGAAAAAGCGTTAGTTAGTTTTTAGCTTTTTAAAGTTAAGCCCCAGAAACGCGACCCTTTATTATTTCGAGTGAGCTTGAGCTTCCCAAGACTGAAGCACCGGCTTTTATAAGTTCTAAAGCGAAATCAATGTTTCTTATACCTCCGGATGCTTTTATCGGAAGTTTCGTTGACCTTTTTATCTTTTTTATTTGGTCAACGGTAACCGGACCGTTTGTGCCTGTGCCGGATTTTATAAAGTCAGCTCCGGCGTTCTCAACAACTTTTATAGCAGACAAAACTTCATCGTCCGATAGGATGGGGGCTTCTATTATTACTTTAAGCAATTTGCCTGGATGTACAATATTCACAATTTCCTCGACATCCTTTTCTATCTCCTTGTATTTTTTACTCTTTAAGAGAGGTATTTGCATTACAATATCTACCTCTTCGGCTCCGCTCTTAATTACTAACTCCGTTTCTTTACATCTGGCGGCAGAGAGTGAAGAACCCAGCGGAAAATCACAAACGGAAATTATTTTTACTGCTTTATTTCTCAGACACTCACAAACAAAGGGAACCCAGACGGGATTTACGCATACCCCTCTGAAATTATATTTCAGTGCTTCTTCACATAATTTTTTAATGTCTTCCTCGCTTGCGCTGGGTTTCAAATTTGTATGGTCTATTAGAGAATGAATGTTTATCATCTTTTGAACTTAAGCAAACATCGAAAATTATTTTATTATTCCTCTTCTGGATTTATTAATGAACTTGATAATACGTTCTATGTCTTTATTATTTTTAAAATCGTTTTTTAGTTTTTCTACAGCCTGACTTGTATTGAGTTTCGACCCGAACAGTATTCGGAAAGCTTTTTTTATCTCGTCTATTCGTTCGCCTGAAAATCCGTTTCTTCTTAGTCCCCGGGAGTTATAAGAAACAACACGCAGGGGTGAACCGGCCGCCATCGCAAAAGGAATTAAGTCTTTTATTATTCGGAGGCCCCCGCCTATTATTGAATAAGCTCCAATTCTAACCCACTGGTGGACCGGAACGAACGCCGATATATAAGCGAAATCTTCGACTTCTACGAAACCTCCGAGGGTTGCTCCGTTTACAAGCAGAACGTTGCTTCCCACTTTGCAGTTATGAGCTACGTGAGAATATGCCATTAGGTAATTTCCGTTTCCTATTCTGGTTTCCGTTTCTTCTCCTACAGGCAAATGGATTGTTGTGAATTCCCTGATTATGTTGGAATCTCCGATAATGACTTTTCCGGTTTCTTTTTTCGGGCTTTTATCCTGCGGAGTATCACCTATTATTGCATAAGGATGTATTTCATTGTTCTCACCAATCCGGACGCCATTCTTTATAATAGCCCCTTTAGCTATTGTGGTACCGCTTCCTATTATAACGTCTTTTTCGATCCGGCAGCTTGAGTCGATTTGAACGTCTTTCGCTATTGCTGCCTCCGGGTGAATTTCTCCTTGCATTAGACTCCCTTTCTTTCTACAATAGCTGCCGCGAATGAGCCCTCAGCGACTAAATCTCCTTCCACAAAGGATTTTCCTTCCAATTTGCAAAAATTGGATCTAAATGCCGTAAGTTTTACTTTGTGTTCCAGAATATCTCCCGGGCGAACAGGTTTTCTGAACTTTGCTTTATTAATAGACGTAAAATAAACATTTGACTTCGTAGGATCTTCAAGTTTATTAAAAAGTAGAAACCCACCAGCCTGAACCATAGATTCAACTATCAAAACCGCCGGCATTATAGGATCACCGGGGAAATGTCCAGTGAAAAAAGGTTCGTTATAAGTTACGTTTTTTATGCCTACAATTTCATCTTCGTTTATTATGTCAACTTTATCAATTAAAAGAAAAGGATACCTATGAGGCATGATTTCAAGTATTTTTTTAATATCAAATTTCATCTTCACTCCTTTTTATTTCTTTTATTAACTGAAAATGCAATAAATGGCCTCCTCTAAAAACAAAATATCGTCCCACAGGAACAGGTTTAAATAGATATAGTTCTCCCAAAAAGTCCATTATTTTGTGCCTTACAGCTTCATCCGAATAACGAGCTTTATTCAATATTCCTTTATCCGTATAAATTAAAGTGTTTTCCTCCGATGCGCCGAGTGCAAATCCTTTTTTATTCAGTTCTTCTTTCCAGGAAAGTAACCCGTATGTTCTAGAACGCGCAACCTCTTTAAAATCAGATTTTCCGTTAAAAATATATTCCTGATAGTAAAGTAAAGGATGATCATAGGAAATAATATAACGTATTTCGAGTTTTTTCGAAGGCATAGCGGAAGCAAAACACCCTTTACCTTCAACAAGGATATTTTTTTTAATGTACCTTTTGCTTTTCTCGCTCTTTAATTCCCTTATGCCTGTTTTTTCGATTCCGGAGATAAAAGGGTAGGCGCTACCGTCAAGAGCCGGGACCTCACCTCCTTGGATTTCTATTTGAACGTGATCGATCTTACAAGCATAAAGAGCACTCATAAGATGTTCTACTGTTCTTACATTTTCACCTTTTTTTGAAAGAGTAATTTCACGATCGCAGAATTTTACCGCATCAAGTGTAGCGGGGATTACTTTACCATTCTTTTCAAATCTTATTCCGCCGGTTTCTTCCGGTTTAAGTAATATCCTTGATTTTTTTCCGGTATGAACGCCTGCCCCGGAAAATTCAATATTAGCTCTTATAGTTCTTTCTTTCATTTCACGAATTCCTTGATTCTATCTTTTAGGCTTTCTTTATCCATGGCGATAGATTCAAAGAGTTTATCCCCTTCTCCATGTTCGATAAAGCTATCAGGTATACCTATTCTCAAAACTTCTTTTTTTAAGGACTCTCTGCTTAAGAGTTCTAAAACTGCGCTACCGAAACCTCCACTCAAAACGTTCGTTTCAACCGTTATTATCTTTTTACTTTTTCTCGAAAGATTCAAGATCGTTTCTTCATCCAAAGGTTTTACGAATCTGGCATCAACCACTGTCGGATTAAAGTTATCTATTTCTCGGGCGACTTCAAGTATCTCATAGGTAATTGGACCTAAAGTTAATATAAGAGTATCCTCCCCTTTCTTTAAGATCTCTGATTTGCCAACAGGAATAGCTTGTATTTCGCGAGGGCTCTTTACTCCAACGGATTGTCCTCTTGGGTAGCGTATCGCCGATGGTCCTTCGGTATTAAGAAGAGCTGTTTTTAACATTCTTTTGAGCTCCACTTCATCTCTGGGAGCCATTACTACAATATTTGGTATCATTCTTAAATAAGAAAGATCGAAAGTCCCGTGGTGTGTGGGACCATCTCCGGGCGAAAAACCAGCCCTGTCTAAACAGAAAATTACAGGCAATTTTTGCAGCGCTATGTCGTGGAGTATCTGGTCAAATGCTCTCTGGAGAAAAGTCGAGTATATTGCACATACCGGACGCAAACCCTCAGCGGCAAGCCCCCCGGCAAATGTCACAGCATGCTGTTCCGCTATACCGACATCAAAAAATCTTTCGGGAAACCTTTCTTTGAACTTCGTGAGACCAGTACCTTCTGTCATAGCTGCCGTTATTGCAATTATATCCTTATTCTTTTCTGCCTCACTAAGAATTGCTTCCCCGAACACTTGCGAATATGTTTTTTGTCTTTTCTTTTCTATAACTTCACCGGTTTCGTATTCAAAAGGTCCTACACCATGGAAAAGAGCCGGGTTTTTGCACGCAGGCTCGTATCCTTTACCTTTTTCCGTAATAACATGCAGGAGTTTGGCTTTCTTTATTTTTTTAATTTTAGAAAGTATCATAAGTAGCTCATTTATATTATGCCCGTCAATTGGACCATAATAAGAAAGACCCAGCTCTTCAAATATAATATTAGGAACAATTAAGTTCTTTAGCCCGATATGCAGTTTTTCTGCGGCTCTTCGCGCTTTTTTATTTAATCCCACGGGCAATTTCTCAAGAAGACTCCAGGCATCTTCCATAATGAGATTATAAATTTCGGCTGACTGCAGCCTTGTTAAATACTCCCTAAATCCGCCCACGTTCTTTGCTATAGACATCTCATTATCGTTAAGAATGACCAGCATATCTTTTTTAAGATAACCTATCTGATTTAACCCTTCCAGAGCTACTCCACCTGTCAAGGCTCCGTCTCCGATTACAGCCACAATTTTGTTATCTTCACCCTTCCTATCCCTGGCAATAGCAAAACCCAGAGCGGCTGATAAGGAGGTGCTTGCATGTCCCGTTCCGAAGGCATCGTAAATCGATTCATCTCTTTTCAAAAAACCACTTAATCCTCCGAACTTACGTATAGTCTCAAATCCTTCTCTTCTTCCTGTCAGTAATTTGTAGCCGTAGGCTTGATGTGAAACGTCCCAGATTATTTTGTCGTACGGAGGATCAAATACCCTTAAGAGGGCTATTGTTAGCTCGATAACCCCAAGATTGGGGGCAAGATGCCCACCGTTTTTTGCCACAACATCGATTATTTTATCCCTCATTTCAGAAGCAAGATTTTTAAGTTCTTTTATCGACAATTTTTTCAAATCTTCGGGTGAATTAATCTTTTCAAGTAACATTTAAATACCTACAAACGCCAGAGCAAAGAAAACCCCAAATATTACTCCCATTATTACTTCCAGGCGAGTATGACCAATTTTGCCAGGAAAAGATGTAATATCAATTCCTTCTTCAGGGTTTATTTCCGCCAACTTTTTTATTAACTCCGAGTGCCGACTTATAACTCCTCGAACCACAAACGCTTCTCCCATTATGAATATTGAAAGAAACAAGGAAATTATAAATAAAGGCGAATCTATTCCGTAATATACAGCTATTAAAGTAGTTAACGTTATGGTAGCCGCCGAATGCGCGCTTGGCAAACCACCTAACTCTAAAAGATTTTTTAACGTAAAATTAAAACGCTTCCTCATTATCCAGTGGTTAAAGATTTTTATCAATTGGCATAACAAACCACTCAGGTAAGGAAGTAAAAAAAGACGCCATAAATTTGAGACCATTTTAATTTTTCCGTCCGAGTAAAAAGTTTGACAAATCTTCAAATATTTTATTTTCCGCGTCGAGAATGCTTAATTGCTTTAATGCAAGTACACTGTATTTCTTCGCTATTTTTCTTGAGAAATCAACCCCGTAAACCGATGGGTATGTCAGCTTATTTTCATCTTTCTTTACTTCTTTGCCCATTTCTTCCTTTTTGCCTTCGACATCCAGAATATCATCCTGTATTTGAAAAGCCATACCAATTAAAAGCCCTCCCTTTCTTGAAGCTAAAATTTTCTCCTCCGACGCAGAAGCAAGAACTGCCCCGATTTCACAGACTGCAGAAAAAAAAGAAGCTGTTTTATGAGAGTGTATATATCTAAGAAGCTTTGGGTCTTTACTGTCAGAACTCGAATTTACATCCTCGATCTGACCCCCTATAATTCCCTTATTGCCAATGGCTTTTGTGAGCACCTGAAGTGTCCTTTCTTTTAAATCTGTTTTGACATTACTATGAGCTATTACATAAAAAGCGTGTGAAAAGAGAGCATCACCTGCCAAGATAGCAATATCTTCTCCAAACTTTTTGTGGGAGCTTAAAATTCCTCTTCTGTAATCGTCGTCATCCATCGCGGGCAGATCATCATGAATAAGCGAATAAGAATGGATGAACTCAATAGCCGCAGAAACAGGCATTATTTCATCGAATTTGGTTCCTCCCGAGAGAGAATAAGTGGTTATCATAAGGATAGCTCTTATTCTTTTCCCTCCGGCAAGGACTGAGTACCTCATTGCTTTGTGTAAAAGGGACGGGTACTCTTCCTCCCGGGGCAGATATTCGTCTAACTTACTGTCAACCTTCTTCTTCCAGGTTTTTAGATAATTCTCTATATCCACTGGTCTTGAATTTTCCTTCACTATCTTTTATCAATTTTTCTATCTTGCTCTCAGCCGTAGAGAGGTAATCTTTGAGTTTTGTCAGAAGTTTTATCCCTTCTTCAAACAAAGGCAGGGATTCTTCAAGAGAAATCTCTCCTTCTTCTAAATTTTTAACAATTTCTTCGAGACGACTTAACGATTCTTCAAATTTCATATCTACAACCTATCATATTTGTATCAAAGTGTCAAGGGTCGGAAGAAATTTTTGTAAAAAGGTATTAGATAACAAAGGGGCAGTTGAAACTGCCCCTTTTCGAAGAAACGGATCGAACAAGAATTTATTCAATTTTATAAGGGAACAACCAGATGTTGGACAGATATGTGCGCTTTTCTTCGTCGATAGTGTTCTTCTCCAGAATATCGAACGCAATAGCCCTAATCCCGGGAACAATCGGAGTTACCCAATCACCTTCCCATACTCCCGCCTCTGTTTCTTCAAACTCCCATCTTCTCCAACTTCCCAGACTATTGGCATGCAGGTAGGAATACATACCATAATAGTCGCCACAACGTGAATAAAGGGTAAAAGTGACCGTTTCCTGACCTTCAAAAGTAAGAAGCTCTTCTCTATGGAAAAATACGAAGGGAGTAGTAAATAACGTGTCCTCGTAGGATTCACAATTAATTCTGAGGGAATCAATAAAAACAATTACGCAATCACCATGCGCGATCTCTCTTCCATCTACATCTACCCCGGTTAGGCTTTCAAGCCTCCATCCCCGGTAAGCAGATACTCCGGGGTAACGTTTAAATATGGCATAGTCAGAAGAGTGATCTTCAAGAACCTTTTGATGGTCAATTACGGTATCCGGAGAAGCCGATATATCTCTTTCCAGTACATGAAATACGCCATCAACTCTACTCCAAAAGCTAACAAAGGCTGAGTCATCGACTATATTTATAGATATATCTCTATTTATATCCTGCGGCTCTCTATACCATGTATGCGGACCGGTAATGGTCCTTAATCGAATTTCGGCGGACACAGTATCTTCTTCTCCGTAATATTCGTCAAACGCAAAATATCCCGCAAAATCACGATCGTTTGATATGTAATCCTCAATTGCCGCTTCATCAGCCGCTTCATCCGGAGAAATATCGTTGCCTATCGGGTTATTTTTACACCCAATAACGAGCAATAAAACAACTAACAAACATAATAATTTTCTTCTTTCTCTCACTTCAGACTCCCTTATATTTTTTAGATTAAAACCCTCTCGTTTAGTACCAGACTCCTCATTCCTAGACAGGATCAACAATCTTTCCGATAAAAAGTATGGTACCTGAATGGTTTTCTCTGATAGCAAACAAGAAAGGCCTGTCTATGCGAATTATTATAGGGTTTGGGGTTGGACTTGGACCCGATACCATTACAATCGCAGTCGCTGCTGCAGCTTCTGTTCCTTCCTCATCAACCTCCAGAAAAGTCTTATGTATTATTCTGCCAATCCAAATCCCTCCGGGTTCATACATTCCGGTGAAGTCAGCCGAACCACTAAAAGCAATACCCATTCCCATATCAATTAAAACTTTCTTTAATGTTTCTTCTACTTTATATTCAAGCTTAAGTTTAGGGAAAAACAAATTAACCGAGTCTTCAGAGAAACTACCCATCCACTCATTCCACTTTTCCTGTGTCAATCCTACAATTAACTCATCTATATCTTTCCCATAATTAGGCAGGATTGCCGTCATCGAGTAGTTTCCATTTCCGTAAGGAATATCGATTGCCTGCAAGAGCGAATCTTCAAAATATTTGAACTCACTTTTCACCTCCATCATTTTGCATTTTTTGGTTCTGTCTCCGGGAAGATAGAATATGTCATCTTTAGTATCTTCTTTGTCAAACTGGAAGGTCCAGGTGCCATTAAAATATATGGCGTTTATTAAAAACATAACATCATTATCCGGGTCAACATAATCTACTATTTCCTCAATTTTACCATTTGTGTTTTCATCCACCCAGTTGTTCATCGTATCCTTTGCCGCCGCACTTTGACTGAAATCAAGCGCGCTTACCCTCGCATCAAAATAATCTCTGCACCGTTCAAGAAAATCCTCTTCAAAAGTCCAATCATCCCGATACCAGATGGAATTCGCTATATTGAATTCAACATCAGAGTCAATACCTCTCAGCAACTCTATCAGGCTTTTATAGGATTCATTTATTTCACCTCTGGATAAATTCCCAAATTCAAGTGTGGTTCTCATTGCCTCTTCGGTACTCTCACAAGCACCGTTATAAGTCATACCAAGAGCCATTGAAATGGATAAAGGTGAGATAAAAACATTCGATTCTGTTTCTTCTTCGTTGATTTCTTTAAAGAGTTTAAGCCCAAAAGAGTTATCCGCTTCGACAAGTTTCGTCTCGGAAGAACTTAATTCTCGCAGCGGGTCGCTGGGATCAGTAACGTTACAACCAAAAGTTGAAAGAAAAAGCAAAAACATTACAAAGTATATTCTTTTAATCTTCATATTGCCTCCTGTTTTTAGATTTAGATAAGAAAACTGCTATTTAGTTCCAAAAAAAATGCACCTTTGGATAAATCAAGAAAACTTAACCTGAAAGCTTACCTTGACAAACTTTTATATAATTTGAATTTTTGATCTTCTTTTACTTAATAAATTTTATTGCAAAAGGATAGTGATACCCTTCTCCCTGATTAGCTTTAACTGTCGCCATTATGGTTAACACAATATGAGTGACAACAATAACCGGAATTAAAACAAAACCAATCACGGCAAGGCACAGCAGTCCGGCAGCAATTCCGTAAATAGTAATTGAAATCTGGAAATTCAATGATTCTTTTCCCTGTTCGTCTACGAAAGCAAACTCTTCTCTCTTAATCAGCCAGATAATAAGAGGAACGATTATATGCCCCAAAGGCACACCGATATATAATGTAAGAGCGGTTAAATGACAAAGCATAGCCCACGTATTAGCTTCATTCTTTTTTTTCTTAGCCATTCTGCTTTACCTCCTTTTGCTTTTTTATTGTCTTTCCAATTTACACACTCAAATTATTATGTCAAGAACTGCATACAAAAGATTCTTCAAATCTTAGTTGAATGGTTAAATTGTTGAATAGTTGAATAGGAAAAACAAAATAAAATTAGGGTAGGGTGTGGATTTGTGTAATTCGTGTTATTTGTTGTTTCTCTTTGTTTTTGGGTTGTGGGGATAAACAAAATAAATATGATTTGTTGTGTCTTTGTAACTTAGTGGCTAAATACAAAAAAGGGTTGACCAACCGTGCAAAAAACAATAAAATAAACTTAAATTATGTTAGAATTAATTATTTCAACAATATTTCTTATTTCTCCGAGAGATTCGATTTTCTCTAATTTCGATATAACTATCCTGTTCGATCCACCGGTAGAGGAAAAATCAATAAATGTTTATTTAGACGGTGTGCGGCTTCCGGGTGAAATAAAATCAGGGTATTTCTTTTCGGAAACAAACAATCTATCCGAAGGTGGGCACAAAATAAAAGTAGAAACCGAAGATGAGTCCGAAGAATGGGTTTTCTATGTAAGTGAAAAAAGAGAAGAAATTCCATATATCTTTTCAGCAAATTTTTCAATAGGAAATCAAAACACCTATTTCGCGGATAGTTTCCACACAGGAGAAAACGAAGCTCTCATGGGTTTAGATTTTTCTGTTTATAAGAATGAAGAATACCTTAGATTTTCACTTTATCATGATCCGGAGTATCAGATATACTGGTATCCATACTTAAGCTATTTAAAGGGAAAATCCTATCTGGAAGCAGGTTATATCTCTCCCTATCTGCATGAATTGACAATATATTCTCCCGGAGGCTTTGGGTTAAGCGGCGAAATAGGTGCAGGGAATTTTTCCCTAACACCTGTTGTCTTGTACTCAAAGGATTATGACAGTTTGTTCGCGGAATACCCCAGATGGCTCCTTGGAGGTAAAATAACATTTAAAAAAGCTCTGTTGTCTATGGGATTCAGTGCTTTTTATGGGAGAGACGATACTTCGAATATAGTGGATTTTACGTTCGAGGATCCGCAGGAATCTGCGGTTTTATCAGGAGAGACAGAACTTCTCTTTAATAAAGTCCTATCGTTAAAAATAAAAGGAGCTTTTTCAAACGGTAATGCCAATCTTTATACGGATTCCATTATAAAAGGAAGCGCTTTTGAAGGTAAATTAATATTTGAATCGAACTTTAATGATATTGAAGTCGGTATAAGAACTGTGAGTAACGGGTATCTAACGCTGGGAAACTCTTATCTTTACAATGGAAGGACTTCCGGCTTTGCAAACGGAGTATATGAAAAGGGACCTCTTTCAACTTACTTTAACTACCTTGCTTACAAAGAAGAAGAGAACCTCGGCTTATCCCTTACGCAATCGTTTAAATGGAAGATATACGATTACTTCTCGCCTATTCTGGAATATCAGTGGGCTAAATATCCGGAATATTTTGATGAAAAATACAGTTATATTGGTCTGGGCTTTGAATCTGTTTTTGGTCTCCTGCAAATGGAAAATACATTGGGAGTTGAAAAAACAACCTACATTGAAGAAACAAATACCTATAGAATTTTATCTAATGTTTCCTGGTATCACGGAAATCATATTCTATCTTTTGGTCTTTATACTTATATAAACGGGACAAATAAAAATTATGATCTCAATATAGACGGAACATTAGGACTGGGTAGCTTCGGAAATATAAACATAAACTACTATCCATATTTAGAGAACGGCTATAGCGAACATCTGCTTAGAATTATATATGAGTACGATTTTTAGGGAACTAACTCTTGGATTTTGTATCTAAATAGATAAATGAAGAGACGGAGGAATAAAAATGATGAAAAAAGTAAAGAGATATTTGAGAAAGTTGTTAAAACCCACACTCAAAGGATTTTTAAAATGATTTATAATATGACAAACAATTACGAAATTACAAAAGAATTAACTCAGGATGTTTTTATTAATGCCTGGAGAGGATTTAAATCCTTTAGGGGAGATTCGGCCGTTTACACCTGGCTTTACAGAATTGCTCTCAATACTGTTTTTAAATACCGTAGAGAAAAAGCCCGCCAGGAAAATAAAATTTCCATCGATGAGATTACTCCTCCTGCGGCAGAAGGAAATCCCGAGAAATTCTTCAACGAGAAGTCCAAGGCGCAACTCATCAAAAGTATGGTTTATTTATTACCTAAAAAATATCAGGAAGTTTTAGCGCTTAGATATTACGAAGATTGCGACTATTCGACCATAGCGCAAATATTAGGTATACCAATCGGGACGGTACGCTCACGTTTAAATAGAACCATTACAAAACTTGAAGAAATGTTGAAGGGAAAAATATGAAAAATCATAAAAGATTTGAGGAATTAATTCAAGGTTACCTGGACAACACTCTAAGCGGTGAGGAACGAAAGGGCTTAGAAAATCATCTAAAATTCTGCGAAACTTGCAGAGAAAAACTCAAAAGCAGAGAAGAACTTTTGCAAAAACTTCGCATCGGAAGGGAAGAAATTCAATGTCCCGATTATTTAATTGACAATATATTAAAAAACACTACCCAGAAAGAAGTTCCGGTAATAATTAGTTCATCCAAAATCAGATGGAGATATCTGACAGTAAGTGCTGCGGCAGTTTTAATGGTCATTACTACGGTTTTACTCAACATAGAAGATGGCAATCGAATATTAACGACAAAAAAACCTCAAGAAATCCTTACGAAAGGAGATTTGAAAGAAGAGAAAATTGGAGAGAGCACTGAAGCTTCTTTGGCTAAAATGGAAGTAGAAGAAATAAGAGACGAAAAACCTCATTCGGAATCAGGCGCGAAAACGGCAAAGGCCCCGCGAGCTCCTTTGCCGGAAAAAGAGAAAGAGCTTGCAGTAGTAGGGGAAACAAAAAAGGCCCCTTTGAAAGCAACTGCACCTCCTAGAAGTATCAAAATGGATTTCAGTCAAAGCAAAGAAATTCGTTCTTTAGAACCCGCTTCGGAAACAGAAGCAGTATCTTTTGGGACCACCGAAAGTGATTTTTCGGGTCAAATTATATCTGAGGAAAATTTTGAAGAAACCCGGTTTGTGTTTCCTGAAGAAGGGTCAGTTGTAGGGAAAAACTTTGAAATCGTCCTTATATTGAAAGATCCTGAAGAAGCAATTGAAATCAGTCTTGATGGAGAACAAATAACAAATTATATAAAAGAGAAAGACTCGAATGTCATATTTATAGGAAGTGATTCCATCCCACCATTGGAAGAAGGTTTACACTACCTTTCCGTAAAAACAAAAGAAGAAAAAAATATCACTTTTTATAAGGAGGGATGATGTTAGTCCTTTTATTATTATCGTTGGAACTGCATATATCACCGAATCCTCTTGAGGGTAAAGTAGGCGAAAGAATTTCCTTTACTGTAAGGGTATTAGACAGAGAGGGTAGAATACTCGAAGGGGATTTGTCGTTTAACGTTATACCTGGCTCTCTTGGGCGAGTACAGGGAAACACTTTTATAGCGAGTGAAGAGGGAAGGGGTGTTCTTAGATGTAGCATTATGAAAGAGAGCAAACATGCAACCGGTTTTGCCTATATCAAGATAGGCGGCAGGGAAAGCGCAAAAATACTTCCGCCGGTTGCGATTCTAAAAGAAGGAGAACAAATCAAATTTACAGTAACCGGGGGAACGGCTAAAGAATGGAAATGTATACCCGCCAGAATTGGAACTATCCGAGACGGAGTTTTTACAGCTAAAAATAGTGGTAGAGGCAGGGTGATTGCTTTGCTTAACGACGGAGAAATAAAAACAGCTCTAGTCAGAGTAAGTGGCGTAATAAATGATATTCAAATTACCCCTCGGTTCAAAAGAGTAAAAACGGGAGAGAAAGTACAATTCCAGATAAAAAGGAACGAGAAAGTCTCCTGGAGAGTTGAAGATGAAAATATAGGAGAGATAAACGCAAGCGGCATATTTACAGCTAAAATCCCGGGAAAAGCTGTTATTGTAGCCGAAAAAGACGCCGACGAAGACCGGGCTATTGTGGTAGTAAGCGGAGAAGTGGGCTTGCGTATAATTCCGGAATCCGTAACCCTTAAAACAGGAGAAACAGTACATTTTAAAGTATATGCAGAAGGTTTCGGCAATGCGAATATTCCAGTTAATTGGAAGGTTATACCTGAGAGGTGCGGGCAAATCAGAAAAAACGGTACTTTTATCGCTGGCAAGATTCCAACGAAAGGCAGAGTAATTGCTGTCCTCCCGCAAAGATTTGGTAAAGGAGTCGTTTCCGCAAGTGTCTATATAACCTCAGAGGCAATAAAACCTTTGGAAATAACACCTTCTTTCAAACACTTTACCATAAGTGATATCGGCAAGGAATTTCCGTTCAGGGTCCTAGGTGAACAGAGGATAGATTTGAAATGGAGAGTAATACCCGAAGACCTCGGTTCTGTTAATAATAATGGTGTTTTTATTCCCGGAAGACCCGGGGCAGGAATCCTAATGGCTGAACCTCAATCAGACTTAAATATTAGACCTGCAAGAGCGTTCGTAGTTATAGGTGAAGACCAGTCCTCGAGAGTAGACACAAGTACATATTATACGTGGGGGGATGGGCCCTCGCCCGCAGAGAGCAAACAACCTAAGGGATTTATTGAATTTGTTTTCCCTTCGCAACAAGTGATAGAGGGATTCAAAATACCTATAACATTAAATAAGAAACCCGTCGATTACAGAGTAGCATGGAAGGTTGTTCCCGTAGATGCCGGCAGAGTAATTCTAGACCGTGAATTCCAGGCAAATAAACTTCCCGAAGGAATAGAGCAAAGAAATGTAAAAGTATTTGCATTTTTGTACAGAGGAAGAGAAATTGTAGCCTGGACATCGAAGAATATAACGGTTATAAAAGCACAATAGTAGATTCTTCGAATCAGTTAAATGGTTGAATTGTTGAATGGCTAAATAGGAAACAATTTGTGCTATTCGTGCGATTTGTTTTTTCTTTGTTTTTTTATTAATTTTGATTTGTAATTTTACATTTTGATATTTGATTTTTAAATTCAAGATGTTTTGAGGCGATCAGGTACAATTACAATTTAGTACTTTATCTCCTTCCAAGACGCATATTAGACCGATATTCGCTTTCCCTTGACTTTATAAGTGATAGGGATATATTTGCGTATATGAAAGCAGGATATGTTTCAATAATTGGAAAACCCAATGTAGGTAAATCTACTTTGTTAAACCGACTTATAGGTAGCAAAATTTCTATCGTTAACCCAAAACCTCAAACTACAAGAAACAGAATTTTGGGGATTTGGACCGAAGAAAACAATCAAATAATTTTTATAGATACTCCCGGACAATTCGAACCGGGAAATGAAATGGAAAAAGCGATGCAACAGCAGATTGAAACAGCAATAAATGATTCCGATGTTATAATGCTTATGATGGACAACAGGGAAAATTCCAGAATAACAGATTTACCTTCAAGGTCGGATAAACCTGCTTTTATGATTATAAATAAGATAGATTTAATTTCCGAGAAAGATCTAGATAAGATGATGAGAGATACAGACTCGCAATATTTCACCCGGATTTTTACCGTTTCTGCCTTAAGAGGTGATAACATCGATAGAATAATACCTTCTCTTTTGGAGTACTTACCCGAAGGGGAACCGCTATATCCTGAAGACTACTTATCTGACCGACCCGAGCGCTTTTTTATCGAAGAATTCGTAAGAGAAAAGGTTCTTGAGGAATATTCACAGGAAATACCATATTCTGTAGCTGTTAAAGTAGAAAATATGGAAGACAACAAGATAGATTTGAAAATTTTCGTTGAAAGGGAATCTCAAAAAGGTATTATAATAGGAAAGGGCGGACAGAAACTAAAGAAAGTTGTAAGCGAAGCACGTAAGAGCATCGAAGAATTTCTGGGAAGACCGGTATACATGAAAACCTGGGTAGCGGTTAAGAAAAACTGGCGAAAAGAAAAGAACGAAGTAAAAAGGTTAGGCTATTATGAATAGGAAGAATTTTATAATCACTCTTATCGGCGTCTTCTTTGCATTTAAAAAAAGAATATTATTGTTCTTTAAAGAAAACAACAAAATACCGGAAGACTCACTCAAAACCAATAATAAACTACTGGGATAAACTAATGTTTTACTTTTTCCTATTAATCACCCTTCTTTCTGCCGAGGTACAATCTCCGGAAGAAAGACTCCGAATTCTAAGGGCTCAATTAAAAGAACAAAAAGAAAAAATAGCTGAGTTGAAATTTGAAAAAACCGACATTTTAAAAAACATACAGGAACTCGATAAAGAAATAAGCTTAAATACAGAACTCATTAATGTCCTCAAAAGAAAAAAACAAATAACAAATGAAGAAAAAAAGAATATCGAACTTCTTATGAATGAAATACATTATAGACTTCAAGAAAAGAGAGAAATATTAGGCAATAGAATTAAAGATATATATATACACGGACCTCTGCACCCTATAGAAGTAATATTACTGTCTTATTCGTTTTCTGATGCATTAAAGAGAGTAAAATTTCTTACTATAATTGCAGACCAGGATAAAAGAGTTCTTGATGAAATTGAGAGGTTAGAAGATCGCCTTAAATCGCAAAGTGAAAGAATCGAAAAAAAAGCAGCCATTCTGGACGAAATATTATACGAGGTTAAAGATCAAGAAATTGCTTTAGCAAAGACAAAAAAAGAAAAAAATGAGTATTTAAATGAAATTGAGGGAGAAAGCAAAAAAGCTGTAGCGATGTCCAAAGAAATGGAAAAAGCGATGGAAGATCTGGAAAAATTAATCAGAAGTCTTTCCAGACAAGGGGAAACCCCGGCCAGCAGATACTTTACCGAAAAAATAGTAAAATTACCGGTAAATGGAATGGTAACCGCATATTTTGGAAAGAGAAGAGAAGAAAAGTACGGAACAGAAACTATCAACAGAGGAATAGATATCGAAGTCCCCTGGGGAACAGATGTAGAAGCAGTAGCACCGGGAAAAGTTGTATATAGTGATAATTTTCTTGGTTATGGTAAAATGATCCTAATACAACACGGAGATGGATTGATAACCCTCTATAGCCATCTTGCTTCCGCTACAGTAGAAAATGGAACAGAGGTCGAAGCGGGAGATATTATCGGTAAAGTAGGGCAAACCGGTTCGGTAAAAAACCCCACTCTTCACTTTGAAATAAGAAAAAACGGCAAAGCGGTTAATCCTTTTAATTATATAAAACTATAAATATATGGAAGAAATAAAAGGACAAACGATTCCAAAGAAAATCTTATCCACGATTTTGAAAACAGGAAAGTTTCCTTCCACATTTTTGTTCTACGGCCCACCCGGGGTCGGCAAGCTATCCATGGCATTACATTTTGCCGCAGAAATACTCAAAGATAGAAATAGAACTTTTAAAGGTACTCATCCGGATCTCGCAATTATCTTTCCGGAATTCAAAGAATATGAAAATAAGGAAATAATGAAGATGAGAAGGAATAAAGAATACTTCAAACTTAGAGAAATAAACGCGCACATTTCTATCGATACTGTTCGAAAATTACAGGATTATTCATATATTACTCCCATGGAGAATAAATGGAAAGTCGTAATAATAGCCCATGCCGACAAAACAACAAAAGAAGGGTTTAATGCTTTTTTGAAAATTCTTGAAGAACCACCTTCAAACGTAATATTTATCCTTATAACATCAAAAAAACACCGTTTACCTGAAACAATCATATCCAGAAGCCAGAATGTAAGATTTGGCCCTCTACCCATACCCCTGCAGAAAGAAATCTTGAAAAGTGAAACTATCAGTCGTTTCGGAAGAGGAATAGAAGAAACTCTATTTTTAAATTCCCAAAAAGAATTTGAAGAAAGTATAGAGAAAATGTTTTTTTATCTGCCAGCTAAGTCACGCCTAAAAAACTGGTCCGAAGAAATAAAAAAAGAATGGAAAATAGAATTTATTTTACAGTATTTACAGAAAAAAATTGAAGATAAATATAAAAACAAAGAAATTACATTTAGTAAAGCATGGAATACTTTTGAACCCTTGAAAAATGCTTACAGGTACTACTACTCAAATATAGGTACGGAAAAAATAATATTTTACCTTCTGTTAAAGATCTGATGTTGTACTCTGTAAAATTTCACGGTATAAAATATCCTATGGAATCTGAGTTTACACTCAAGAACGGAGAGTATATACTCTGCGAAATAAAAAATGAACGATTCGTGGGCACAGCAGGAAATCAAATTCACTCTAAATTGCAACCTGAAGGTAAAGTATTACATATCATTTACGATAGCGAAAAAGAGAAATTAGAAGAAATCCTAAAAGATGAAGAAAAAGCCCTGGAATTCTGTAAAAAAAGGATAAAACATCATAGGCTTGCCATGAAAGTAGTCGGGGTAGATAAAGAATGGAATGGAAAAAGGTATAAATTTTACTTCCTCGCCGATAAAAGAATAGACTTCAGAGCTCTTGTAAAGGATTTAAAGAAACAGTTTAATTGTATAATAGAACTGAGACATATCGGAGTCCGGGATTATGCCGGATTTACCGGAGGATTAGGATTGTGCGGAAATACGCTTTGCTGTAATATTTACCTCTCGGAAAAGCCAAGAGTAAAGCTTGAAACCGCAAGAAATCAGGATATATATATAAGCCCTTCAAAAATTTCCGGTCTATGTGGAAGGCTACTATGTTGCTTGCAATTTGAACAAGATTTTTACGATACAGTTGCCCGGGAATTCCCCGAAAGAGAAAACATAATAAAAACCGAGAAAGGAAACAGCACGGTTCTTCATAGAAATATGTTAACAGGTATTGTAACCGTTTCAAATCCGGACGAAACCCAGGAAGAAATTTCCATTGAAGAAATCAAAAGAAAAGGTGACACTTGGATCAGAGTAATAAAAAAGAAAAAATAATAGTAACAGGCGCCCTGCCTTACGCAAACGGGCCAATACACATTGGGCACCTCGCTGGGGTATATCTTCCTGCGGACATTTATACCCGGTATTTGCGAAAAAAAAATAAAGAAGTAATTTACATCTGTGGCACCGATGAAAACGGAGTTCCAATAACTATCTCTGCAGAAAAAGAAGGAATTTCACCTGAAGAACTTGTAAAACGTTACCATAAAATTATACACGAATCTCTAAAAAATTTAGGAGTTGAATTTGACAATTTTTCGGGAACTTCAAGAAAAATACATCATGATTTATCGCAAAAGATTTTCCTCGAATTATACGAAAATGGCTTTATAGAAGCAAAAACAAGTAAAGAATTTTACTGTGAAAACTGTAAGAAATTCCTTCCCGATAGATACGTTGAAGGAACCTGTCCATACTGTGATTTTGAAGAAGCAAGAGGAGATTCCTGCGATTCCTGCGGGAGTTGGCTGGAGGCGGACCAATTAATAAATCCCAGGTGTAAATTATGTGGAGGAGAGCCAATAAAGAAGGAAACCAAACACTGGTACCTTCTGCTGGACAAATTTCAAAGTCAATTAGAAAAGTGGATAGAAAAAAAGAACTGGAGAAAAACAGTAAAAAGCTATCTTAAAGGCTGGCTAAAAGAAGGTCTCCGCCCTCGAGCGATCACAAGAGATCTTAATTGGGGTGTACCTGTTCCTCTGGATGATGCTCCGGACAACAAAGTCCTTTATGTGTGGTTCGATGCTCCTCTCGGATACATATCTTCAACAATTGAATGGGCAGAAAAAATTGGACAACCGGACAGATGGAAAGACTACTGGGAGAACCCGAACACCACTTTAATCCACTTTATAGGAAAGGACAACATCGTGTTTCACGGTATAATATGGCCTGCGATCATCATGGGTACTAAAAAATTCACTCTGCCGGATGAAATACCGGCAAACGAGTATTTAAATTTGGAGGGTAAGCGAATCTCCACAAGCAGAAATTGGGCTATCTGGTTACATAAATACCTGGAAAGCTTTGAACCCGACTTTTTAAGATACTATTTATGCAGTATAATGCCCGAAACAAGGGATTCTGAATTTAAATGGAAGGAATTTCAGGAAAGAGTTAACCAGGAACTTATAAATAATTTTGGGAACTTCGTAAATAGAACGCTAAAATTTATTGACAAATATAATGAAGGTAAGATTCCCAAACCGAAGGATTTATCAGAAGAAGACAAAGAAATGCTATCGGAAGTTAATTCAATTATAGACAAATTAGATACCTCTCTTTCAAAATTTAACTTCAGGCAAGCTATAAGATTATGGATGAAAATAAGCACAACGGGAAACATATATTACGATCAAATGAAACCCTGGGAAAGCAGGAAAAATGACCCGGATCGCATGGCTACTACGATTTATCTCTGTTCTCACTTAATCCACGTTTTGGCTACAATAGGAAAACTTTTCGTACCTTTCAGCACAGAGAAAATCTTTTCATTTTTAAAACTCGAAGAAAAAGAATGGTCCAGGCTTAAAGAAATAGAGGTGCCAGGCGACCACAAAACCGGAAAAATCGAACCGCTTTTCAAAAAAATTGAAGACGAGGATATAGAAAAACAATTGAGGAGGTTAAACATGAATCATGTTACAATAGACGATTTCACACAAATGGGCCTGAAAGTAGGAATAGTAGAAAAAGTCGAAGATGTAGAGGGAGCAGACAAACTCTATAAACTTACCGTTAATACAGGAGAAAAACGCACACTAATAGCCGGAGTTAAACAACAATATACTCCGGAACAGTTGTTAAATAAGAAAATAGTGGTTATAACGAATTTAGAACCCGCAACTATACGCGGAATCACATCGGAAGGTATGCTTCTTGCTGCAAGTAGCGGCGACAAACTTTCTATCATTACTCCCGATAGCAACGTCCCCGCGGGGTCAAAAATCTCCTGACAATTGAAAAAACACTAACCACAGAGAACACAGAGAAATAATTGTGTTAAAAAAGAAAAAAACACAGAGAACACAGAGAAAAGAAGAAATAAAAATTCTGTGCTCTCACCGGTTAAAAAAATGAGGATTCTTAACGCCTTAATAGCAGGTGGAGTCGTAATTCTTGGAGGTTACCTTACCCCTGCTTATATCGGAATTTATGTTTATCTTGCCGCTTTGTCAGTCGTAATAATAACCATAGCCGGAAACCTGATTAATGATTATTTCGACGTCGAAACCGACGAAATAAATAGACCCGAACGGCCTATACCATCCGGCAAATTGAAGAAAAAACAAGCTTTACTAATTTCTATTTCTCTTTTTACGTCAGGCAATATTTTACTAACCATTCTTGACTTAAATTTATTAAAACTTGGATTGGCAACTACTTTCCTGCTCATTATATACACACCCGTTTTAAAAAAACGCCCTCTAATAGGAAACATTACTGTGTCTTTCTTGCTTTCTCTTACTATTATAGTCGGAGCTGTGGCTTCAGGAGCCTTTCTCACTCTAAAAAATGCTATATTGCCCGCTTCATTGATATTTGCCCTTAGTCTTCCAAGAGAAATACTGAAAGACGGAGAAGATTTCATAGGAGATAGAAAAGCTAACTTACGTACTTTCCCGGTTGTATCCGGCATAAGACGTACCCGTAATTTAGCTGTTCTAACATTATGGATACTGATTTTGTGGACATGTTTCAACTCATTAATATTCGGTAAACTTTTCGCAGCTTGCGCTATTCCAGGAATCGTTTTGCCCGTTTTAATTATGATTAAAAGAGCGAAAGCTACTCCTACCTGGTTTGCCAATACACAAAGAATACTGAAACTTCTAATTATGCCAGGCGTTATATCACTAATTTTAAGTAGGATTTAATGAAATCGTTAATATTAGGGATCGTTCAGGGTTTAACCGAATTTCTTCCCGTATCCAGTTCCGGACACTTGGTTATCCTAAAGCACTGGCTTAATTTCCACAGTGAAGGTACGATAATGGAAGCAACTCTTCATTTTGCGACTCTGTTAGCAATAATTATATTCTTTCGGAGAAAATTATCGGATTATGTAACTAAAGAAAAATTACTTACAATAATTGTAGGAACAATACCAATTGCTCTTATAGGTATTCTTTTTAAAGACGAAATCGAACTATTATTCAACAACTATTTACTCGTAACTGTTACACTTTCTTTGACCGGGCTTTTACTGTTTTTAAGCAGAAATCCTAAAGAGAACAAAGAAGAACTCGATTTAAAAACGGCTTTTATTATAGGCATAGCTCAAGCTATAGCATTAACACCCGGAATTTCCCGCTCGGGTTTCACAGTGGCTACGGCGTTACTTCTCGGAGTAACAAGAAAGAGGGCATTCGAATTCTCGTTCATTCTCGCAATACCGGCTCTCTTGGGAGCCTTCATAATTAATATACCGGATATTTTGGGAACTAAAGTAGAAGTCTTAAGTTTAATTCCCGGAGTCCTGGCTGCTTTCTTCTCGGGACTCCTCGCTTTGTGGGTATTTTATAAGTTAATAATAAAAAAGGATTTACATTTATTTAGTTACTATCTGTGGGCTGTATCGGCAGTGAGTCTAATTCTTTTTTTATTCTATCAAATTCTTCCCGAATAAATTCTCGCACTTCCTTATTTTTATTCATAATAATAGCCCCTGCTATCCAATTCCATTCCTCCTCTGGCATACCAAACTCTTTATGAATCGAATCCTGTTTTTTGTTCCAATCTTCAAGTATAGAATCCCATGCAGCTACCACCTCCGGATATTTCTCTTTATACTCTTCATCTTTAAGTTCAGCCATACTTGAAGAAATCCCATGTTTTTTTCTGAGTTCCGCGAGTTTTACCGTTTCGCTTTCCGCAAGTTTGGTGAGAGCAATGGAAACCTTTACATATCTTTCAGCCATTCTTTTAGTTACTACTCCGTCTTCGGGCGGAGTAAATTTACTTTCTTTTTCGCAACCAACAACAAAAACAAATAATAAAGCAAAAACAAATATCGCTTTAATAAACCTAATCTTCATTTGCTCGTTCCTCCTTTCCTTATTTCAAGATATTTCATCGCTCTTTTATGTCAAGCCCCTTTATATCCTTCCTGACGAAATCAAGAGCTTCTTCCTTTGTTTTAATTTTTCCTTCTTCATAAGCTATTTGCACTCTACTTAAAATCTGACCAAAAACAGGCCCAGGACTAAGACTAAAATTCTCGATAAGATCTCTACCTTTTAACAATGGTTTTTCCACCTCATCCTTCATCGAAAAATAATAGCCAATTATTTCCTTACATACTTCCGTTAAATGAGGGTCTATTACCCCGGTTGTAGCAGCCTGATCTGCACTCG
Organism: uncultured bacterium; assembly: GCA_964418485.1. Classification (GTDB taxonomy): domain Bacteria; phylum Hydrothermota; class UBA3072; order UBA3072; family UBA3072; genus JAFGHJ01. The sequence continues at coordinate 12,127 of CAYQMH010000003.1, read as the reverse complement.
AAAGTAAAGATAATCCTATTACATCCGGTCCCAATTCGAAACATAATCTTCTTTTAGCTTTTTCTGTTACCTCCTGCCCAGCGGTGAGAAGGTGAATCCACATATGATGCAAAATCAGCTTAGAAATATAGTTTTTCTCATCTGTTGAGAACTTCAGCTCTTTACCAATTTTTTTAAACCAATCTGAAGCCATTTTATCATGTCCGTAAAAATGAACCTCACTTCCATCCATTTTCATCGCTTCAGGTTTCTTTATGTCATGTAAGAGGGCGGCTATTTTTAGACCGATCTTATTTTCCGAATAATAAGCTTCAATTTTCTTTTTGTGATAACCAAATAAAGAGAAGTCCTTAGAAAGAGTCTCCATTTTTTCAAGAGTTAATATTGAGTGTTCCAGAAGATTTTCCGAGATTTTTCCTCCTTTAACTTCTTCCATCTTCAAAAACCCGGGAAATATTTTATCGAAAATTTCGGGAACTACTGCAAGGTGAGTTTTGTCAGCCTGAAATAGCGACATCAGTTCAAAATGTATCCTCTCCGGAGCAACTTCAGATAGCTTACTTGCATACTCCTTAAATAGAACCGCGGTATTTTCCTCGATTTCAAAACCAAGATGAGCTCTAAAACGCAATCCCCTTAAGATCCTACAACTGTCTTCCACAATATTCTTTCTTCCCATAGTTCTAATGATTCCATTTTCAAGATCTTTAACACCGTTAAAAGGATCTATAAAACGTTTATCCAGAAGATTATACGCCATAGCGTTTATTGTAAAATCTCTTCTTCCCAGGTCTTCAAAAATTTCTGTAGAACCAAGGCCTAAAACATCGATACTCACGTCTTCGCTGGTTACTCTAAACTCATTTAAGCCTTTTTTTAACCGAAAATATTTACCCAGAACCTTGGCAAAATCCTGACCTTTACCACTTATTGCAATATCAATATCGCATATTTCAAAACCAAGCAGAAGATCTCTTAGCATTCCCCCCACAAGATAGACTTTTTTATTCGCTTTATCTGCGTATTTCTTTATCTTTTGTAATGGTTTAATCTTTCTAAGAAGACTCTCAAGACTCTGTTTCTTTATCATCTTTTCTTATTTTTCCTTATTATCGGTTCCGATACAATTATTAACAAAACAAAAAACAAAAAAATCCATCCAAAAATATTACCTATTCTCGCATAGATGGTTTTACATTCTAACAAAGGAACTTCACAAACAATAAAATCCTCACAAAAAATCCGGGTTTTCTTTATAATTCTACCATAAGGATCAGAGACAAGCGAAATACCGGTGTTCGCCGATCTTACAACAGCCCTCCGGAATATTATCGATTGAAAAGCAGCCATTTGAGCATGCTGATAAGGTCCGTTAGTTCTACCAAACCAACCATCCTCGGTGATATTCACAAGCATTTTAGCCCCACCTATTACAAACTCTCTTACCAGTTGAGGAAAAATTGCCTCATAACAAATGTAAACGGAAAATACTACACCATCGACATCAAATACGGCAAATTCGGAACCAGGAGTAAAATCACCCTGTCCTAAATTAATTTTCTTCAAATCTGGAATTACGTCATCGAAAGGCAGTCTTTCTACAAAGGGAACAAGAAAGATTTTTCTATAGACGCCCCTAATGCCCGATGAATCTACGATTGATGCCGTATTAAAATATGCAACTTTTCCTTCTTGCTTTTTATAGTCAATCGTACCGGTAATTATAGGGGCATTCTTTTGTTTTGCAAGCTCACGAAAAAAGCTCTCTGCTTCATAGTTGTAGAAAATCGGAAAAGGAGAAGCAGTTTCCGATAATACGTATAAATCGGCTTGGGGACAATTTTCAATAATATTTCTTATTTTTAATAATCTATCAAAACCGCTTTTCCTTTTATCTGCCGGTAAAACATTGGGTTGTATTACTCCAATGGTTTTATATTCGCCATATAAATTACCTCTATTGAGTATACCTTGTGAATATACAAAAGGAATTATCAGTAAAGAAAGAAAAGAAAATAAGTAAATTGTTTTATCTTTCTTTTTTTCATTTAAACTCTTAAGAAATAAATATAAAAATATATTTAAAAAAAGTACCCACAAAGTAACAAGAGGCAAGCCGCCTATGGAGGCAAACTGGATTAGATGTATTAAATTGCTCTGGGAAAAGCCAACCGAACCCCAGGTAAAACCCCATACGGAAGAAAGACTCCGCAGGAACTCAAGCCCCGCAAAAACTATCGGGAATAAGTAGAGATAGCCTCTTTTATTCAACTTATCATACAAAATACCCGAGAAACCGAAGAAAGAAGCAAGATATACCACCAAAAGAAAAGACCCAAGAACTACAAGTGGAACAATCGTACCTTCTACCACATCCGAGAAGGCAAGCCAATAAAGAAGTGTAGAAAAAAAAGCAAAGCCCATAATAAAACCCTTCAGATAAGGAAATTTTCCGTCTCGAAGAGAATAAAACAGGGGAATAAAAGAAACCCAGGCAAGAACGGAAAGATTAAAAGGAGCAAACGAAAGGGTCAAACATAATCCGCCTAAAAAAGGCAGAACATAAATGCCAGGAATTTTCTTAAAACTACGAAAAAAATCTAACATTATAAAGAAGAAATTCAGTCCAAGTGAATTTCTTTCTTTTCCTCCGCAGATCTGTAAGCAGCATCGATTATTTTAGCAATCTTATAAGCGTCTTCCCAGGTGTTTTCCTCTATCTTCTTTCCCCTTATTGCACTTACAAAATAATCTACAAGGCCATAATAAGAAGTTTTAATAGGATGCTTGGGAATATTAATCGGCGTAATATCCTTAACTTTATTATCTTCCAACTTTTTTATCTTAAGAGGATTCAAAAGACCAACTCCATCACTTCCATAAAGATTAAAATAAGTAAAATCCTTCTCGAAAAGAAGCGTCCAACCTACTTCGAGCAGAAGATATTTGCCATCTTTATAACGCAGGAATATTATCCCGGAATCCTCAATTTTATTAGTTGTATGAAAACCGGCTATAACCGAAGAGACATCAGAACCTAAAAGATAAGTAACATAACCAAGAATCTGCACGCCCAAAGTCATTATAGCTCCTCCCCCCGATTTTAGAGGATCTCTTCTCCATCCATCGAGATGTTCTTCGTGAAGGGATTTTAGCCATCCTGCCTTAGCAAAGGAAAGTTTACCTAATTCCCCTTCGAAGACCAGCTCTTTTAATATTTCGACATCGGGTCTAAATCTTCCATTGAATGCGGGCATTAAAACCACATCAGAAGAATCAACAACTTCCCCCAGGCGTTTCACTTCTTTTGCATCCAGCCCAAGCGGCATCTCGCAGAGAACATTTTTCCCATACTCGATCGCAGAAATAGCCATGGGGGTATGAAGATAATTAGGTGTAGCTATAATTACCGTATCAATTTCCGAATCTTGCAGCATTTTTTCGTAATCTACAAATATCTTTTTTATTTTATACATTCTTGAAAGAATTTCTACTTTTTCCCTGTTTGATTCGGTAACGGCTTCTAAAACGAGATCTTTTCTTTCGGTAATCACCGGCAAATATCCGATTTGCGCGACCGCACCGGCACCTACTAAACCAATTTTTATTTTATTCTCCATTAGTTCCCTCAATAAATACTCTATTGTCCTTTATTTTTAATTTGTTCTTTGAAAAAAGATCTATAGCCTCGGGATAAATTCTATGCTCTTCTTTTAGTATCCTCATAGACAGAACCTCTTCGGTATCATCCTGATAAACCGGTACCACTGCCTGTAAGATTATAGGACCTCCATCCACATCTCCCGTAACAAAATGAACGGTAGCACCTGCAAAGCGTACCCCATAATCTAAAGCTTTTTTCTGCACATTTAGCCCTTTAAAAGAAGGCAAAAGAGAAGGATGAATATTCATCATTCTCCACTTAAACTCCGATATCGTCTTTTCCTTTACTATCCTCATAAATCCGGCAAGACAAACAAGATCGACATCATGTTCCTTTAAGGCATCTATATAATTATCTTCAGCCTTACCGATCAATATAGGTCTTGTTGCTTCGGGGTCGATATAATACGCCTCTATTTCTGCTTTTCTTGCCCTCTCTAGTGCGAAAGCGTCCTCTTTATCGGAAATAACTACAGCAACTTCCGCGTCTATCTCTTCGGATTCACATTTATCGATGATTGATTGAAGATTCGAACCTCTGCCGGAAACCAAAACACCTACTCTACACGACACTTTTTTCCTCCTCTGTAAGTTTGAAGTAAACTTCTTCTAAAGACGAATAAGTTGCACCCATACTTTTTTTAAGCTCAGAAACTTTTCCTGTTTCCAATAAAACACCTTTATCGATTACTCCGACTCTATCGGATATTTCTTCCGCAAGTGAAAGAGAATGCGTCGACATAAAAACAGAGGCCCCACCTGTAACTCTCTCCCTTAATAATTTTTTCACAGTTCTTGCGGAAACAGGATCCAATCCTACCATAGGTTCATCAATAACCATAACGTCCGGATTATGAATTAATGCCTGCAAGAATATTACTTTTTGTCTCATACCGTGTGAATATTCGGAAGATGGTGAATCGATCCATTCTTCTACTCCGAATTCCTCTAACAAACGCTCCATTCTTTCCTCAATAGTTTTCTTTTCTAATTCATAAAGTCTGGACACAAAAAATATAAACTCCCTCCCCGTCAACTCCGGATAAAGAAAAGGTTCATCTGGGATATAAGCGATTACACTTTTGGCTTTCTCCGGTTCTTTTAAAATGTCGATGCCTTTTATATAAATTTCTCCTTCAGTAGGCAATATAAGCCCGGTAATCATTTTAACGGTTGTGGTCTTACCTGCTCCATTTGGTCCCAAAAATGCAAATAACTCGCCCGGAGAAACTACTAAGTTCAAATTATTCACTGCCTTAACCTTTCCGAAACTCCTGGAAAGATTTTTAAGTTCAATCATAATCCAGAACCGTAATTTGAAGTTTATTTATGACTCTATAGAGTTTAGCCTGATTCTCAAATCCCCCATATTCTAATTTCACATGAGTAGGGTCAGCTATTACCTGATCGAAGGTCGGATCGGATGAAATCCATTTTCCTCCCAGGTAAACTCCTATCCAGGCATGATAATAAAAAGCGCCATTCACATAAACAAGCCCTACCTCAACTCTGGAGGGAATTCCTATAGCACGCAAGAGTGCGACGGCAAGAGCCGAATGCTCATTGCAATCTCCCTCTCCGGAGTCCAGCGCATCGAGAGCGTTTGGAATGGAAAACGTAGGTTTATCTGTCAACTTTTCATCAACATAGGAGTCAATTTTCCTGAGGGCTTCGATACCCTTCTCTTCTCCTACAACCTCTTTCGCTATCTTCTTAATCCTCTCATCATCCGAGGGTATAAAAGCATCGGCCTCTAAAAATTCTTTTACCTCCGGGGGTATCGCTGCCACCTTTCCGGGAGTGATTTTTCTAATTGTAAGGATATTTCCATTAAGCGTTTGCCTATCATCCGCTATCCTGAGTCCGGCAAGGTCGATTGATTCCAGGCGTATTTTCAACATAGATATATCGCGGGGATTTTCTATTTCTTTTGTAACTCTTATCGCATAAGAATCATACAGTTTAAAGCCTGCAGTCTCGATATCTTCCTTTACGATTCTTTCTTCTTTTTTCATAACCAAACCTATCGGAGATTCGGAAAGCAATAATTCGCCCTTGTCCGAAATCCAAAAAACCATCTCCATACCAGATTGCATAACGCTATACTTGGTAACCGGCTTTCCCTCTAATGTATCTTTACCTAAATTCTCGACTTCTATTTCGAATAGTGCCTGCAAAGTGGGATCAAAGAATTCAAACTTACCAGTTTTCCCGGCTTTAACCAAACCTTCTATGGTTGCCGGCATATAAGAAGATTTAATTTCATACTCTTTCTTTCTTTTTTGTCCCGCTATATTCATATCGACTAAAAGTTTCCCGTTATGTCTCTCCCCTTTAGCCTCAAAGAAATAATCATCTGAAAACATTGAGAATTCAAAATTTTTAAGATTATACGAAAGGTCAGTATTTGCAGCTACTCTGTACCTAACTTCCTTCTCCATACCTGGTATGGGAGCCAACTTAAGATAAGTGTTAGAATAAACCCTATAACCGTTTTCTACAGTATCGATTTTGGACGCGAGATAACCCACTTTATGACCTTTCAGATATATACCTAAATACTCGGTATTGGCACCTTCTTCAAAAAAATCCTCCGAGAAGACTTCCTTTGGTTTAAAAATATTTCCCTTAATATAAAATATAACGCCAATTCCTATTAATATTAATATAACAGGAATCCAAACACGTAACTTTTTCAATTCCACTCCTTTTCGAAAAGAATAACTTTGTTTATTTTAAAGTCAAGGGCTCTAAAAGAGTTTAACCACAGAGAACACAGAGAATTTATTTTTTGTTTACACACAACCCGCCGCCCTATTAAAAACACAGAGATCACAGAGCCCACACAACCCCACCCCGAAATTTTTTAAAACTCAAAACTCGTAACACGAAACTCTAATTCACAGAAAAAACAGAGTTTTCCAATTGCTTACTGCTACTAAAAACCCTAATATCTTGGGAAATCTTTAATAATAAACGCGTTATGAGTAATAAGAACTATAAATTTCTTATGCTCTACGGCATCTTTGAATGAAGAGATGCCCTGAACAGCGTCGATACCGGGGATTTTTTCACCATATTGCATCAGCCATCTCCATACCCTGGTTTCTTCCTCTATTTCATAAACACTTCGTTCTTTTTCCTTCTCGTCATCAATCGAAATATAACGCCCAGTTAATCTGGTAATCTGGTATAAAGGCTTCATTCCCACCGCAACGAAAAAATTCTCCCATCTAATTATATGCCCTTCAATAACAAACTGCTGCCCTTTAATACGATAGAACCTCGCCGGACTTTCTTCTCCGTCTAATTGATTAAACTTAAGAACAAAGGAATCTTCTTGCTTGAGGGAACATTCAACAGAAAGAATAGGTTTGTTATAGGTGAAATTTTCATAACCTTTTAAACTCACGTACAAAAGCATAAAAATAGTGGATATAAGAGCAAAAATAACAACAATAAGAAAGTGGATAAGGCATACAAGTATTTTCTTTTTCCTATTTCTTAGTCTCTTTATCAACAGGAAAAAGAGCAATAAAGCAATTACACCCGAAATCGCACCCGCAATCGGCACAAAACTAATTAAATTCATACGATAATGATACAAATTTTAAAGGAAAAATCAAGAGCTTAAAAGAATGAGTACTTTTGCCTTGACAGAAAGTGTACAGCTATTTATTATTTTGTTATGATAATCATCAAAAGCGACAAAGAAATCAAAGGGATTAAAGAATCTTCTAAAATACTAGCAGAAACATTCGAATACATAAACGATATAATCCAGGAAGGGATGAAAACAAAAGAGCTGGACAAAAAAATTGAAGAATTTATAAAAAAAAATAAAGCCTATCCTGCATTTAAAGGATATAGAGGATTCCCGGCTTCCTCCTGCATATCTACTAACAAAGTTGTAATTCACGGTATACCCGATGACAGGGAAATCAAGGAAGGAGATATTGTAGGCATCGACGTAGGAGTAAGATACCGTGGATTTTTCAGTGACGCTGCTTACACTTTCGGCATAGGCGAATTAAAAGGGGAAGCGGAAAAACTGCTAAGCGTTACAAAAACAGCACTCTATAATGCAATAGAAGAAATGAAAAAAGACAATAGAGTCGGAGACATATCGAAGGCGATTCAAAAAACAGCTGAAGATGCCGGATTTAATGTGGTTAGAGATTTTGTAGGCCATGGGGTCGGAAAAAGATTGCATGAAGATCCGGCTGTACCTAATTTTGGTAATAAAGGTGTTGGTCCCAGGTTAAAAAAAGGTATGACACTCGCGATTGAACCGATGATAAACGCCGGGACTCATAAAGTCAAAGTTCTGGAAGACAACTGGACAGTAGTCACCGAGGACGGAAAACTTTCTGCGCATTTTGAACACACAATACTAATATCTGAAAAAGAACCTGAGATATTAACAAATTCTTCTTTATATGAAAAATTTAAGAAAACAGCTTGAAGAAACCGAAGAAAAAACTCTTGCACCATATGCGGTCTTTTCCGGCAAAAGCAAAGGTAGAGTGCACGACGAACCTCCCCCGTCATACCGGACTCATTTTATGCGGGACAGAGACAGAATCATTCACTCTACCGCTTTCAGGAGATTGGAATACAAAACACAGGTATTCGTAAATCACGAAGGGGATTACTACAGGACAAGACTGACCCATGCGCTTGAGGTCCAACAAATCGCAAGGACAATCGCAAAAGCTCTGGGCTTAAACGAATCTCTTACTGAAGCAATAAGCCTAGCACACGACATAGGACACACTCCCTTCGGACACGCGGGAGAAGTCAAATTAAATGAACTTATGAAAGACCACGGCGGCTTCGAGCATAATGTTCAGGGTCTGCGGGTTGTGGATGTCCTGGAGCACAGGTACAGCAACTTTAGAGGGTTGAACCTCTGTTACGAAACAAGAGAAGGGATAATAAAGCATGAAACCGACTACGATTCTCCTAATCCCGTAAAGAATGATTTTGCTCCAGGCTCTTCTGCCTCTCTTGAGGGTCAAATAGCAAATGTAGCCGATGAAATCGCATATAATGCCCACGATCTTGACGACGGATTAAAATCCAACTATATAGAACTGAATAAATTAAAAAAAGTCGACCTCTGGAACGATATTTATGAAAAGACCGCATCGGAACTCGACGAACAGGAAAGAATATACATGGCAATAAGAAATTTCATCAAAATCGAAGTGATAGATGTAATAGAAACATCACTAAATAACATCAAGAAAAACAAAATAACATCCTTCCATGACGTCCAATCCAGCCCTCCTCTGGTGAGATTTTCGGACAAATTAGAGAAACTAAACCGCCAGTTAAAAATCTTCTTAATGGAAAATTTGTACCAGCATTACAAAGTTATAAAAATGCAGGAAAAATCCAAAAGAATAATAGAAGCTCTTTTCTCGATTTATATTAAGGAAACAAACCAGCTCCCCCCCCAATTTCATAAAACGATACCGGAATTCGGTAAAGAAAGAGTAATCTGCGATTACATAGCGGGAATGACAGACCGCTTTGCGCAATGTGAATATGAAAGGCTCTTCTTCCCCTTCAAAAAAATGTAAAACTTCCAGTCTGAGTGTGTACTTGATAAAGCAGGCGGCTACTCCGTTCCTCGCGGGATTTTCTCTTTTTAGTTTCATTCTCCTCATGGACAGGGCTTTTCAATTGTTCGATTTTCTAATAGGAAAAAATGTTCCGCTAATATCTGTTATTTTAGTTTTTACTTATAGCTTACCTTTTATAATAGCTCTAACTGTCCCAATGGGAGTGCTGGTTTCCACTATTGCCACTTATGGAAGAATGAGCGGTGATTTTGAAATCATGGCAATCCGCTCGCTCGGAATCAATCCTTTCGGTTTAACCAAAGGGTTCTTCCTTGCGGCTTCTGGTATAACAATAGCAATGGTTTTTTTTAACATTTACGTACTACCCGCATCTAACTTCAGGCTAAAAAAACTTTATATGGAAATCTCGAGAGCCAGACCTACCCTGCACCTAACTCCTGAAAAGTTCAATGAACTCAGTAAAGGTTATACTCTCTGGATAAAGGCAATAGACCATTCAAAGTCAGAACTGACGGAAGTTATGCTTAAGGAAGACATACCCGGAGAACCCACAAGGATAATCTACTCTAAGGAAGGCAAAATGAAAGTTATAGGCGACAGCTTAACCCTTTCCCTTTACGAGGGAGAAAGCCATATATACGACCAGAGCAAACCCGCAGAATACAGAATAATGAATTTCAATAATTATATCATTTCCGTACCTCTTGGAGAGAAAAAGTCGCACCAGGCCGTTAGAAGTTACAGAGAAATGAACTTACGACAGCTACTTGAAAATGCCAGAAGAACAGATGTTAAAAGAAGAAAATGGCGTTATTTACTTGAAGCACATAAAAAATTTTCCATACCTTTTGCCTGTCTGGTTTTTGTCCTTATAGGTGCCCCTCTCGGAATGCGAACAAAAAAAGGAGGGCTCGGGAATGGGATAACTTTGAGTTTCTTCATGTTCATGCTTTATTATATAATGTTAATAGGAGGAGAAGAATTATGCGAAAGAGGATCTCTTTATCCTTCTATTGCCATGTGGCTTCCGAATATTGTTATAGGCTCAGCTGGTATATATCTTTTTTATAAAATGATCTATGAGAAATAGATTTTCATTAAGAAATAGAATTCCATTAAGAAATAGCATTTTAATAAGAAATAGAATTTTAGATAATTATATAATTAAAAAATTTTTTTTAGCCTTATTACTTTCCTTAAGCGGCTTTCTCTTTATCTATATAATAACAAATCTATTCGAAAATATAGGATACTTTGTGGATAAAAAAGCATCTATTTTTACTGTTTTCAGATATTATTTACTATTCTCGCCAAAAATTGTTATCCTTATAATGCCCCTCTGTACTTTAATGGGAATTTACTTTTCTCTTGGATTATCAACAAAACATAACGAAGTATTAGCTCTAAGAGGTCTCGGCGTACCCCCTTTCAGGATATATCAGCCTATTTTCTTTTACGGACTACTGGTTTCACTATTTGTTTTAGCTTTTAATCTTTCCTTTATTCCAAGGTCAAAAGAACTCCTTAAAGAGTTTAAAAGGGAAAAGATAGATAAAATAGAAGACTTCAAAAAAAGCTATGCCAGAAATATAAACTACATAACGGACGAAGGAAAACTCGTAAGCATCGCCAGGCTAGACGGCAATGAAATTCACGATGTATACATTTTAGACTACGAAAATGGGAAATTGGCTTACAGAATCGATGCAGAAAAAGCCGAGTGGAAAGATTCCTCCTGGACATTTTATAAAGTCTACCTTAGAAATTTCGTCGACGACAGGATATTTCTTGAATACCAAGATGAAAAATTAATCGAGGATTTTAAAACACGCCCCGATGAATTAGCCAAAACTAAATACGACCCGATGAACCTATCCTTTCTCGATCTCCTGCGTTACATTAAGAGACTTGATAGAAGCGGGCAAAAGTCAACCACTGAAAGGGTGGAATTACTCGAAAGAATTTCGTATCCTTTTGTAAGTGCCATCATTCTTTTTTTTGGTTGCCCTCTTGCCCTTGAAGTCAAAAGGAGAGGTTTACTATTTGGTTTTGGTCTCGGCACGCTTTCAGCCTTTACCTTCTGGGGGATAATTCAACTCTTTAAAGAACTCGGAATAAAGGGAAACCTGCCGCCTTCACTCGCGATTCTAATCCCGGACATACTTTTTCTTGGTATAGGAATATACCTTATGTTTCGAAAGGAACGCTCGTAGTTTAGCTACGGTTTATATTTCAAATAATTAACTGAACCGAGGAGGGAAAAAGATGAAAAGCTATAAAAAAGAATTACGGTTTACTACTAAAGAGAGAGTCGAATTTGTAAATATTACACCCAACGTAGAAAAAGCGCTCAAAGAAAGTAAAATAAAAGAAGGATTATGCCTTGTTAACCCAATGCATATCACGGCAAGTGTTTTTATAAATGATAATGAGTCGGGCTTGCATGAAGATTATAAAAGATGGCTCGAAGAAAAAGTTCCTTATGATCCTCCTCATTACAAACATAATGTCTTTGAAGACAATGCTGACGCCCATATAAAACGCCAGCTCATGGGCAGAGAAGTAGTTGTAGCTGTAACCGATGGAAAGTTGGATTTCGGTCCCTGGGAGCAGATATTTTACGGTGAATTCGACGGACAAAGAGAGAAAAGAGTTCTCATCAAGATAATAGGAGAATGAAAAAAGAAGACATAATCCAGTCGGTGAGAAGCCAGAATCCTAACCCCACACCCAAAAACTAATATCTCACACAGAGACACAGAGAACACAGAGGATTTATTGTTTTAATTCAAAATTCATAATTCAAAATTAAAAAATCTTAACTGCCTACCCCCCAAAATTTCTGTGTCAAAAGTCAATAATCGAGTATTTGT
>CAYQMH010000002.1:0-79630 GCA_964418485.1 uncultured bacterium | reverse complement strand
AAATTAATATCATATTGAAATAATAATTATTATAGTAGAATAGTCAAGTCGAGAAAAAATACAGCCACAAAGACACTAAGGCACAAAGAAAAAACAATTTATTTAACCACGAAACAAACGAAATACACTAAACCCAACCACACCCAATTTTTTATTGTGTTGCTTAAAACCCATCCACAACCCCAAGATTAGCCACGAATTTGCACAGATGAACACGGATATTTTTTTACTATTTGACCATTTTTTAATTTAACTATTTAACCAATCCGAAGGATTTGTGCCATTCAACAATTTAACTATTTTACTGAGCTAAAGGCTCTTTCATGTTCAAGCAGCCATTTCTTTCTAAAAACCGGGCCTGCAAATCCTCCGATTTCACCATTACTCATTATCACCCGATGGCATGGAACAATTATGCCTATGGGATTGAAATGCACAGCCATACCAACACTTCGGGCACCGAGTGGATTCCCCACTCTTTTTGCAAGCTCCCCGTAAGAAACGGTTTCTCCGTACGGAACTTTTAATAATTCTCTCCAAACTCTTTGCTGATATGGTGTTCCATTCATCAACAATTTGAGATTGAACTCTTTACGTACACCTCCAAAGTATTCTTTAAGCTGATTTCCGAGCGGAGAAGTAGAACGTATTATTCTAAAATTATGTTTAATAAAATCAGATATTTTTTCCGAATAATTATTTTCGATAAAACTTACCGTCAGAACGCCTTCCTTATTCCATACAAAAAATACGTCTCCAATAGGAGATGTAATTTGATTCCAGAATAAAGTCTCACTATTTTCTTTTTTTACCAAGAGAACCTTTTCTTTGTTCTAAGAGAGACTTAATATTTCTAATTTCCATCATGTTTGTGCTCCCCGAAACGGCAACAGGTTCTCCCGCTGTCAAAATAACAATATCTTCTTTATTAACTAATCCCTTTTTATACAAGAATTCCGCGGAATCACACAACATATCGTCAACATGCTTATAAAATTTAGCCAAAAAAGGCTTTACGCCCCGGATAAGATTCATCTGTCTTTCCACAATTTCTTTGTCAGTAAAAGCAAGTATATCGATATCCGGCCTGAATTTAGCGATTTTCCTCGCAGTATAACCGGAAGAAGTATGTGCGATTATAAACTTAGCAGAACTATCTCTTGCAGCCTGCCATACATTTTTTGCTATAATATCGGCTATTTCGCATTTTTCTGATTTCAAGGCATCGGGTAACCTGCCATGTAAGTATTCTTCCATTTTTTGTATTGTCTCAGCCATAAACTGGACAGATTTTACCGGATATTTACCCACTGCAGTTTCCTCGGATAACATAACAGCATCGGCGCCGTCCTCTACCGCATTGGCAACATCGGAAACTTCCGCTCTTGTGGCTCTTGGATGCTCGGTCATAGACATTAACATTTGCGTTGCAACTATAACCGGTTTTTCATTCTCCAAACATTTCCGTATAATAATCTTTTGTAAAAGTGGAACATCTGAAGCAGGAACCTCAACTCCAAGATCTCCCCTTGCTATCATAATCGCATCCGAAACTTCGAGGATTTCATCAAAATGTCTCACCGCTTCCACATGTTCTATTTTAGCAATAATCTTCATACTTGATTTTTCTTTCTTCAAAACTGTTCTTATTTTTATTATATCCTTCGATCTTTTAACAAATGAAGCCGCCACAAAATCAAAACCCAGCCTTGCACCAAACCTGATATTTTTTAAATCTTTCTTTGTCGGAGCGAATAGGCCTATATTTTTACCAGGTATATTTACGGATTTCTTGGAAGATATTTTGCCTCCGTAAATCACTCTGCATTTCACAGAAGAACCGGTAATTTTTTCCACCTTAAGTTCCAGACTACCGTCTGAGATAAGTATTGTATCGTTCTTTTTTAAATAATCGAATAATCCGGGATAATCGACAGGCAGTTTTTTCTCATCCCCCAAAATATCCTCTGATGATAGCTCGACTTCGCTTCCTCTTAACAACTCGGTGCCTTCCTTTATTCTCCCAAGTCTAACTTCCGGACCCTGTGTATCCATCATTATTCCAATGTGAGGTGCAACCTTCCTCAAGTTTTTATAAGTGGTTTCAGCTTGCTCCTCTGTTCGATGTGAAAAATTAAGCCTGGCAATATTAAGTCCGCTTCTCACCATATCTTTAATTACTTTCGTATCTTCGGAAGAAGGTCCGATAGTGGCGATTATTTTTGTTTTTCTCATAGATTCCCCTTTATATATGATATAAACATTAAAGACACTTTGTCAAGCACTAAAAAAGTTAGTGGGTTAGTACGTTAGTGTGTTGGTGTGTTTTTTCACAAACCAACGGACAAACCGACCTACAGACCAACAGTTTAAATTCTTTGTGTCTTAGTGTCTTTGTGTGAAAATAATTTGGGGCTGTGGGGTGGATTTTAGACAACAAAAAATCTCTGTGCACTCTGTGTGTCTTTTCTTCTCTGTGTTCTCTGTGGTTCAAAAAAGCTCGTTCGCTATTAATCCTTCCAATTTTTGTTTTTCCCTAATCTGCCTCAGTTCATTTCCGTCGTAAAGATACTCCGCGGGAAAAAGTCTACCGTTATAATTCGACGCCATTGTTCTCGTATAAGCACCGCAGCTGTGAATAACCAGCAAATCACCTACATTAAGCACAGGAAGTTTATAAGTACCAAACTCGTCCGAATTTTCACAGATGGGACCAACAACTCTTGATTTATATCTCTCACCCGTTTTTTCAAAAAGAGGCTCTATATGGTGATAAGCATCATAAATCGCAGGACGAGGATTATCATTCATACCCGAATCAATCACATAAAGAGGTACACCTTCTCTATCTTTTACATCAAGAACTCTGGTAATTATATACCCTGCCTCTCCCACCAGAAACCTGCCTAATTCAAGAAATACCTTTACACTGTACTTATCGGAAATTTGCCTATAAATCTCGGTAAGAGTACCGGCATTAAAACCTTCTTCACCTTCTTTATAAGGGATTCCGAAACCTCCACCAAGGTTTACATATTTTATTGTTAAATTCTTATCCCTAAAGAATTCTATTGTACTTTCGATTTTTTTGAGTGCTTCATAATACGGTTCCGGCGTAAGTATCTGTGAACCTATATGATAATGCACTCCGACGAGCTTAATTGATTTAAAGTTCTTTGCAACATCATAAACCTTATATAAATCTTGCAAGGGAATCCCAAACTTACTCCACGAGGAACCTGTAGAAAGATGTGAATGGGTTTTGGGGAATATACCGGGATTTATCCTTATAAATGCATTGATTTCATGTTGAGAACTCTTTGCGCATCTCTCAAGGAGAACAGCCTGATCTAGAGATTCAAAGTTAAAAAAATTTATGCCTTTATCAATAGCATATGCTATCTCTTCTTTTTTCCTGGCAAGACTATCATAAAGAATACGTTCTGGAGTAATTTCCGCCTTTAAAGCTAAAAAAATCTCACCAGGCGATACCGCTTCTGCACCAATACCCTGCTCTTTTAGAATCTTCAGAACTGAAATAGACGTATTTGCTTTTACTGCAAAAAATAGCTCCGCAAAATCCGAAAAACTCTCCCGGAGAATCTCCGCCTTTTTCTTTATCACCCTACTATCATATATATAATAGGGTGTTTCTATTTCTTCTAAACTGTGCAAAATTTCCTTAAACATAGCGTTGTAATATACTCTTCACAATATTTTTGTCAAGAACACAAACTTAAATTTAAATAATTTTAAAATTTCCAATTTACAATATTCAATCTTCAATCATATGGGGTTGCGTTATGTAAATATTTGTATAAATTACTATAAGAAAATGGGCGGACGCGAAAAAAGATGGGTATACCCATCTTTTAATTATGTAAAATAAGGTTAAAATAAGAGTATTAATATATGGAGATAGATAAAGTAAAATTAAAAGAAAAAATAAATTCAGTGCTGAAAAGCATGAAAAAGGGGTTCTCTCTTCAGGAATTAGACATCGATACCAACAATGGAAGTAAACTTTTGAGAATCTTCGTTAATAAACCTGGAGGTATTACAATAGATGACTGCGCAAACATCTCAGAAAAAATAACCTTGCACCTCGGAGTTTGTGATTTTATCTCAAAAACTTACAGAATCGAGGTTTCATCTCCCGGAATCGAGGAAAAGGTGGTACGATGATAAATAAGGGCATTGTGGCAATGTTAACTGAATTGGCTGCAGAAAGAGATTTAGGCAAAGAATTTGTCCTTGAAACCCTCAAGGAAAGTTTAATTACTGCTGCCAGAAAAAAATATGGGCGTGCTGAAAATCTCGGCTGCGAAATATCTCAAGCTTCAGGAAATATTAAGCTCTATCTGAAGAAAACAGTGAAAAAAAATGTTACTGATCCCGATACCGAAATTTCTCTTAAAGAAGCCAGAAAAATAAAACCTACAATAGAAACAGGGGCGGTTTTTAAAGAAGAAATACCGGTCGACGAATTCGGGAGAAACGCGATAAATATTGTAAAAAATACTTTGATTCAGCGTATTAAAACAAACGAAAAGGAGATGCTCTACGAAAAATACAAAAACAGAAAAGGAGAATTGGTCTCCGGAACCCTTTCGCGAATTTACTCGACCGGAGCGTACATTAAGATTGGAGACATCGAAGCCTTTTTGTCCAGAGAGGAACAAATACCAAATGAACGACTCCGAAGAGGTTCACAGATAAAAGCCCTTATAAAAAACATTACTACAAGTCCCGAAGAGGGAGACGAAGAAAGAGTAAGAATAAAAGGACCAATAGTATATCTGTCCAGAATTCAGCCTGAATTTGTCGCCCGGCTACTTGAATTTGAAATACCGGAAGTACTTCATTCAAAAGTAGAAATTAAGGATATAGCGCGAAAACCGGGAGAACGTACAAAAGTAGCGGTTTACTCACAAAATGAGAAAGTCGACGCTGTAGGCTCTTGCGTCGGGCACAAAGGAAGCCGAATCAAATCTATAGTGAGAGAACTTTCCGGTGAACGAGTAGATGTCGTACATTGGAAAAAAGATAAAGCAAAATATGCCGAAAAGGCTCTCTCACCGGTAAAAGTTGTAGAGTCAAAAAAAATAAATGAAAACTTAGTATTATGCATAGTTCCAGACGATGAATTAACTGGAGCTATTGGAAAGTTAGGAGAAAACGTCTCTCTGGCTTCAGAACTCACGCATGTTAAAATTGAAATAAAAGTAAAAAGCGAATACAGAAAAGAAAAAGAAGATAAAGAAAGAAGTAAGATCAAATTAGATGATTTAGATATAAGTGACCACATTAAGAAAATCCTTAGAAAAGAAGGTCTTAAAAATGCACAGGATATATTATCAAGAAGTGATGAAGAACTATCTAAAATTAAAGGAATAGGAAAAAAGAAATTAGAAGCAATCCACAAATCTATTCATCAAAAAATAAATAAGGAGTGATATGCCAAAAAAGAAAGAGCAAAAGATAAGAATACACCAGTTGGCAAAAGAACTAAACATTACAAATAACGAACTTCTTGATTTTCTAAAAAAAGAAGGCATCAAAGCAAAATCCGCTCTTTCTTCGATCACTAAAAACGAAGCCGATCAAGCAGGAAAAAAACTTAAAGGCAAAAAACCGGAAAAGAAAGTAAGTAAAAAAAAGGAAAAGACTACAAAAACAAAAAAAGAAAAGAAAGTTAAAGATAAAAAGAAAACAAGTAAAACAGCACGCAAGAAAAAAGAAAGTAAACCAAAGAAAGTAAAAAAAGAAAAAAAGTTAGAAGAAAAAAAAGTACCAGCAAAAGAAGAAAAAAATTTAATAAAAATAAGCGAAGCAACCTCTGTTAAAGAACTATCCAAAAAGATTGATTTACCAGCAAGCGAGATTATTAAGGCATGCCTGAAACTTGGCCTTCAGGTTACCATCAACCAAAATTTGAATTTCGATACGACAAATCTTATAGCTGAAGAATTCGGATATAAAGTAAAGCCTTCCGAGCCTACCGAGGTTCCAAAAATAAAGGTAGACGTATACAACGTACAAAAGAAACCACCGGTTGTAACTATTATGGGACATGTAGACCACGGAAAGACGACTTTACTCGATTATATAAGAAAAACTCAAGTAGCAAGCCAGGAATCAGGAGGAATTACACAGAAGATAGGAGCATATCATATAAATTACAACAACCACAAAATTACATTTATAGACACTCCCGGTCATGAAGCTTTTACTTCTATGAGAGCCCGGGGTGCTAATGTTACAGACATCGTTGTCCTTGTAGTAGCTGCTAATGAAGGAGTTAAATCACAAACAATCGAAGCGATAAACCATGCCAAGGCTGCTAACGTACCAATTATTGTGGCTGTAAACAAAATAGACCTACCTGCTGCCAATCCATCTAAAGTACTTGCAGACTTAGCTGAAAAAGGTGTAGTATCTCATGAATACGGTGGAAATGTAATCGCGGTAAATATATCCGCGTTAAAAGGCGAAGGAATAGATGAACTTTTAGATGCCATTATTCTGCAGTCCGAAGATCTGAATCTGAGAGCACCTGTAGAAGGACCCGGTATCGGCATAATATTGGAAACTTGTATTAAAAAAGGAATGGGTAATGTGGCGACTGTTGTTGTTAAGGAAGGGGAAGTAAAAATCGGAGATTCCTTTGTTTCAGGCTCGACGTCCGGTAAGGTGAGATTAATTCTCGATGAACATGATAAAAGACTAAAAAAGGCCGGAGTTTCAGAGGCCGTACAAATATCACAGTTTGAGTCTTTACCTCAAACAGGAGATATATTCAAAGTCGTTAAGAATACAAAAACAGCGAGAGATATTTCCGAAGAAAGGAAAAGTTATACACAAGAAAAGAACGCAAAAACAACAGTAAGTCTTTCAAACCTTTATGAAAAAATAAAAACGGATGAAAAACAAAGTTTGAAATTGGTAATAAAAGGTGATGACGCCGGTTCTGTTGATGCCCTCAAAAATTCGATCGAAAGTTTACCGAAGGAAAAAGTTCGGATTAAAGTTATTCATTCCGGTGTGGGACCAATAACGGAAAACGACGTAATGCTTGCATATGCTTCTGAAGCAATCATTATAGGTTTTAAAGTAAAACCGTACCCGCAGGTAAAAGAAGAAGCTAAGAAAAGAGGCGTAGAAATAAAGACTTACGAAGTCATCTTTGAAATAGCCGAAGATATTAAAAAAGCTATGCTTGGTTTACTCAAACCGGAAAAAGAAGAAGTAAAATGCGCAGAAATAGAAATTAGAAAAATATTTGAAGGTTCAAGTATTGGAAAAGTCGCTGGTTGCTTTGTACTTTCCGGCGAAGTTCATAATAATGACATTGCTTATCTTCTCAGAGATAAGAAAGAATTAATTAAAACAAAAATCGCAACTCTCAAAAGATTCGATAAAGACGTAAAATCTGTAGAAGAAGGGTATGAATGCGGAATAAGGTTGAAGGATTTTGGCTCCTTCCAAGAAGGAGACATTATAGAGAGCTATAAAGTTATCGAAAAAGAGACAAAACTTTAAAGCAAATGTTCATTGGTATAGGCAGAGTCGAAATTTTCCTTCCCGGATTGAGTTCTTTGAAATCAAAAAGGAGAATCATTAAAAGCATTCAAGGAAAAATTCGCTCGAAATTTAATGTGAGCATAAGCGAAATTGATTTTTTAGATAAATGGCAACGCTCACTGATTGGTATTGCGGCTGTATCAAATGATTCTAAATTCTTACAATCTTGCTTTAATCAGATATTAAACCAGATTAAGGAATTTAGAGACATTAACATTTTAGATTGGAATATAAAAATAAACAATGACTTTGAGACAGAAAAGAGTAAATTCATATTTAATGAAAATAGTCCCTGAAATCATAGAAAAAGAGGTTAAGGACCCTAGGCTTGGACTTGTTACTATAACATCTGTAGAAAGCAGTCCGGACTTAAAACACGCAACTCTTTACTTTACTGTGCACGGCGGAGAAAAATCAGGTAAATCGAACAGTAAAGTCCTTAACCATGCGAGCGGATTTATACAGCACGAACTATCCAAGCGTATCAAAATGAAAAATACACCTATACTTACTTTTAAATATAGCCCCTTTATGGATAAAATGCAAAAAATAGAAGAACTTTTAAATAGAGAAAGCGAGGATATGGATTGAAAAAGAGCTGGCAAAAAGCTTACGAATTAATAGAAAACAATAAAAATTTTTTAGTTGTATCCCATAAGAATCCGGACGGCGATTCTATCGGTTCAGAAATAGCTCTTACTATGGCACTGATGAAAATGAAAAAAAACGTTTATATTTATAACTCAGACCCACCACCAAAGAGATATTCAGCATTCCCAAAAGCTACTCTTGTACAAACCAAAAAGAAAAACTTTAAAGAAGATGTTACCATTTTTGTAGACTGCGCAGAAATAGACCGTGTAGGCAGAATAAAGGAAAATATAGATTTCTCTAAACCTTCGATAAATATCGATCATCATATCGGAAACACAAAATTCGGAACGATAAATATCATCAAACCGGATCACTCATCAACAGCAGAAATTATATATCAATTTATCAAAGATAAAGTACAAATGGATAAAGAAATCGCTACGTATTTATATATTGGAATACTGACAGACACAGGAGCTTTCCGATACCCGAATACAACATCTCACTCTTTAAGAGTCGCATCGGAACTTGTTGCGTATGGTGTAATTGCTTCACAAGTTTCTGAATTCATATGGTTTACAGACCCGGAAGCAAGGATAAAACTTTTAGGCGATGTCTTAAGAACAATGGACCTTTACGACAAAATAAGTATAATGTATGTCACAAGAGAAATGCTAGAAAGACATGGCGCAAAAGAAGAAGACACTGAAGAATTTATTGATTATGGACTTTCAATAAAACGAATCGAAACTGCCGCCATTATAAAAGAAAGAAAGGACGGAATATTAAAAATATCTCTACGCTCAAAAAACAATGTACCCGTTCAGGAACTTGCGGCAAAATACGGAGGTGGCGGCCATAGAACAGCCTCCGGATTTACGGTCAAAGGTGAAGTACAATCCTTTAAGAAAGAATTAAAAAAAGAGCTGGAAAAATTAGTCGAAAAATATAATAACTAAATTTTTATTTTCTTCTTCACCCCCATAAAATTTGCAGCTTTTCTTATAGATTCATGTGGCGCTGTTATAAATACTTCGTCTCCTTCATATATCTTACGATTACCCCTCGGCACACAAAACTCATCTTCCTCTTTTCTAAAAATACCATTTATAAGACAATCTGAGGGAAATCTGACATCGGAAGCTATTTGAGCAATAGTTTTTTCTACAACAGGCGATTTTTCAGGTATTCTAATAATAGCAATAGCTCCTTTGCCTCCTCTAAAAGTATACACTATTGAAACTTCGGGTTCTTCTATTTCAAAAACAAGAGGAGTAGCACTAATCTCGACAACATCTATTGCGTCTGTAGCTCCCGCCCTCTCATAAACAGGTTTATAAGAAGGATCTCTCATTCTAGCGTATATTCTGGGAACTCCGAAGCTATTTGCGATAACCGTGAGAGAAAGATTATCCGCATCCGAACGCATAGATGCTACAACTACGTCCGATTTTTCAATGCCTGCTTCTTTCAAAGTCCCTATTTCGGTCGCACTTCCCTTAATTGCAACTACCCCCAACCTCTCATAAATATATTCGCAAACTTCTGGGCTTTCTTCTATAACTACCACATCGTGTTTTGAAGCGCTCAACTTTCTGGCAACATTTGTGCCAAGAAGCCCGCCGCCACCAATAATTACATACACTTATCACCTCCTATTTCCATGTGTTTTTGTAAAATAACATAAGAATGGGTAGAATCTCTAATCTACCTGCGAGCATACCTATAATATAAGTAAACTTTACAATAGGAGAAAGCTTTATCATGTCAGAAGCCGAAATATAGCAAGGTCCGACATTACCAAGAGCAGAAGCCATACCGGAAAAAGACTCCAGAGCCCCGAGATTACTAAAAAAAGCTGTTATCACTCCACCTAATGCGAGCAAAAAAATCCAGGCAGCAAACAAAGAGGTAACTCTTCTCACTTCAGCAAAATCCAATTTACTTCCATCAACCATAACAAAACGCACTGTATGAAGAGGATAAACAATCGATAAAATTTTAAATTTAATAAGCTTAAATAAAATCCCTATACGCAAAATTTTTAATCCACCGGAAGTAGAACCTACACAGCCACCTATCACCATTAAAAAAAGGAAAATCTGCTTGGCTACACCTCCATAAATAGTCGATGCAATATCCCGAGTCGCAAACCCCGTTGTAGTCATAATCGAAACCACCTGAAAAATGGAAGTTCTGACTAAGTCGGGAGAAAAAAACTGACCGGATGCGAACTGCTTAAAAATAATAATACCAGAAGCCGAACATATAAACAACCAGAATAACTTAATCTCATAGGAATCCCACAGAGCTTTAAAGTCTCCCTGGAAAACTCTGTAATGAAAAAGAAAATTCATTCCGGCAAACAACATAAATACAATTACAGTCCACTCAATAATATTTGATAAAGGATAATTCATGGCGGAATAATACCCAATGCTCAAATCGTGCGTTGAAAATCCTCCACTCGAAAGTGTGGTAAAAGAGTGAGTAACTGCGTCAAAAATGTTCACCCCTTCTGTTTTCAGAAGGAAAATAAGAATTAAAGTTAAACATCCATATATTACCCATAAAATCCTTACCGTATTAAATAATCCAGGAGTTATCCTTTTTGTCCTAATCTTATGACTTTCTCCCTCAAAAAGCTGAGAAGCAATACCCCCTTGGTAAATAATCAATAAAGCAAAACTTAAGATGCCAAGACCTCCCACCCACTGAGTTAAAGCCCTATAAAAAAGTATAGCACGTATCTTGGTATCAAGTCCCGAGAGCATCGTTATTCCCGTAGTTGTAAAACCTGAAACCGTTTCGAAAAACGAATCTATAAAACTCGCATGAAGCCCAAGCAGATAAGGAAGAGAACCTATCAAAGAAACAATAATCCATGATAGAGCAGCTATCATCATACCCTGTTTGTGATCAATCCTGTCTAAAGGTCTTCTACCTTTTAATGCAAAGCCTAAGGTAAAAGAGATTAAGGCCGGTATTAAAAAAGCTTTCAAATTAACAAACTCTCTTAAATATAAATAATCTATGATTAAAGGTACTAAAAAAAGAAAAGAAACATATATTAAAATAACGCCTATATACCCCATAACTGGCGAAACTTCAAAAAGAAATCGCTCATACAATCTTTTTCGAACTTTCATTTACTATACATGATATGAGTTTCCCACGTAAATGTCAACAACCCCACCCCACTCCGAAAAAGATTCTCACACAAAGACACAAAGGGCACAAAGAAAAAAATATCTGTGTTGTTTAAAACCCAACCCAACACCTAAAATATTCACATGTAGGACATATAGATAACAAGGAATAAAGTTCTTGACACAGACAGATAAACCTTGTAAATTGTATATTGAAACCCATACAGCACCAACAATTCGCCGAACACCAAAAAGGAAAGTACGACTGGGATAAAAAAGCGTAACGAATGGAGGGAAAAACAAATGAAAAATTGGTTCACAATTTTATTACTATTACCTTTTTTACTTTCATCAAAAACCTCCTCTAAAACTGAAGTTATTATCTTCGGAACCGTTCACGAAGCGAGGGGCAATTTTGATGAAGAAGATATGCTTAAGATATTAGAACAGGTTAAACCCGATGTGATTTTGTTCGAGCACCCAATTTCCTGGGATGCCGAAGAATTTTCTGAATTCGTAACAAAAATCAAAAACCCGACTTTTGAGACAATAATGGTAAAAAAGTACCTGGATAGGAATCCTTCTCTCATTCTTAAATATTATGACATCGAAAACCGAAATAAATATTATATAGAAACCCGGTATTTCGAACAAGAAGAAGCGTTTAACAAAAAATTAGAAGATTTATTTAATAAAAGCGAATTAAACGATTCCCTTTCGCTTTTCAAAGAACAGATTTCTATGCTGATTAATTTCGACAAACTCTGCGACTTTCTAGATTGTCCAAGAGCAATAAATTCGGCGGCAGCCGACTCCATATGTGCCATGAAACACAGAATTTTTCATACCAATTTCCTAAAATACACAGAGACCGTTCCGGAGTTGAAGCAATTTAAAGAATTTATAATCTCAAAGCAAGAATACTGGGATAAACGAAATAAAACTATGACAAAAAACATTATCAACTATGCAACGGAATTTCAGGGTAAGAGAATTATAGTGACAACCGGATTTGAACACCGATATTATCTGCGGAATGAACTGGAAAAATCATCTCAGCAAAATTTTGTATTAAAAGAATACTGGGAATACGAATAAGAGAGAAATTAAATTGATTTATGACAGACACTAAACATGTCCGGTTAAAATCTATATGGTAGGTTATAAACGAATATTTACTTAGACTTTAAAATAAAAAAACCTTACTGGCACAAGAACATGCCTAATATGATAAGAGGTAAAGAATAACTAATGCTAAGAAATCATGTTTAGAAAAAAAGAAAAGAACTTCCAAAAATCAGAAAGAGAACTTAATATAAAATACATACAATTTAACAAACAAGTAAAATTGAAATGGGTTATAATTTCCATTATTATGATAGCATTTGCAGGATTACTTGATTATTTTACCGGTCCGGAAGTCGCATTTTCACTTGTCTACTTAATTCCAGTTATGACAAGTACGTGGTTTACGAGAAAACCCTTTGCTGTTTTTATTTCAATTATTAGCGCAACCACCTGGACAATTGCCGAAATCACTGCAGGACGATTTTATTCACATTTAGTTATCCATTTCTGGAATACAATCAGCATGTTAGGCTTTTTTCTAATCGTAACAATATTGCTGGATCGTCTCAAAACAAATCTAAACTATGAGCGAGTATTGTCACGCATCGATTACCTCACCGGAGTAATGAACCCACGCTCCTTCTACGAATTCATGGATATAGAGATAGAACGGTCTAAGAGATATGGGCATCCTTTTACAATAGCATATATCGATATGGACAACTTCAAAAAAATAAACGATAAATTTGGTCATCTTGACGGCGATAACGTACTACGAATCTTCGCAGATACCATGAAAAGCAATCTCAGAAAAACCGATATAGTCGCCAGACTCGGCGGAGACGAACTTGTAGTCTTTTTACCGGAAACGGACAACAAAGCTGCTAAACAAGCTATAGAAAAAATTAAAAAATCAGTTAACCAAAATAAAAACCTTAAAGATTATTCTATAACATTAAGTATTGGTGTTTTAACCTGCAATACTAATCCGCCTAGTATAAATAAAATCATGGAATCAGTTGATTCGTTAATGTACTCGGTTAAAAATCGAGGCAAGAATGGAATTAAATATTCGATATATGCAGGCCATCAGAATGAAGAAGTTGATTCCATTTCTACAAATAATAAACCAAATTATTCTCTGGACAATAAGAATTAACGAATTATAATAATACCTAAAAAATGAAAGAAATTTTAGAAATAATAATATACTCATTTCTTGTTGGATTCCGGCGATAGGAGCATCAATAGGCTTTCTCGTGGGAATAATCGGAGAAAAATTACTGGGATAAAAAAATGATAAAAAAACAAACAGGTCTTGATAAATTAGAATCCATACCAAATGTCGGAGTGGCTATTGCTGCAAAATTACGTATTCTTGGTTATAAAAAACCTTCAGACCTAACAGGAGCCGACCCTTACATTATGTATAGAAAACTCTGTGAATTAACCAGTAAACGCCACGACCCCTGTCTCCTTGATGTTTTTATCTCTGCGGTATCATTCTGTAACGGCAATCCATCAAAACCATGGTGGGAGTTCACTACCGAGCGAAAAGCTAAACTCAAAAATAAGCCAACAATAATGACAAAACAAAAACTATTTAACAATTACAATTGAAAACAATTATATCTATTGGCGATTTTATCGATATATATCATAAGTTCTCTTTGAAAGGGACCGAACTTTTATTAAATAGGCTTAATTTTTCTAAAACATCCAGAATAAGAAATATATGGGATAAAAAAGAAAACCCACCTATTCACTGGTGGTCAATTCCCAGGGTTACTAAAAGATGGAATAAAATCATTACAGGGAATCCAAATATAGAATTCCCCGATTATGTCGTTAATAAATATTTAAAAAGCAAACGAAATTTAAAGCTAATTTCACCAGGTTGCGGAAGTGGTCATATAGAACTTAAATTTGCAAAATATAATAATTTTTCTAGTGTTGAAGGTTTCGATTTATCTCCCAGTCGAATTAATATTGCCAATATGAATGCCAAAAATTTAGGTTACGGTAATTTATTTTACTTTGTTGGAGATTTGTATAAGCACGATTTTGGGATTAACCAATATGATGTAATATTATTCCATTCAAGTCTCCATCATTTTAACAATCTTAAGACTATTATAGAAAAAATCTATAAGGCAATGAAATTGGGCGGCTTATTGATACTCAATGAATATATAGGCCCGAATAGATTACAATGGACAAATAAACAGCTTAAAGAAGCTAACAACTATTTAAAGATGATCCCATCGCAATATAGAAAACTCTGGCAATCAAATAGTATAAAAAAGAAGATATACAGGCCTGGTTTATTAAGAATGATCTTGTCAGACCCATCTGAAGCGGTTAATTCCGAAGAAATTTTACCGCAAATAAGAAAGAAATTTAAAAAACTTGAAGAAAAGCCATACGGCGGCAATTTATTGCACTTGATTTTTAAAGACATTTCACATAATTTTATAGAAAATAAAAATGATATAAATAAAATACTGAATTTTCTGTTCAAAGCAGAAGATACTTTTATAGAGAACAATAATCAAAGTGACTTTATTTTTGGAGTATATACCAAGGTTTTTAAAAAAATAAAATAAACTTTGGTGTAGGGCTTTGCGTCTTACTGCTTTTGTAGTAAATTAATAGCGATTCGCATTTGCATTTAACGATATTTCAAGTTTATTAAACCATAAGTCATCAATTAGGGGAAAACCTTCTCTTGACACGAAAACATTTAATATTAACTTTCATTGCAACAAAAAATGCCAGTTAAATATCAAGTTCACGATAACGGTAAATATGTTTATGCGAAAGCGACAGGGACATTGACACCTGAGGATATAATTGATTATGTGCACAAAATCAAAGTAAATTCCAAAATAAAAGAAGGGTATAAAGAACTCTTTGATGTTAGATTTATCACTAAATCCAAAGTAACAATCGAGAGTTTCGCGGAAATTATCAAAGAAGTCATTACTGATAAAAAGAGAATATTCAGAAATAAGCTTGCTATAGTTGCGTGCAAACGGGAATCCTTCGACAAAGCTAAATACTACGAAAAAACAATACCTGAGGCAAAACAAAAAGTTATAGTCTTTAACACCCTGGAGATAGCTAAGACCTGGCTCGACGTAGACAAACCCTGAGCAATACAACGACAATAATTTAATTAAAAAGTGCTCACGTTTCTCACTCTAATACTACTTGCGACAATCCGATTAATTTTAAGCAATTCTTTACTAAAATAATTGAAACAAAACAGCTCTACACCTTGACAAAAAGGAACTTTTCATTAAGATTATTTACAAGATTTACAGTTTTTGGGGGTTGACATTAAAAGGCATCCTAGTAAATTACATTAATAAGCAAAGGAAAATAAGATAGGAGGGAAGATGCCGGAAGGCGATCAGGTTGAGGATATAGAGAAAATAGAAGAAGAAGTAAAAGAAGAAAAGAAAAGTGAAGAAGAAATAAATAAAGAAGAAAAGGAATTTGAAAGCATGGAAGCTTTGATTAATGCAATACAGGAAGAAAAAGAAGAGTTTAAGGACAAATACCTTCGAGCCTTGGCTAATTATGAAAACCTCAGGAAAAGAGCTTTACAGGAAAAAGAAAAAACCTACAACTTTACCCTGGAAGAGGTTTTCAGAAAAATTCTTCCTATACTCGATGATTTCAAAAGGGCTTTCGAATCCTTTAACGACAGCGAAAAACATAAAGATGATTACAAATCTTTCTACGAAGGGATTCGCCTTGTGCGCTCTAACTTTGAAAATTTGCTAAAAATATATAATATAGAACCATTTATATCTTTAGGAGAAAAATTCGACCCATCAAAACATGACGCGATCCACGTAATCGAACAAAATGATGAAGAAGAAGGTAAAATATTGGAAGAAACACAAAGTGGCTACAAAATCAAAGATAAAGTCTTGCGACCTGCAAAGGTAATTGTAGCAAAAAAAGTTGAAGAAAATAAAGACAAAAACAATGAAGGAAATAAAAATGAAGGAGGAGAAGCAGAATGAAAGAACCTGTAATAGGAATCGATCTGGGTACCACCAACTCGGTGGTAGCCGTTGTCGAGCAATCGGAACCTGAAGTAATCTCGAATCCGGAAGGACAAAGGACTACGCCTTCGGTAATCGGGTTTAAAGAAGGCGAAGAGTTAGTTGGATTGCAGGCAAAAAGACAACAACTCACCAATCCTCAGAATACTGTCTATTCCGTTAAAAGGTTTATGGGCAGAAGATTCTCCGAAGTAAAGGACGAAAAGAAAAAAGTTCCTTTTGATGTTATAAAAGGGCCTCACGATGACGCACGGATAAAAGTGGAAGATAAAGTCTATTCTCCACCGGAAATTTCCGCAAAAGTCTTGCAATATTTAAAGAAAGCAGCAGAAGCACACATCGGCAGAGAAGTAAAAAAAGCGGTTATAACTGTTCCTGCTTATTTCAATGATTCTCAGAGAAAAGCTACAAAGGATGCGGGAGAGATAGCCGGGTTGGAAGTTCTTCGAATTATAAATGAACCTACAGCAGCTTCACTCGCCTACGGACTCGGAGAAAAAAAGGAAGAAAAAATCGCCGTTTTCGACCTTGGAGGAGGAACCTTCGATATATCTATCCTTGAAATAAGCGAAGGAGTCTTTGAAGTCCTTTCAACAAACGGAGATACGCACCTTGGAGGAGACGATTTTGATCATACTATAATGGAATGGTTAATAGAAGAATTCAAAAAAGAGACGGGCATCGATATTTCGGATGATAGAAGCGCTGTACAAAGAGTAAGGGATGCGGCAGAAAAAGCGAAATGCGAACTCTCAACAATGAAAGAAACTACGATAAATCTGCCATATTTAGCGGGAGATAAAACAGGCGCAAAACACCTTGAAAAAAAACTGACAAGAGCAAAACTTGAAACCTTATGCGAGAGTCTTCTTAAAAGAGTCGAGGAACCCGTAAAAAACGCGTTTAAGGATGCGGGACTAGCCGTAAACGATATCGACGAAGTACTCCTGGTTGGAGGTATGACAAGAATGCCTTCTGTCCAGGAAAAGGTCAAAGAACTTTTCGGAAAGGAACCCCATAAGGGTGTTAATCCGGACGAAGTCGTTGCTGTCGGTGCAGCTATTCAGGGAGGAGTGCTCTCAGGGGACGTAAAAGACGTTCTACTCCTCGATGTTACACCGCTATCTCTTGGAATAGAAACCTTAGGCGGAATGATGACCACAATAATACCCAGAAACACCACAATTCCTGCCGAAAAAAGCAAAGTTTTTACGACCGCAGA
Organism: uncultured bacterium; assembly: GCA_964418485.1. Taxonomy (GTDB): domain Bacteria; phylum Hydrothermota; class UBA3072; order UBA3072; family UBA3072; genus JAFGHJ01. The sequence goes on along the minus strand of CAYQMH010000002.1, from coordinate 61,934 downwards.
AGATAACCAGCCTGCTGTTTCAATACACGTCCTTCAGGGAGAAAGAACTTCGGCAGCAGACAATAGAACGCTGGGACGATTCGAATTAACCGGTATACCTGCAGCACCCAGGGGCGTCCCTCAAATAGAAGTTAGTTTCGATATCGATGCTAACGGTATATTAAATGTCTCCGCAAAAGACCTTGGAACCAATAAAGAACAATCCATTAAAATCGAATCATCTTCTGGTCTCACCGAAGAAGAAATCGCAAGGATGAGATCCGACGCAGAAACTCACACAGAAGAAGATAAAAAGAAAGAAGAATTAATTAATATAAGAAATCAAGCCGACGCTCTAATATATTCCACGGAAAAAACGCTTAAAGAACATGGCGATTTGGTTTCAAACGAAGAACGCGGTAAGATTGAAAATGCAATATCAGACTTAAAAGAATCTTTGAAAACTGAAGATATTGGCGATATGAAACATAAAATAGAAATTCTTCAAAAAGCTTCCTATTCAATCTCCGAAAAAATGTACAAGAAAGCTGAAAAAGAATCAGCTCAAAAAGCTACAGCTGATGCATCCGAACAGGAATCCCAAGAAGAAAAACCGAAAGAAGAAGATAAAGGAGAAGGGGAGGTTGAGGCAGATTTCGAAGTAATCGACGACAAAGAAGAGGAGAACGAAGAGGAGGAAAATTAATAGTATAAAGACTATCAGATATGCCGAAAAATAATGACTACTATGAAACACTGGGGGTCAGCAAGGACGCGAGTACCAAAGAAATAAAAAGTGCTTACAAAAAACTTGCAAGAAAGTACCATCCGGACGTAAATAAAGAAAACAAGAAAGAAGCCGAAAAAAAGTTCAAAGAAATTTCTGAAGCCTACGAAGTGCTTGCGGACCCGGAAAAAAGGGGCAACTACGATAGATTTGGTAAAGAAGGCGTTCATTTCCAGGGCAGAAACTTCACCTGGCAGGATTTTACCCACCAGGATGACCTTCGGGATATATTCGGAGATCTCTTCAGTAGTTTCGGTTTTGGCGGAAGCGGGAGTATCTTCGGAGATTTATTCGGACAAACGACAAGAACACGAGGAAGCAGAAAAGTATATAAACCAACCGGAGAAGATGTCCGTATTCCTCTTGAAATAACTCTAAAAGAAGCATCGGAAGGAACCTCAAAAAAGATAAAAATCCGTCTGTTTGAGAAATGCGGAAAATGCAACGGAAAAGGCGGAAAAACAACGACATGTTCACGATGCAACGGAAACGGCGAAGTCCAGGTAAGCCGCTCCAGTTTTTTCGGACAGATGGTATCCGTTTCCACCTGCCCGCTCTGCGGAGGAATCGGAGAAATCGTAAAAGATGCCTGTTCCGACTGCCACGGAGAAGGAAGGGTAAAAAAAGAAAAACAAATTTCGGTCAGAATCCCGGCAGGGGTTGAAACAGGTAATTATATTCCCTTAAGAGGAGAAGGAAATACAGGCATAAGAGGCGGTCCCAAGGGGAACATAATCGTAGAGATAATAGTAAAATCAGACTTCAGATTCAAAAGAGAGGGAAACAATCTTAAGATCAAAGTACCAATAAGTTATCAAATGGCTATAGAAGGTGGAAAAGTCACAATCCCGACACTAAACGGAAGAGTAAAATTGACTATACCTCCCGGAACAAAATCCGGAAGAATATTCGTATTAAAAAGCCAGGGAATGGGAAATCTCTACGGAATAGGAAAGGGAGATCTCTTGGCAGAAGCATACATCTGGACCCCGAACAAAGTATCAAAAAAGGCAAAAGATTTACTCGAGGAACTCGATAAAGAACTCGGTAACCCACCGAAATTGTAAAATAGGACCCAGATGAACGCAGATCAACTCAGATACACCACCACTCCACACCCAATTTTTTTGCTGCTTTAAAAACAACCCCAACCACAAAAAAATTAGCAACAACAAATTGCACAAATATCACAAATAAACTGGACCAAGATCAACAAAAACAACTTAAGTTAAATTAATATAAGTATTTGTTAACAAATATCTTATACCTATACAATTAAAGCGAATATTTTAATGTTACTTTGTTCTTTTTGGCTTCCCTGGGAGACTTATTTCTTCGATAAATTTGGCAATCCATTCTGCTTTCCATATCACGACAATTGCTAAAACCGCAGCAATAAGTTCCGGTCCGCTTTTATGCCACCAGTAAAAGCCCATTACAAATTCGCCCTTGATGGGGAGGGATGATACTAAATAAGCTACAAATTTTGTACCGGCAAGCAAGAATTCAATTATGCCCACAAGTCTGATCCAGAAAACATAACTGGAAAAATCAACAAATTCTTTACCCAAAGTAAGTTTAATCTTGTCTGCTAGGGGAAAAAGTAAATTAATAATTTTGTCTCTTTTAAAAAGAAGCACGTAAGAAACGATGAATAAGGCTAGAAGGTTTATTAAAAAAAGTTGAAGCATTAGGAACCTGTTATAGTCATCGTCAGGGACCGATAAAATACCTCCGATATGTACAATTGATTGAAAAAAAATAAAAAAGAAAATAAAACCCAACTATAGCAAGTACAATATCCGCAACATCTCGTTTTGTCATATCTTTCATTTTAACCTCCTGATATAATTTAGATAATCAATTATCCATGTCAAGACCTATATTAAAACATAAAAAAAAATCGTGCTATTTGTGTGATTTGTTGTTAACCTTTTTGGGGAATTGGGTTTTAAAATTACAATAAAAAATTTAGTGTATTTCGTGGTTAAAAAAATTTTTTCTTTGTGCCTTAGTGTCTTTGTGGCTATTACGATAAATTTTTTGCCAAAAAAGTAAGAAGCGGTTTTATCGATCGCAGAAATTGAATTGGGAAAGGAAATTTTTCCAATATTTGATTAAAAACTTTAGAGGAATAGAATATTGGATACATATGTTTTTTTATCATATCCTGATAAACCTTAAGGGATCTCCCCTCTCTTAAATTAAAATTGATAGCTTTAGAAGCAAGATAAGCTGACTGAACTGCGTTATATATCCCTCCGCCGGTCGCCGGATTTACAAGAGAAGCTGCATCGCCGATTAAAAGTGTATTCTTCCAGACCAGCAATTCAGGAGATGAAAATAAAGGATAAGTCCATTTGTAAATATTTTCAGGTTCCGGAAATCCATAATCATCTAAAATCTTAGACAATATAACATCACTGTCTCTAAAAGTACGAGGAGAAGTTCCAAACCCAACATGTGTCTTTTTCCCTTTAGGAAATATCCATGCATATCCTCCTTTTGTGTAAGAAAGATCAAAAACCAATTCTTTTTTGAAACTAAAAGGAATATCGGCGCTTATCGTCCTCAGCATACTTTTCATTCTCCTGTATCTACCAAATCTTCTAACTACACTAGCTACTCCTTCAGCGCCCACTATAATCCTACCTGAAAATTTACCCAGATTGGAATAAACGTTTTCCCCATCAACTTTAAGAACCCTACACTCCTCAATAAAGTTCGTACCACTATCAATAGCTTTCCTCAATAAAAAATCATCAAATTTCTTCCTATCGACTGTATAGGCTATGGGACTACCCAGCTCAACCCTGCAATATCTATCATTCTTTACAAAAGAAAGCCCTATCGCTTTATCTTCCGCAACCGGTTCAAGTGAAAAAGGAAAAAAATCAGCTAAAGAGATCTGAAAAGCACCGGCACAAGGTTTTGCTCTCGGAAATTTCATCTTATCAAGAAGAAGAACGTCGAATCCTTCTCTCGATAAAAAATAAGCGAGAGAAGACCCTGCGGGTCCCGCTCCGCAAATAATCACATCCCTTATATCCATCCAATAAACCCCAATCTCATAATAATATTAATTCCCTCGAAAGAATAAGGAATAATACACTCGCTGTCAAGCGTTAAATAAAGTTAGTGGGTTAGTGCGTGGGTGTGTTGGTGCGTTATTTTTACGGACTAACCGACCAACAGACCAACGATCCAAGGACTTTGTGTCTTAGTGTCTTCGTGGCAAAAAAATTTTTCATATTGACATTATAGTGAAAATCTCTTATAAAGATATTAAACAATTAAAAAAGGAGGTGTATTTATGGATTACGGAGATTATCCATCTGCAGGAATGTCTGCAGGTATAGTTATTGTCTATTTAGCAATCATTCTTTTGTACATTATCGGTATGTGGAAAATTTTCACCAAAGCTGGAAAACCAGGCTGGGCAGCTATAATACCTATTTACAACATAATAGTTTTACTGGAAGTAGTGGATAAACCGTTATGGTGGTTCATCCTCTGGCTCATACCGTTTGTTAACGTAGTAATATATATTATCGTCAATATCGAACTCGCGAAGAAATTCGGACAGGGTGGTGGTTTCACAGCAGGTTTGATACTTCTTCCCATAATATTTTACCCTATACTTGGCTTCGGCGGTGCCAAATACACTGGATAGTATAATTCCACTTTAGATTCATTCGAATCTACAAAAACCACAAAAACATCCCGTTTTTGTGGTTTTTTTGTTAAACAAAGCTTTTCGCCCTCAACCTTCGCCTTTGGCTCTTAGCTTTAAAAAATTTGTGTTATTCGTGCAATTCGTGTGATTTGTTGCTTCTAAACTTGACAGCCTAAGTAAAATAACTAATAATAATTATCATGATTTTAATAGGAGGAAATTTATAAAATGGATAGTAAAGAAAAGAAACTTTATAAAATCAATCCATTTTACGTTGGCGGAAGTTTCCTGAGTTATTGTGTTAAACAAGGCTGGATGATTGAAGAAAAAGTAGGCCGCAAAAGCCAGCATTACATCACAGAAGAAGGAATAAAAGAATTAAAAGAGAAGTTTAATATAGTAATAGAAAAGCACCCTGCGCATGACAAAGTACAGCAACAATAGATAATTATAATAAATTTTATGAACTCAAAAAGCACTACGGTGATTTAGCTAGTATCGTGATACAAACAAATTACTTCGTCTATCTCTCCATCATCTCTTGACTTTCCAGCAAATTTTGTTTATAGTTTAACATAACAGTGCCTGAAGGAATAAATATGACTAAACAGGAAATTATAAAGTCTTTGCAAGAACTAAAAGATGAAATAAAACGAAAGTATAAAGCTGAAATTAAAGGAATTTTTGGCTCTTATGTGAGAGGAGAGCAAAAAGAAAATAGCGACGTCGATATTCTTGTAGAATTTTCTGAGGGTGCAACGCTCTTTGATTTTGTTGGACTGGCAGATTATGTAGAGAGTGAACTCAACTTAAAAGTAGATATTGTCCCAGTTGATACAATCAGAGAAGAAATTAAAAACACCATTTTAAAGGAAGCTGTTTACCTATGAGAGACCCAAAACTGTATCTAAAAGACATTCTAACAGCAATGGATGCCATAGAGCAATTTGTAAAAGGGTTGGATGTTGAATCTTTTAAAAATAACGATATAGTATCCAGCGCTGTGATAAGGAAATTTGAAATCATTGGAGAAGCAACAAAAAGCATAGCGGAAGAGATTAAACAGAAATATTCCGCTATTCCCTGGAAAGATATGGCTGGGATGAGAGATAGGTTAATTCATTTTTATTTCGGAATAAAATACGAACTTGTTTGGGAGACGATAAAAAAAGAGATACCAAAAATTAAACCTTTGATTAAGAAGATATTAAAGGATTTAGAAGCAAAAACATAAATTATTCGTGCTCTTCGTATCATTATATTGTTCCTATTTTTGACAGCCTAAGTAAAACAATTATAATAATTTTAAGGAGGCTCCGGATGAAGTCACTAAAAAACTTCTTTATCTTTTCTATTTTATTGATATTGAGTTGCGCATCTGCCAATTCGGATGAACCGGATTATTTTCTAAAAACTTCTGGTAATAGACCATATGGTATTGCTTTTGATAATAATGGCTTAATGTATATGATAAACGCCCCGGAAACGGGTAATGGAACATTATCCAAAGTTACACCGGATGGAAAAATTACTAATACAGCCGTACTTGAAGGAAGTTTTATCGGTCCCGGAATTTATATCGACGATAACAATGGCATATTTATAACAGTAGGAAATAAACTACTAAAAGTCTCTCCGGACGGTAATATCGAAACAATCGCAGATGGATTTTCATTATGTTTCGATGTGAAGATGGACAACAATGGAAATATTTATGTTGCAGATGATTTAAAAGGTATCATTTATAAAATCACTCCGGAAGGCAAAAAGGATATCTTTTTCAAAAGCGATACCACCGGTCCGTTTGTTCTTACGAGTATAGTTATTGACAGCAATAATGAAAATTTGTATGCAAGAGAAGGAAACAGAATAATCAAATTCAAATTAAATTCAGATAGTATTTCCGCAAAACCTAAGGTAATTATCAATAATACCAAAATGTTTTACTTGTGCAGGGATAATAATAACAATATATATGCAAGCACAATCGACAACGCGATAAAAATCGATATCAGCGGGAAACTTATATATCTCTCTCAGAAACCGCTAAAGACTTCAATCGGTGTAGCCCTCGGAGGTAAAGGATTTGACGAAAAAAGTCTATATGTTTCTGTTGAGGACGGAATAATAAAATTACCTATTCCAAAATAAATAATATTTTGTTTTTCCTAAACTTGACAGCCTAAGTAAAATAACTATAATAATTATCATGAACTCAATAACAATGTATCTTGAAGACTTTTACAGAGAACACCTATCAAGAAAAACAGTTATAAAACGGCAAAAAGCTATCTCTATTGCGACACCGTGTCAAAGAAAGAAATTGAGATACTTTGTCTATGAATAAGGTAGGTGAAATTTTGGCCGACAATGTGGAGGATATATAATGCCAGATAAATATGGAAGTCATGTGGACTACATGGAATGGGTTAAGGATGACGCAAACCTACGGCAAAAAGATATAGAAAAAACACTACGAGAAGCGTTCTCTAATTTTATAGAAAAGCGAGAGGTAGAAGTCATTGTCTTTGCGAGTATGAGTGCTTTTGATCTTGCAAAAGCTATAGTTAGGCATCCTCTTATTCTTAAACCACTTTTAGCTGCTTGTAACGTCGCAGCAAGAGCACTCGAAAGGGACATCTCTATCAAGAACGTAGATACATATAGTCCTCGATGGAACAACGACCAAGCCAAAGTGATTGCCGGATACATTAAACCATTTTTACCATCCTATCTGGAGATTCCATCACTCAGCCAGATTGATAGAGTGGCTTTTATCGATAAGGAAATTAGAAAGAGAAAGGGGCGCTGGGAGAAACTAATCCTCGGAAGTCTAAATCGATTTGGTGTTTTACTGTTTCATAAGCGAATGTTCGTAGTTGAGGGAGAGCAGTTTGAGTTAGATGCTGCAAACCCTAAGTCGGGTGATATTAAAGTTGGAATAGATATAAAGAGAATTGAGGCCAGAAGGGATATTCATAAACGCTGCGATGAAATCGTTAATAAAGCTGCCAAGCTAAAGTCAGCTTTTCCGAACAGTAAGTTTGGGACTGTTGTTTATTATCCGTTTATCGAAGAACATATCAATATTCAGAATCGCCTCCGTTCGAAGGACATTGACAGTATTATTTTTGCGTCCGAGGCAAAAGAATCTATCGAAAATGCAATCAGAATGCTCCTTTCAACTCTCGGGGTGTCAAAATAAATGTCCAACAAAAAAACAACGCATCGTTTAATTCAAGGTGATGCCCGGAATCTATCATTCATACCAGATGAGAGTATTCATTTGGTCATTACTTCACCTCCATACTGGACACTCAAAAGATATCGCGAACATCCTAATCAGATGGGACACATTGAAGACTACGAGAAATTTATAGAAGAACTATCGAAAGTTTGGCAACATTGCTACCGTATTTTAGTTCCTGGAGGAAGGTTAATTTGTGTAGTCGGAGATGTGTGTTTATCACGAAGAAATTTTGGCAGGCATGTTGTAGTTCCACTCCATGCAGATATAGCAGTATCATGCCGGAAAATAGGTTTTGACAACTTAAATCCAATTATTTGGTATAAGATTGCTAAAGCTACTTACGAGGTTAATAATGGCACTAAATTTTTCGGTAAACCTTACGAACCTAATGCTATCATTAAAAATGATATCGAATTTATCCTCATGCAACGAAAACCTGGTGGCTACCGTAAACCAACAATTGAACAACGTCAGTTAAGTAAGATTAATAAGAAAGAATATAAGGAATGGTTTCGTCAAATTTGGAATATTCATGGAACATCAACAAAAAACCATCCAGCGCCGTTCCCATTTGAGTTGGCATATAGATTAGTCAGAATGTTTTCATTCTGGGGAGACACGGTCCTCGATCCCTTCTCTGGAACAGGGACAACAATGCTCGCAGCGATGAAGACTAACAGAAATAGTATTGGCGTTGAGATCGATCCAGAATATTGTGAGAAGGCAACGAAAAGATTTCAACAAGAAGGACGAACTTTATATAATGAAATAGAGATAAAGTTTGAAAAAATGGAGAAGTTTATTAGTGAGGCACGTGTAAATACGACTGAAATGCCGTATAACACAGCATAAAAAGTTAATGCCTTTTTTTGCTTTACAAAAACTTCTTTTATGCTGGAACTTATTATTAATCTTTAAGAATAATGATTCGGCAAATATTTCACTAAGGCAAAAATGAATGAAGAACACATAAATAAAGTCAAACAAGTATTAACCGAATGGAATCCTTTAGGAGAGCGAGCCAAACTAATTCCTGATTTAGAAAATTACGAAATCGAAGCAACAGATATTCTCTTTTTTATTGATGAAAATAGCTCGATTGAGAGGATTAACAAGTTATTGACTCAAGTTTTAAATGAGGCATTTAACTTAAACCTGGATTTAAAAGAATCTCGAAAATATGCAGAAAGAATTAAGAGTATCATTAAATAATAAATAAAGATGAACATATAAAAATGTGTCCTTTGTAGTTGATTAAAGTTGTGGTTACGGGTTTCGAGATAAAACTGACAGCTGACGGCATTTGCTGTTCTTATGCTTGACAGTCTAAGTAAAATGATTATAATAATTATCATGAATTCAATAGTTAGTATTCAAATGGACAATCTAAATTTTAAAAAAGAAAGTGATATACAGCAAAAATATTTAGAAGGATATTCTGGCAATTCTCCTAAAAACGGTATATCCGCATTGCATCTACACTGCAAAATTGGGAGGATATCTGCAATGCATTTATGAATATGTTAAGCGAAAAAACACAAGAAGGAGGTGATTTATATGGTCCAATATGACCCAAAAGTTATATACGAGTTCGCCGACCGTCTGCACAGAAAGGCAAATACGATCATTGCGAAATGCACAATTGTAGGTGCTTTAATCGGTGGTATCGTCGGATACGCAGTAAAGGGAGCAGGTGTAGCACTTCTTGGTTTAGTAATCTTCGGAGCGATTGGTTTTTACATTGGCAGAGAGAAAGCCTTCTCGCTTAAATTACAGGCTCAGACAGCCCTTTGTCAGGTTAAGATTGAGGAAAATACCAAGAAACAATAAGGTCCAAATACAAGGCCACCAGAGCATCGCCTAACACAGCATATACGTTGTGGGCTAATGTCCTTTACCCTATCCACCCCAGACGCGGACAGGCGGAACATTATGTAGCTGAAGCTTAACAGTTAAAGTAAAATGACTATAATAATTATCATGAATTCAACAACTAGTATTAAACAGGAGCATAAACGAACAAGTTTGACTATGGGCAAGCTGTATGAAATGTCGTACTACCTAAGAGTAAATAATGAATATTTCTATTGAATTATTTTTATCATTCTTAACTGCTATTGGCCTCGGTAGTATTTTAGGCGCATATTTCCAATATAGGTTCCAATATAAGAAGGATTTAAAAAATGAAGAATACGAATGGAAACGAAAAAGATATGCAGCTATTATAATACAAATGCTTACTGTATTACAATTCGAAAAGCATGGTACTAGATTTGTAAAAGACCACCGCCCAGATTTAAATACTCTTGAAGATTTTATTGATGAAATTAAATCTGAATTATTACATGGAATTATATTTGCCAACGATGAAGTAATATACACTATTACCAATTTTATAAAGAATAGAGATTATAATTCTTATACAAAAGCTGTTGTTGCTATGCGAAAAGATTTATGGGGAAAAAAGACAAAAATAAAGGAAGAAATATTTAAAGATATAATTCAATGAGGAACAGGTTCAGCACTTCTTACAACAAAAAAAATCCCTTTAAATCTGCGTTAATCTGCATCCCAATAATCAATCCTTCGGATTAGTTGAGTAGTTAAATTAAAAAATGGTCAAATAGTAAAAACAAAAAAGATTTGTGTTATTTGTGCTATTTGTCGTTACTCTTTGTTTTTGTGAGGGGTGGGGTACAAACAATAAAAATTCTTTGTTGTTCCTTTGTGTTCTCTGTGCGTTTTTTCTTCCTCTGTGCACTCTGTGGTTAAGTCTTTTTCGTATCGGAAATCAATTTCAAAAATTCCTCTTCTCCAATAACCTTCACACCCAATTCTTTCGCTTTTCCGAATTTCGAACCCGGATTCTCACCCGCTACAACATAATCAGTATTTTTAGATACCGAGCCTACTGCCCTTCCTCCTAAACTTTCAACCAAACCTTGCGCTTCTCTTCGACTATATCTATCTAAGTCGCCTGTAAAGACAAAACTCTTGCCCTTCAAAGGAAGCTCTCCTTCTTTCTTTGCTTTACCTTCCATAGTAACACCAGCTTTTTTGAGTTTTTCTATAACCAGAAGGTTTTTCTTATTCCGGAAAAAAGATACGACAGACGAAGCGGTGTTCTCCCCTATTCCCTTTATAGTAAATAATTCATCTTTGGTTGCATTTTTCAATTTATCTATTGAAGGGAAAGCCTCAGCTAGTAACTTTGCGTTATAAGTTCCGACAAAAGGTATGCCTAAAGAAAATATTAAACGGTCAAATAATTTTTTCTTGCTATTTTCGATACCTTTTAATAGATTTTCGGCAGATTTTTCTCCCATTCTCTCGAGTTCCTCAATATCACCCTGTTTCAAATAATAAAGATCAGCATAATTAGAAATCAAATTATTTTCTACTAATTGATCTACAAGAACTTCACCCAAACCATCTATATTCATACCATCCCTGCATCCATAATGCAGAATACTTTTTTTGACCTGAGAGGGACACTGTACATTAATACATCTATAATAAACTTCCCCCTCCGGATGTATAAGTTTTTCACTGCAAACCGGGCATTTATCCGGAAATTTAAACTTTTTCTCGCTTCCGTCTCTCGCATCTTTATTCACCCCTACGACGTGAGGGATTATATCCCCACCTTTCTCAAGAAAAACCTTATCACCAACCCTAATATCCTTTCTTTCGATTTCATCCCTGTTGAATAGGGATGCTCTCGATACTGTAGTACCGGCTATGAAAACCGGTTCAAGCATAGCAATAGGTGTGGCAATACCTGTTCTCCCTATAGATACTTCTATATCGTTTAAACGGGTAATTTTTCTCTCAGCAGGAAATTTAAAAGCAACAGCCCACCTGGGTGATTTCGAAGTCGAACCCAAAATTTCTCTCATGTGAAGGGCGTTAATCTTAAAAACAAGACCGTCTGTTTGATATGGAAGGTTAAACCTTTTTGTACTCCACTCTTTTATCAAATCCTTCGAATCTTCGATACTGCTCCGAATTTCACGAAGAGAACTAACCTTAAATCCGATTTCCCCCAACATATCAAGTGCTCCCTTGTGTGTTTTTATATCACCGGGTAAACTTCCATATGAATGAATATAAATATCAAGATTTCTTTCCGCTACAACTTTCGAATCAAGGCTCTTTAGAGTTCCTGCAGTCGCATTCCTTGGATTTGCAAATAACTGCTCTCCATTTTCTTCTCTTTCTTTATTCAACTTCAAAAACGAAGAATTCGGCATAAAAACTTCGCCTCTAACTTCAAGACGTTCATAGCTATTCCCATCATCAAAAAGTTCTAGAGGTACACTCTTTATTGTCTTCAAATTCTGCGTTATATCATCCCCGATAACTCCATCACCGCGTGTAGACCCCCTGATAAACTTGCCGTACTCGTACTCGAGAGAAACGGCAACTCCATCTATCTTCTGTTCTATAACCCATTCAATCTTCTTAATATCTTCATTAAGATTCCTGAAAACCCTTCGCTCGAATTCCTTAAGTTCATTCTCGTCGTATGTATTATCGAGAGACAACATCGGAGGCTCGTGAGTAACATGAGAAAAACCTTCCAACGGTTCTCCCCCAACTCTCATTGTAGGAGAATACGGATCTCGCATTTCAGGATATTTTTCTTCAATATCTTTTAATCTACTTAACAATGAATCGAACTCGAAATCTGATATCTCAGGCTGATTTAAGACGTAATACTTATAATTATTATAACGGATTTGTTTTCGAAGTTCCTCGACCTCTTTCTTTATTTCATCGGGAGCAGTTTCTCCGGACATATAACTCTCGAGCCTTTAGACTTTAGCCGTCAGCTTCCAGCTTTTCAACAAAAATATTAAGCATTCTTTGCTCTTTGTCTAATAAATCCAATACTTTATTTAACTTGTCCTTTGGAATCAAATCGAGCTCCTTAACTATTAAAAATTGAGTTTCCAATTCGAATGAAGAAACTAAAGCGATTTCCAAAAATCTTTTAAAATATACTTCACTGTCTCTACTGCATCCTTCAGCAATATTTGAAGGAATTGATATAGATGATCTACATACCTGACTCTTTAATCCATCTTTCTCAGTACCAGGTAACAATCCCGATAATTTGTAGACCTCTTCTGCAAGCCTAATTCCTTCTTTCCATACATTAAGGTTTCTAAAATTTCTCATTTTAAAAAATTAAAGCAAAAAGCAAAAGGCAAAAAGCCAATAGCTAATAATCCAATTTATCTGCTCGAAGTAAGGTATTAATCCATCTGCTTTCTTAAAAACGTGGGAACATCAAGATCTTCGATCAACTTCTTATCTCTAATAAAAGCAGGGGTATCAAAAATCTCCAGATTTTCCTTTAGTTTATTTAATTCACTTATACCATCAAAATCTCTTGCACTTGAAATTCCTCTGAAATCGATTTTATCGATTTCGTCTTTTTCCGGCTCTCCTATACCTGTTGCAATCAAAGTAATTTCAGCCTCAGTACGTTTTTCCTCAAAAACGACTCCCATAAATATATCACTATCCTCATCATCCTCTGCTCCAACAGCTTCCCTTATAACTTCCATAGCCTCTTTCATTTCTTTCAAAGTGAAATCTTCTTTATCGACTGTAAAATTAACGAGAGCCGCTTTTGACTGAGATATATCCGTATCCTCAAGCAAAGGTGAATTGATAGCTCCCTGAGCAGCCTCCAAAGCCTTGTTCTCGCCGGATGCTCTTCCCATTCCCATCAGGGCTTTACCTCTCTTAGACATTACTGTCTTAACATCCGCAAAATCCAGACTCCAGTAAGCATCTTTAAGCAATAATCCGCTGATGCTTTTAACTGCCTTCATTAAAACATCCATTGAAACTTCACTTAAAGCTTTAGCAAGAGACATATTTCCCATACTCATTAATCTATCGTTGGGAACCACAAGCAAAGTGTCAACAACCGGTGAAAGAGCTTTTATTCCCTTCTTAGCCTTTTTTATTCTGCTTGATTCATAATAGAAAGGTGTCGTAACCACTCCAACAGTCAAAACTCCTTTCTCTTTGGCAAGAGAAGCAATAACAGGAGAGGCTCCTGTACCTGTTCCTCCTCCCATTCCGGCGGTAATAAATAACATATCAACATCTTCGGTCAGGACTCGCAGATCATCAATACTCTCCTCGGCCGCTTGTCTCCCGAGTTCAGGATCTCCACCTGTACCTCTACCTCTGGTTAATTCTTTACCGATTTGAATCTTATCGTTGGTGGGAACCAGACTTATGTCCTGCACATCAGTATTTATCGCCCAGAAATCAACACCAGACATCCCCGACTCTACCATCGTAGTTACTGCATTTCCGCCACAACCTCCAACTCCCACAACTCTAATCTTAGCCGGACTATTAGTTTTACCTTTAGATTTAAACATTACGCCTCCTTTTTAAAAAAACTCTTCAAACCACTGATTCATTCTTTTTAAAACGGAATCGAACATACTCTTGCCCTGGATTTTTCTTAACTTCTCGCCGGAACTATACGCTCCATATTTTATAAGTCCAACCGATGTCGCAAAGGATGGATCGGAAACTGCGTCACGAAGACCAACAACATCTTCAGACGGCATTCCTACCCTTACCGGTAAACCAAAAATATCCTCTGCCAACTCTGTAATACCATCTAATTTAGCGGTACCACCGGTTAAAACCACACCTGCTGATAGCATCTCGTATAGAGGGTCACCGCTAATTACCCGGTGAGCCAACGTCAATATTTCTTCCACTCGAGGTTTTAAAATTTGCTGCAATAAATCTAGTGTTACCTGCTTATCTCTCGAACCCGATATACCTTTCACCGAAATCATTTCCTTTCTCCTATCTTCGGGAAGCTCCTTAACTGTCCCGAATTCTATTTTCACTCTTTCCCCTTCCGCATATGAACACCTTAGTCCTATTCCAATATCATTAGTAATATTCTCTCCGCCCAAGCCGATCACAGAAGTTTTTCTTAAACTGCCGTTGTAAAAAACTGCTATATCGGTAGTACCTCCTCCTATATCCATAAGAACAGCTCCTGCTTCTTTTTCTTCACCGGACAGGACCGCGTACGAAGACGCAAGCGGTTGAAGTATAATATCGTTAACTTCATAACCCGCTTTATTAACGCATTTACATATATTTTTAGCAGAAGTAACAGCTCCGGTTACAATCACCACACTAGCTTCTAATCTTTGAGCAAACATCCCTATTGGGTCGTCTATCCCCCCCTGCCCATCTAACACAAAATCGGTCGGTATAATATGAATTACCTCCCTGTCAACCGGCAAAGCCATAGATTTTGCCCCTTCCAGGACTCTAGCTACATCTTCCTTGGTAATTTCATTATCCGGTCCTGCTACCGCCACGACTCCTTTTCCCTGAATATTCCTTATATGATCTCCCGCAATTCCGGTAAATACTCCGGCAGCTTCTTTTCCTGCCATCATTTCTGCTTCTCTCATTGCTTTAAGTATCGACTGGACTGTCTTATCTATGTTTATAACGATCCCCTTACGAAGGCCCTCAGAAGTATATTTACCTACCCCTATAATATTAACCTTTCCTTCTTCAACTTCGGCAATAACAGAAGCGATTTTTGTTGTACCAAGATCCAACCCTACTACAACTTCATTTCCTTCACCCAATGCTTACCTCCTTAAAACCACCATATTTTTAAACCTAAAGTCAAGTGTTCCCTTAAACTCACTTATATTATCTCCTAATATACGTTTAAGTATTTCATATTTCCTCACGAATCCATCGTTACCCCAGATAACTTCACAGTTAGAACTCTTTGTTTTTACCTTACCACGATCGATCTGCACCTTATCGATATTAAATTCAGTCAGAATTCCAAAAATACCAAGCGCCTTTGCTATGTCTTCGCTCTGAACACCTTTGCTCAGTTCAACCATAGGCAGCGAATCAGTTATATCATAATTAAAAATAAAACCTTCTTTATCTATAACCTTATCCTTAGATCCAGCAATTCGAACCCTCGGTACTCTCGGAGAAACAACAATTCTTAATCTGCCTAAAATATTCCTGCCTAAATGAACCGAACTCACCCAGGGAAGAGATTCAATTGAATCCTTTAACTCATTTAAATCATCGAGTCCGGTTCGCTTAACTATTTTTCCGATTTCTTCCTTCCTCTTCTCCGTAACTCCCTTAGAATAACTCACATGAGCTTTCCCTATAGGAAGAGAAACGATAAGTATTTTGTATAAGAAATACATTATCAGTAATATCAATAAATAGCGTATTCTAAATCTGGATTTCTTTTTCTTCGCCAATTACTTTTACCTCCAATTCTAAGGTAACTCCTGAATCTTTTTCAACTTTATCTCTAACAACTTTTATTAACTCGATAAAATCCCAGGAAGTAGCCTGAGGGTTGGTGAGAAAATAATTGCAATGTTTCCGGGAAACCCACACTCCCCCGATTCTTGTTCCTTTAAGACCCGCTTTTTCAATCAATTCTCCCGCGGTAAGACCCTTGGGATTCTTAAAAATCGACCCGCAGGTTCCCGTACCCTTAGGAAAATCAGGTTGCCTCTTCTTTCTGAGATCAGTTATATCTTTAATTTTATTTTCAATTTCTTTCTTTTCTTTCTCGGTCAACAAAAATTCAACCTCGACAACGATTTCATCTGAAAGACTGGACTGCCTATAATCAAACCGTATATCTTCGATTCTAACCTCCTCCCCGTCCCTCAAAACTTTAACTGCTTCTATATAATCACCTATCTCACAGTCAAAAGCCCCCGCATTCATAACAGAAGCCCCCCCTACACTCCCGGGAATACCAACCAGAGATTCAAAACCGGATAAAGAAGATTCTTTTGCAACATTTATAACAGCCGACAAATTAGCTCCCGATTTTGCAAATACTTTAGTATTACTAATATTGATTTCATCCATCCCTTTTGTACTTATTACCACTCCGGAAAAACCTTCATCTAAAAAAAGCATGTTCGAGCCTCTACCCATTATACAACTGGGAAGCTCCTTTTCTTTTGAGAAAGAAATAGCTCTGGAAATATCCCTCGTATTTGCTGCCATCATAAAATATTTTGCCCTACCTCCAAGATGCAATGTAGTATGCGAAGAAAGAGGTTCATCTAATAATATATCATCTTTGATTTCTAATTCCATCGATTATATCCTCTGCGATATTGTATATATTCCCCGCGCCGAGCAAAATTACCATATCACCCTTTGAAAGCTGCGGAACCAAGAACTTCGGGATTTCTTCTTTTTCCTCTATGTATTCCACATCTTTGTGACCAAAATTTATGCATTGGTCTTTAATAATTTCACCCGTAATTCCAGGTATCGGTTCTTCTCGCGACGGATAAATATCCGTAACAATAACCTTATCCGCCTGAAAAAAAGCCTTCCCAAATTCTTTTTTAAGCAATATAGTTCTTGAATACAAATGCGGTTGAAATACTGCCACTATTCTTCCATCCCAACCTGCTCTCGCTCCGGCAAGAGTGGACTGGATTTCTCTCGGATGATGAGCGTAATCATCTACAACAAGAATTCCTTTTTCAAACCCTCTTTTTTCAAATCTTCTGGCAATACCCGTACATTTGCCCACCCCTTGTTTAATACTCTCCGAATCGACGCCTAATTCCAAAGCAACAGAACAAGCTGCTATAGCATTAATCACATTATGTCTACCGGGAAGGTTTACTTTAATATTTTTTATATTAACTCCATTTGAAACAAGATCAAAACTATGGGTAAAACCCTTTCTTTTTATATTCATCCCCTTCACATCCGCATTAGGAGAAAGACCAAAAGTTATTACTTTTCTCTCGATTTCTGCAAGAATAGAAAGAGAAACAGAATCGTCCATGGAAAGATGAACGGCCCCATAAAATGGAACAGAATTCGCAAATCTTTTAAAAGTATCTTTTATATCATCGAGGTCTTTATACACATCAAGGTGTTCGAGATCTATATTTGTAATAACTGCCACTGTAGGAAAAAGTTTCAGAAAAGAACGATCACTCTCATCCGCTTCAGCCACAAGGTATTCACTTTCCCCCAATCTGGAATTATTCCCGGTACTCCTGAGTATTCCACCAACAATTATAGTAGGATCAAGCTTCTTCTCTCTTAAAATCGATGCTACAAGAGAAGTAGTCGTAGACTTACCGTGAGTTCCCGCAACCGCTATGGAAAACTTAATCCTCATTAATTCAGCCAACATCTCAGCCCTTCTGCTTATCGGGATATTTGCTTTCCTAGCATATTGTAATTCCACATTATCCTTAGATAAAGCCGAGGTATAGACCACAACATCCGCATCACCAACATTATCTTTACTATGCGGTACTCCGATCTTTATTCCTAATTTTTTAAGTCTACTGGTATTTTCAGATTCTTTGATATCACTACCCGTAACTTCAAAACCCATATTCCAGAGCAGCTCGGCAATACCACTCATACCGATACCACCTATACCGACGAAATGCACTTTTTTAAACTTTCCGAACATATCTTAAAATCCTCTCACTTATCTTCCCTGCCGAGGTATTTTCATCAACGCTTATTTTTTCACCGTAAAGCGCCTCAATTAATTTCGGAAAATTTTCCACTTCTATTTCTTTTTCTCTCTTTATTATTATATTATTTCTCTTAAGCGCAAGTCTTTTTGCGTTAAAAAATTGATGATCTTTAAAAGCGTATGGATAAGGAATCAAAATCGCCGGAATACCTAGATTTTCAATCTCTGCAGTGGCTAGCGCTCCCGCTCGTGAAATAATTACATCGCTTAAGGAATAAGCGAGATCCATTCTATCTATAAATGAAAACTGTCTAACCCACTGGTTTTTCGCGACTATTTCAAAAGCTCCTCTCTGAATAATAAACTGCCAGTCTTTTCCCATCAATGGAATTAATTTTTCTGAAAGGTCGGCTAGAAACTTTGCTCCCCGGCTTCCCCCTATTACAAGTAAAGTCTTCCTCCCGGGCATCAGAGAAAAATAATTGACAGCTTCTCCATATTTTTCCCGCGTGATATTTTTTCTTACGGGAATACCTGTTACAACTTTTTTCTTTCCCTTCAAAGAGGGAAAAGTTTCCTCGTAGGGCAAAAATACTTCCTTCGAAAATCGGGAAAGAAAATTAACAGCCTTGCCGGGCTTTGAGTCAAGAACAAGAGTAAAAACAGGCACTCTTAAAAGAACAGCTGCCAGACCAACAGGTAGTGATGCAAAAGCACCCGTATGAAAAACGGCGCAAACTTTTCTCCTGATTATCAACCAAGCCGAAAAGAAAAAGCCGGGAATAAAACGGAAAATAAAAATAATTTTATCTTTTAAATTTTTACCTACCCATCCCACTGTTGGTAAAAGAAACATATTTTTCATTTTAACGAACTCTTTCTCTAGTCCGGAACTGCTTCCTATATAAATCACCCCGAATCCTCTACTTTCTATTTCGAGAGCGACTGCGAGCGCCGGATAAATGTGTCCTCCTGTTCCCCCGCCCGATACTATTATGCTTTTTTTCGATTGAGACAATAACACCTCCTGCCATGTAAGCCATCATTAAAGCAGTACCCCCACTGGATATAAATGGCAACGGTACTCCGGTAACCGGCACAATTCCCAGGGATACGTAAATATGCAACAAAGCGTAAACTCCTATAAACGAAACCAAACCCAATCCTAACAGGGAAGAATATTCATTAGGGGCTCTTAGACTCGACTTTATAGCGCTTATCAAATAAATAACAAACAAGCCAACAATCAGAAGACATCCCGTGAACCCCAATTCCTCACCAATTATTGAAAAGATAAAATCCGAATCTGGTAAAGGTATATAAAAAAACTTCTCCATTCCGCTACCGAGGCCCAGACCTGAAAAACCACCGTGGGAAATCGCCTGAACAGTAACATTAACAGACTCACTATTAATGTGATTATTGATCCTACTAATTGCGTACCCCTCACGCGATATAAAAAGCACCCCGAAGAGAAGCATTATTACAAAGAAAACTGCCACTTTACCATTATCAGTGCTATTCAAAAACATCATTATTGTACCGATAACCAAAGTAAGAAATGCCATTGAAATATCGGGCTGAATAATAATCAATCCCATAATAACGGAAATAACAAAAATTGAAATTCCGAAATCTCTCTTTTTCGCAAAGAAAACAACAAGGGCAACCTGGGCAAAAATAGAGGGCTGAAAAGAAAATCTCATATTAAATATCCTAAGAGCCAACCATCTTCTTGCCCCGTTGATTTCCAGACCATAAAAATATGTAAATACAAGTAGAAGACCCGCTAATATAATAAAAAACAAATTAAATTCTTCCCAAAATTTTACCTTTATTTTCGAAGTTAGAAAAAATATACCAACACCTAAGACAAATAGAACCAACTGCTTAACAAAAGAAATCGGCACGACGGTTTTGTAAACAGAGATACCAGAACTCGCCGAAAAAACCATTACGATCCCAAAAGCCCCAAGCAACAGAGGAATGACCTCTACCAATCCTATTCTTATTCTCTTCTGTTTAACCATAAATTTCACTCACCACTTTTTTAAAAATATCTCCTCTTTCTCTAAAATCTCTATACCAGTCAAAACTGGAGGCTCCCGGAGAAAGAATTATTCTATTACATTTCGAACTTAAAGCTTTTTTAACTGCATCCTCCATCGAAAAAGCAAACACCCAATCCCTAAATCCGATCTTCTTTAAACTATCGGCAATCGGCTCACTTGACTCCCCAATAAGAACAGCAAACCTGGAAAACTTTTTGACCGCGTCAACTATAGGATCAAAATTTTCAACTTTCATACGTCCGCCGACAATCACACAAGAATCGGAAAAACATTCAAGAGACTTTAAAAAAGCAATAGGATTTGTACACATCGAATTATTAATAATCCACATATCGCTTCTCTTTAAGACCGTTTCCATCCTGTGTTCGACTCCGGGAAACAAGCGAATTCTTTCACGAATACTTTCCCGGTCCATACCTATTATACTAGCAATAAGAGCTGCAATCATTCCATCCTCTATAAATGCTTCTCCCGGCATGAATAAATCATCTTTACTGAAAATTTCCCTGTCCTTTATATCTTTAACAAAAACAGAACCATTGAAATAGATATCACTTTTATTCTTAAGAGAAAAATATAAACTTTTTGAAGATAAATTAAGAGAAGACAGATTGGGATCATCTCTGTTGAGTATTGAATAATCATGAGAATCCTGGTTTTTTAAAATATTCAATTTGGCACTTAAATATTCTTTAAAATCTGCATGTCTATCCAGATGATCAGGAGAAATGTTAACAATTGCGGAAATCCAGGGATGGAAGTTTTGGATTCTTTCTAACTGATATGAAGAAACTTCTATAACTGTTATAAAATCATCTTTGCTTTCCGCGACAAGACTGCTCAAGGGTGTTCCCGGATAAATATTTCCTCCGAGAAGAACCTTCTCACCTAAAGACCCTTTAAGTATATGATGAGTCATCGCAGCCGTGGTAGTTTTACCATTAGTACCCGTAATCGCAACAATTTTACCCTTTATATATCTTGAAGCAAATTCTACTTCCCCTATAACAGGGATTCCTTTTTCTCTTGCTTTCAGAAGCACAGGAATATCCAATGGTACACCGGGAGAAACAACCAACAGATCCATTTCGAGCAATTTTTCTGAATGTTTTCCCGATTCGCATGCATACGGTATAGTAGTACTATTCTGACTTAAATCACTCACAAAAGGCTTCTCGCCTAAACTCTCGATTAATTTCGAAACTGCCTTTCCGCTTCGTCCAAACCCAATAACTCCAATCATCTATTATCCCTCTACCTTATTTTAAGCGTGCTGAGTCCAAGCAAAGCAAACATTATACCCCAAATCCAGAATCGAATTACAACCTTCGATTCCTGCCAACCCACGAGCTGAAAATGATGGTGTATAGGAGCCATCTTAAAAATTCGCCTGCCCGTACATTTAAACGAAGCAACTTGAAGAATTACGGACAATGTTTCCATAACAAAGACACCTCCAATTACCAATA
This sequence comes from uncultured bacterium, assembly GCA_964418485.1. Classification (GTDB taxonomy): domain Bacteria; phylum Hydrothermota; class UBA3072; order UBA3072; family UBA3072; genus JAFGHJ01. Next base: position 40,164 of record CAYQMH010000002.1, on the reverse strand, counting down.
ATAAAAACTCATGCTTTAGGAGAATCGCGATTAAACCCAATATTCCGCCAATAGCAAGCGATCCTGTATCACCCATGAAAATCTCAGCCGGGTGTGAATTAAACCATAAGAAACCTATGGATGACCCAACAAATGCGGCACAGAAGACCGTTACCTCCCCACTTCCGGGGATGTAAAGCAGATTAAGATATTCCGCAAATTTTATATTACCTGTAACGTAAGCAATAACAGCAAAAGCCACACTTATAATACCGGCGAGTCCAATCGCAAGACCATCCATACCATCTGTAATATTAACTGCATTAGTAGATCCTATTATTACTAAAATAATGAAAGGTATGTAAAAATAACCCAGATTAATGAATACATTTTTAAAAAAGGGAGCTATTGTCAACGTCTCATAACCGCTCTTAAGAGGAAAGAGCACAATCATAATACCTATAAAGACAGCAGGAATAATTTGTATTAAAATTTTAGTTAAAACATTAAACCCGTCTCCTCTTTTACCCTTTATGTAATCATCGAATACTCCAAAAATCCCCATCCATACAGTAATTCCAATTAGATAAAGAATAAAAGGATTTCTTATGTCAGCCCAGAGCAAAACAGAGACAAGGAGAGAAACTATAATCAAAAATCCTCCCATAGTAGGAGTACCACCTTTTTTTCCGTGGGTATCCTTTATCCATTTAGAAATAGATTCGGTAAGATTTCTACTCTTAAGGAAAAGGATAAACCTTCTTCCCAATATCAATGAAATCAAAAGAGAAGTAATTGCAGCATAAGCAGAACGAAATGTTATATAGCGCAATAAATTAAAAATAATAAAATTTTCTTTTAGGGGGTAGAGTAAATAAAACAATTCTCCTCCTGTAATTTCTCAATAAGAGTCTCAAGCTTTAACGCTCTCGAAGATTTAAACAATATTGTATCTCCCTTCTCAAGTATTTCGTGAAGCTTCGTAAGAGCTTCTTTTTTATTAGAAACTAAATAACCCCCACTAAAACCATCAACAAAACCTTTAGCTTCTTCGCCAATGGCAATCAACTCATTAATTCTGTATTTAAGTTTTTTACCGGTCTCTTTATGAATCGAATAACTATTTTCTCCTAATTCCAACATAGGACCCAGAACAACAACCTTTCTCCCAGGCATAAGAGAAAGAAAAGAAACAGCATTCAAAAGAGAATCCGGATTGCTATTATAAGTATCATCCACAATATTAAGCTTATGCGTTCTCTTAAATTCCATCCTGTGAGAAGCTTTTCCAATTCTCTTGAGACCTTTCTGGATATCCTCACGTGAAATTCCGTAATGAAGAGCAACAGAAACAGCAAGCATAGCACACCGCAACATTCCAACAGTCGGCAATCTTATCCAAAAACTCATCCCCTTTGTGGAAAAAACAGTACCATCGACTGATTCCTGTAATATTTTAAAAGTAAAATCGTTATCATCCAAAAATCCCACTCTAATAGTTTTACCTTTTTTTATATTACGAAGCAGAGGGTCATCGCCGTTAACAAACAAAGGACCTTTAAGCCCTACCATAATATCGGTTTTTTCCCTTAATACCCCCTCTTTATCCTTAAAAGCTTGCAGGTGAGCCTCCCCGATGCCAGTAATCAAACCAATATCAGGTTCCACAATTTCCGACAACCTCTTTATTTCCCCAAATTGATTGGTCCCAAATTCCAGAACCGCGATTTTCTCATTCCCTAATTTAAACAAATTTAGAGGAACACCGATAAGATTATTATAATTTTTAAAGCTCACCAAGGTAGGATAACTTGCACTAAAAATAGATCCGATAAAATTTTTCGTCGTGGTTTTTCCGTATGAACCTGTAACAGCAATAGCAAAAACATTCGTTGCCTTCTTATAATAGGAAGCCAAATCTCCCAACCCCCTAAGAGTATCTTCAATTAAGATAACCTCACCATTCTTTACCTTCCGAGAGACAACAACAGGCAAACCAGATTTAAAAATAGCTTCATCTACAAAATCATGGCCATCAAAATTTTCTCCTTCAAGCGCAAAAAATAACTCATTTTCTTGAATAGTCCTTGTATCCACCGACACCCCGCTTAAAGTTTTACCTATTAACTCTTTGCTACCTAAATATTTGCCATGTAATACTTCAACAATCTTTTCAAGCTCTATTTCTTTCATAGCTATAAAACTCCTTTACGCATTTCTTATCAGAAAAAGGAATTCTTTTACCTTTTATTTCCTGGTAATCTTCGTGTCCCTTACCGGCAATCAAGACAAAATCTCCTTCCCCTGCAATCGAAAGAGCTTTAAAAATTGCTTTCTTTCTATCTTTTAATCTAATTGCTTTTTTATCCGAGATACCTTCGAATATATCGTCTATTATATCATCGGGGTCTTCGTCTCTGGGATTATCCGAAGTAACAATAACTATGTCCGAAAGCGCCGAGACTACAGAACCCATCATTCCTCTCTTGCCTTTATCCCTGTGCCCTCCCGCCCCGAAAACGGTGATTACTCTGGCAGGATTATATTCTTTAAGTGAAGAAATAACAGCAAATAAAGCATCGGGAGTGTGGGCGTAATCGACAAAAACCGAAATTCCTTCCGGAGACTCAATTTTCTCCAATCTTCCCGGCGGGAGTATCGCGGTTTTTATACGCTCTTTGATCTCGGAATCACTTAAATTCTCAAGTATGCCGACAGCTACAGCGGCAAGAACATTCCATGCGTTAAAACTACCAACAAGCGGACTAAAAACTTCCAAGTTCCTGCCCATCCCTTCAATTTTTAAAATAAAACCTTTTCCCGAATTCTGCAGTATATCACCTATGATATTTCCCCTTTTAAAGCCAAAAGTCACAACTCTCGAATTTGCCCTTTTAATAAAGTATGGAGCATTCGAATTGTCAGCGTTTATTACCGCTATTTTATCCTCCCCTAAGTTTTCAAAAAATTTCGCTTTAGCTTCCATATAATTTTCAAAATTCTTATGGTAGTCTAAATGATCTCTTGTAATATTCGTAAACACAGCATAATCAAAATCGATATCTGAAACTCTATTCTGATCGAGTCCTATAGAAGAGACTTCAAGGATAGCGGTATCCAAGCCTCTTTTATAGGCTCCGGCAAATTCCCTATGGAGTAAAATAGGGGAAGGAGTCGTGTTTATGGCTTTAATATTTCTGCTAAGGCCCATATACTTAACTGTACTAAAACAAACAGAATTCGGGAAAAGGGAAGAAAGGAGGTAAGAAGTGGTAGTTTTGCCATTAGTTCCGGTAACACCTATAACTCTTAGCTTACCGGATGGATTTTCATAATAATTTGAAGCAATCCTTGAAAAAGCCTTCCTGGTATTGGGTACAAGAATATAAGGAATATCATCTGATAATTCCTTTTCTGTCAAAAGAACCGAAGCTCCTTTATCCAGAGCTTCTTTACAAAAATCGTGCCCGTCAAAAACCTCACCTCTCTCTGCGGCAAAAAGATAACCTTTTTTAACTTCACGAGAATCATCAGTGATACCGGTAATTTCATTTACGGTATCTGTTCTTTTTGTTATTTCAACGCCTTCTAACAATTCATCAATTTTCATAATTTATAAAAACTTACTTCTATAACCTCTATGGGTTACAATTCTACTCACTATTTTCCTGAAAGCCGGACAGGCCGTTTCCGATGCATAATAATAAGGCCAACCAACATCATCGACAAAAATACCTAAAACAAACTCAGGGTTGGGATACGGGAAAAGACCTATGAAAGAGGCAACGTACCTACCCTTAACATAACTGCCATCCTTAATTTTCCATGCGGTTCCGGTCTTTCCCGCTATAGAAATAAAAGGAAAAGAAGCGGAAACAGCTGTACCCTCCTTTGTTACGTCATTTAAAATATCAAGTAAAATGTCACAAATTTCCGGATTTCCTATTCTACGGATGACTTCTCTCCTACTTTCCCTTACAATCCTACCATTTCTGACAACACTTTTCATCACCCTTGGCCTAAGAAGAATCCCGTCGTTTGCAACAACCTGATAAGCCATCAGCATTTGCAATGGAGTTACAGAAACTCCCTGTCCAAAAGAAACAGTAGCAAGCCTTATATCTCTTGCTCGGGGAAGATGGGGCAACTTCCCTGAATACTCACCCGGTAAATCGATGCCACTCTCGCAACCGATACCAAAAAGCCTGGCTGCCTTATAAAATTCTTTTTTCCCGATTTTTTCACCAACTGCGATAAACCCAACATTCGAGGAATTAATCATAGATTCTCTAAAAGTATATGCCGAATGAGCATGTACATCTCTGAACAATTTTCCACCAAATTCAATGGTTGTAGAATCTACCAGTGTATCAGAAATAGAAAAACCTTCTTTTATATAAGCAAAAGCAGGAATTAATTTGAAAATAGAACCAGGTTCAAATTCCCAGGAGGTGCAAGCATTAAGTCTCCAACCCATGTTTGGATCAAATTCCGGATAATTAACCATCGCCAGAACTTCTCCTGTCTTAACGGAAACACAAATACCCATAACTTGAGCAGCTCCCGTCCTCTCCCTTAAAATCTTTAACTCGTCATTTATAATCGATTGGATATCGAAGTCGATCGTCAAATAAACATCACATCCTTCGGAGGCGTCTTTATAATCGTTTTCAGATCTCTTAAGAAGGTTGATACCCGAACGCCGAGGTACTTCCAGGAAGTATGCCCATCCATCTTGCCCCTTAAGGATCTCATCGTATTGTCTCTCAACGCCTAATATACCCTTTCTTCTCCAGTCAAGAGAACCTAAAAGAGTTCTACCCAAAAGATCCGAGGGATAATACCTGAACCATTCCTTTACAGCATAAACGCCGGGAATGTTTATTTCACTAACTATAGAATCCGAAATTCCCCTTGCGATTTTTATAAATTCAGCATCATCGGAAAGCAGTTTCAACAACCTCTCTTCGCTTCCCAGATTACAATCCGAAAGCTTCCTTGCAATAATTTTAGGATCTTTAATTTGACTCTTTTTAGCATAAAGTGTAAACATTTTTAAATCCGTAGCAAGAACTCTACCTTCCCTATCAAAAATATTCCCTCTTCTCAATTCAATAGGAAGTAAACGTAGCTGCTCTTCTTTAGTTTGTTTACTTATTTCTTCGGATTTAATAACTTGAAGATAAAAAAGCCTGCAAAACACTAAAAACCAGAGACAAACGAATAGAAGAATTAATAATCTTGCCTTACCTTTAAAGAATTTATTCTTCATTAATTTTACCTTAAAAAATTAAAATCTTCTATTTTAAACATCTCGTTTTTATTTGGATATCTCATGTTAAGAATTTTTCCGGCTTTCTCCTCGATAATACCGTAACTCGTTTCTCTTCTCCATTTAGAAAAAAGTATCGATACATTTCTCTCGAGATTTTGAACTTCGGTAGTCAAATTTGATATTTTTATATTAAGTGCATTGACCATATTTTTTTTCCAAACGTGTAAAATAAAAGGAGAAATAAAGAGAAAAATCATTAATAATATTTTAACGGTTCTCACTTTTCAAACACCCTTAAATGTGCACTTCTACACCGGGGATTCCGCTCGAATTCATCTCTGGTAGGCTTAACCGGTTTCTTTAGAAGTGCTTTCAGGCCCTCTTCTCTTGCTTTCTTACAAACCAATCTCTCTTCATCTTTATGATAAGTTATCAACACCAACCTGCCCTTTTCCTTCAAAACCCTTGAAGCAGCCGATATTCCTTCTTCAATATTTTGAAACTCTTTATTAACAGCTATCCTTAACGCCTGGAAAACTTTACCGAGGTGCTTGTGAGCTTTGTTTCTGGGAACAGTTTTTCTTACCAAAAGAGCAAGTTCTTCTGTAGTCTCGGGTTTTTCTTTTTTAATTTTTTTTGCAATTCTTCTCGAAGCCCTCTCCCCTCCGTAATAATAAAGAATATCAGCAATTTCCTCTTCACTGTTTTTCCTTAACATATCTGCCACGGTAATACCTTTTTCTCCAAACCTCATATCAAGAGGACCTTTCCTCCTATAAGAAAAACCTCTTTCAGGATCATCCAATTGATAGGACGATAAACCAAAATCAAAAAGAACTCCGTCAACTTTACCATCAAAAAATTTCCCCATATCTTTATAATTGCCGCGTATCAGCACAGAACGCTCTCCGAACTCGTACAATCTCTGACTGGCAATCTCAATTTGCTTTCCGTCAAGATCAAAGGCGATTACAAAAGCATCCGAATTCGAAAGGACCGCAAGAGAATGACCACCGCACCCAAGGGTAGCATCGATATAAACGCCTTTTTTATTACATATAAGATAATCAATCACTTTATCTACCATTACGGGAAGATGAATCGTCGAATCTGGCATTATAAGCTCATCACATACCAAGCTTTGAATACAATTCATCTATACTCTTACTCCCCTTAGAGTATTCTTCATAAACCGAAGGAGACCATAATTCAATTTTATTAATAGCCCCAAGAAAGAAAATCTCATCCTCGATTCTCGAATAGGCACGAAGCTCCTTGGGAATAACAACACGACCCTGGGAATCCATAGAAAGACGTTCCGTAGCATAGGAAAAAGCCCTTATTGCATCTCTTATGCTCTTCTGGGAATATCTTTGACCTGAAAGCTCACCAACAAATTCATTCCACCCCGAAAGAGGAAAAAGCAAAAGAGAAGTTTCAAATCCTCTGGCTATATAGAAACTTCCCTCATCCTTCTCTGTCAAAACCGCTCTGAACTTCGCAGGAATAAACACCCTGCCTTTGTGATCAACAGAGTATATGTCATTTCCTATAAAATACATTCTTTCCTCCTTAACCTTAAAATCCAATTCCCCACTTTCCACCACTGTTACCCACAATTATAATCAAATTGTAGATTTTGTCAAGGGGTTAAATAGGTTTTTTTGCTTTAAAAACTCCTTGACATGCTCTTTTGTAAGATATAACAGATCAAAAGTTTAAGAAGCGGTAAACTTAAATACAGTTATTTTATTTTTTTTAAAAAAGATGTTAACTTAGAAATTTAAAAATAGGGCTAATTCCCCACCATATTAAAATAATAAACGTGAAATGCGCTAAAATAGCGAAATTCCTAGATCTAAACACAAATTTACCAAAATAACACAAAGATTTTTATTTTTGTTTTTACTTTATTTTCAAACTTTGATTTTTAACTTTGCATTTTGATTTTTTATTTTTTCACTTTAGCGGTTTTTTCGCTATAATGGGGCTTGCGAAAGTCGAAAAAAAACTTAGAATTTATAGTTATGCTTGTTTCTGATGGGGTTATAAACCAAATCAAGGAAAAAATAGAAATAGCTCACCTCATTGGAGATTATCTTCCTTTGAAGAAAGCAGGTAAAAACTACGTAACCAATTGTCCTTTTCATAAAGATAACACTCCTTCATTTCATGTTTCCCCGGCTTTAAATATATTTCATTGTTTCGGTTGCGGCAAAAGTGGTGATGTGATTACCTTTGTTATGGAATTCGAGAAAGTTCCTTTTACGGAAGCTGTCCGTATCTTAGCCGAAAGAGCCGGCATACAAATTGGTAAATTTGAAGGGGAAAATGAAATCCTATATTCAATACACGATTTTGCCGTAGATTTTTACCATAAGGAACTTCTGAAATCACCCAAAGTACTCGACTATTTAAAAAAAAGAGCTCTTAAGGAAGATACCATAGAAGAATTCAAGTTAGGTTTCGCGCCGTATAGAAGCAATTTTCTCCCCAGCGCGAAGAAAGAATTTAAAATCCAGGATTTAATAAAAAGCGGCCTGATAAAAAAAAGTAACGGAAGTTTAAAAGACACATTCTTCCTCCGTCTTTTATTTCCTCTATTTTCTCCTTCGGGCAGGATTATTGGTTTTGGAGGAAGAAGATTAAGTAAAAAAGGACCAAAATATCTGAATTCACCGGATACACCGATACATAAGAAAGGGAAGAATTTCTACAGTTTATGGCATACCAAAGAAGAAATAAGAAAATTAGAGAAAGTTATACTTGTAGAGGGATATTTTGATTTCTTATCTCTTTATCAAACGGGACTAAAGAACGTTGTAGCTTGTCTTGGCACCTCTTTAACGCTGGACCAATCGGAATTAATCTCACGATATGCCAAAGAAGTCACTCTCTTCTTCGATAAAGATACTGCTGGACAGGCGGCAACACTCAGATCCTTAGGCATGCTTCTCGATAAACAAATCAACGTAAAGATTGCAGAAAGCGGAAAAGGGAAAGATCCCGATGAGATAATATCCAAAGAAGGCAAAGAAAATTTTGAGAGATTACTAAAAGAATCAAGTGATTTTATCGATTGGCTACTCGACAGAATACGGAACAAATATAAACTTTCCTCGCCTATGGAACTTACAAAAGCTGTCGACGAAATTACTTCAGTACTTGGAGCAATAAACGAACCTTCAAAAAGAGAAATATACGAAGACTTCATAGCAAAAAAACTTGCAATAAGCAGAAAATCGCTGGAAAGATCCGAGACAAAAAAAACAACGATAATTTCTCAGAAAAAAACAAACATTGAGGAAAGAGAAGAACATGAATTATCATTTATATATGCAATATTAAAACATCCGGAAGAAAAAGATATTGTTTTCTCCGTGCTGGATGAAAATTATGTCAAAAATCCTCATCTTAAAAAATATTTTAGATTGCTAAAAGAAGGGTCGGACTTGAAAATTAAAGACATAATAAACTCTCTCCCTCCACCTTTCGTAGATTATCTGATTAAAAAAAGCGAAACCCCTCCAAATTCGGCAGTTGGAAGAGCAATAAGTTTAAAAATTTATCATTTAAATCAATTAATAGAAGAAAAAGTGATAGAATTACAAAAAATCGACGCTGGTAAAGAAAAAGAAAAAAGTGATACATTATTATGTAAAGAGATCGACGAACTTAAAGAAGAACGAAAACGCCTCAAAAAAGGAGAAGTCATTGGAAGATAAAGCTCTCGTCTGGTCGGAAATCCTTAATCTCATGGATAAAGACGGAAACATCTATCTCGATGAACTAAAAGAAAAGTTAGATATATCAGAGGAGAAATTAAATGAAATTTTATCCGAAATAGGAGGAAATCTTGAAGAAACATTTGAAGAAGACGATAATGAAGAAAAATATATAGATTACAATATAAGTTCGGTTAAAATATCACCTGCCGCATTAGATCAACCCATAAAACTTTATCTTCGCGATATCGACGGCACTTCCTTGCTCACAAAAGAAGAAGAATTCGAAATAGGTAAGAAATTAGAAAAAGGTCGTACCATGATTTCGAGATACTTATTTAGATCTCTACCCATAATAGATAAGTTTCTATCTTATAAAGATGAAATAGAAAGATCGCCTTTTCTCATAAAGCAGTTTTTATACTTAGATACACACAAATGGGATGAGGGTTATAAAGGTCATAAAGATAAAAAAAACTTATTTAAATTAATGAAACGTATAGAAAAATGGAAATCTAAACTAATGCACTATAAGAACGCTTATCTTAAAAAGGGAAAAAGAATCTATGAATTTAAGTACAAACGACACGAAAAAAATATAATAAAATCTATATTAAAACTCAGAATACAGACTCCTTACCTCAAAAAACTCATGCAATTACAGGAAGAAATTCACGACGAATTCAAAAAGAAAGTAGCTTATGCAAGAAGTTTAAGAGAAGAATTTGAAAATGCAAGCTCTACAAAAGAAAGAAAAAATTTAAAAAGGCAGTTAAAAGAAATAATTAAGGAAATCAAGAATTTCCAGCTTAAAATTCATTCTGACTGGAAAGAAGTAAACCATATTTACAGGAATATCCGAAAATGGGAAAATTTCTTCTGCCAGGCGAAAAGAGAACTAATTGAGGGAAATATTAGGCTGGTCTTTTCTATTGCTAAAAAATTTAAAAGAAGCGGTGTGAGTTTTATGGATATTGTCCAGGAAGGCAACGCCGGATTAATAAAAGCTGTCGAAAAATTTGACCATACAAAAGGTTACAAATTCTCAACATATGGGATATGGTGGATCAAACAGGCTATAATAAAGACTCTCGCAGAACAGTCCGATTCGTTTTCAATTCCTACTCATACATTGACACTTATTAATAAAATAACGAAATCAAAAAGAGATTTACTTCAGAGAAATGGTACTAAACCAACTCTTGAGGAAATAGCCCAATACATAGGGATCTCAAAAGAACGAATAAGATTTGCCCAAACATTAGGCGATTCGACAAGATCACTGGACGAACCTGTTGCCGATGAAGGAGATTTACTTTATGGAGATATCATTGCCAAAGAAAAAACACCATCTCCGGCAAAACAGGCTATGTTAAAACTGTTAAGCGAAAGTCTTTTAGAAGTTCTGGATAGTTCTTTATCTCCCAGAGAAAAAAAAGTGCTGGAGCTTCGTTACGGACTGTTGGACGGCGAAACTAAAACTCTGGAAGAGATAGGACTGATGTTTAAAGTAACAAGAGAAAGAATAAGGCAAATTGAAGAAAACGCACTGAACAAATTACGAAAAAGCCCCAACAGGAGAAGATTAAAATCCTTCTATTCCATGTGGGAATACGAATCGTAAAAAAACGATTCTAACCACAGAGCACACAGAGAAACAAAAAAACACACAGAGATCACAGAGAAACAACAAAGAATTTTTATTGTTTATACCCTACCCCTCACAAAAACAAAGAGAAACAACAAATTGCACGAATAGCACAAATAATTTTTTTTGACCTGTGACTAGTGACCGATGACTAATGACTAAATCATTCACACAAAGCTCACAAAGGACACAAAGTTTTTTATTTATTGTTCTTTTAACTAAAACCTAATGTCAGGTAATTCCTGCCGAAAGTATCGAGGCGAGTTCCTTAAGATTGAAATCTGACTGAGAAAAAGTAAATCTTACTTTCTTCTTTCCTTTACTTTTACCGGAATAAAAAGCCGATCCCGGAACAATTGCAATATTTTTATTTTTCAGCAAATATTTATAAAAACCCCAATCATTGCCGTCCCAAACATCCTCAAAATTAACAAATACGTAACATCCTCCTTCAGGGTTATAGAAACTAAATCCTGCTTTTTCGAGTGCCCTACACAAAAAATCTCTCTTTTCCTTATATTTTTCCTTCATGTTTTCTATAAAATTCGATTGAATATCGAAATTTTCAAATGCCCACTGAAAAGGTACCGGCGCAGAAATAGAACTATAATAGTGAACTTTTCTTATTTCTTTCATAATTGGAGCTTTTGCAGCAACATAACCCAATCTCCAACCCCGCACGGAAAAAATAGTCGAAAAACTACCAATAATAATTGTACGATCTATAAGGCCTCCAATCTGTAATGGCGATATATATTCACCTTCATACAAAAGATGCTTATAAGTTTCATCCACAATCAAATATCCTTCCCTTTCGAGAACAGTGTTTCCAATAGCTTTAATTTCTTCTGAATTAAAGACTTTTCCTGTAGGGTTATGTGGATTATTAAGAATAAAAACCTTAAAAGTAGGCAATTTCTTAAAATCGGTAAAATGAAAAGAATAATCGGGCTCCGCGAGAGATAAAAAAATAGGCTTACCCCGACTCAACTCAGTTATCGGTAAATAATTTTCATAAAAAGGCTCTGGTATAACAACTCCATTCTCGCCCTCGACAAGACTCAACATGGAGGATACAAAAGCCTCACTAGCCCCTGAAGTTATTGTAATTTCTTCCTCGGGGTCGAAAGTTACACCGGTTTCTCTGGATATAATTTCAGAAGTCAATTTCCTTAAAGGCTTTCTTCCTGCACTGGTTATATATCCGTTAAATCCACCGTCTATAGCTTCTTTAGCACTTTCGATAATAAACTCAGGAGTAAAGAGTTCAATAGGATTTTCGGCAAAATTAATTGCTTTACTTTCTTCCGCCGCTTTCATAACTCTGGATATGATAGAATCTTCGATTTTCCCCAGAATAGAATTCATAATTGTATTATAATGAGAATATAAAATATGTCAATGCGCGGCAAAGCCGCTAAAATATAAAAATATTAAATTTTGTTAGTGTGTTAGTGCGTGGGTGTGTTGGTGTGTTTTTTAAACGGACCAACGGACTAACCGACCCACAGACCAACAGATTTTCTCGTCATTTTGCTTTTTAAATTTTAATATTTGATTTCCAATGGTATCGGCACTCAGCAACACAGAACTTAGGAAAATCTAAAACTCATAAATACCAAATACATACTACCTATCAGCCCTTGACAAATCTAAAACTCTTCGTAGTATCAAAATATCAAAAAATGGAGAAAATATGCTGAAAGAAAGAATAATATTGGTATTTATTTTAATAGTTTTATCTTTTACCTGTCTCAGTGAAGAAATAGACAGAGGCATACTGTGGCAAATACGGGAAGGCAGCAGAACAGCACCCCAAGTTTTACCATCGGAGTTATTAGATACCACTGCAGAAGGACAAACTATAGAGGTTGCCGAATCGCTTTCAACAATAGAGAAAATGTTCAATAAAAAATATATGATTACCCCCCGGAGGATGAAACTTGAAATCTTAAAAGACTCTCTCGTAGAACAGATGAAGGCAGAATCTTTGAAAATTGAATTGAGGAGTCAATACTTAAAAGATAAAAACCTGCAGGATCAATATCTGATAGCGGCAGATACAACATTTTTCAAGTTAAGAAAGAAATTATCACAGGTAAATAAACACCTTGATTCTCTTTCCGTAACATTAAAACAATTCGGATATGACATGTTCCAAACTCAATTAAAAAGGGCACAAATTTTCGCTCCGATAGCAGATGATTATATCTTAGGACCGGGAGATGAACTATATATAGACATTTCCGGAGAAATAAATAACGCATGGACATTAAATATAAACCGTGATGGTTCAATAGTTCTCCCATATATAGGAAGTATAAAACTCTGGGGAAAGACATACAAAGAAAGCAAAAAAACAATCAGTGAAGCATTTCAAAAAGAGTTCTCCAATATAGAGGTTACTGTAAGTTTAGGCTACTTAAAAAGTGTTAACATATTTGTCTTGGGTGAAGTTACAAGTCCCGGGGTTTATAATTTTACAGTTCTCTCCAATCCCGTAGCAGCTTTCTTCGAATCAAATGGCATAAAAAAATCCGGAAGTCTTAGAAAAATAGAATATATTTCCAGTAACGGAACTACAAAAACCATCGATTTATATAAACTCTTTATCAAAACAAAACCTTTACCAATCATTCAATTTTCTCCCGGTGACATGATACTAGTACCGCCAATTGGAAAAGTAGTAGGAATAAACGGAGCAGTAAACAGACCCGGCATATATGAACTGGACAGTACGGAACGACTTTCAGAATTAATAGAAATGGCAGGCGGATTTCTTCCTACCGCCGAGAAAAGGAGAATTCGGATCGAAAGAATATCTCCGGAAAACAAAAAAATTATTGAGAATATAGAATTTGAGGATCAGAACACCTTTAACAGACTTTCTAAAAACACAAAAATTGAAAACGGAGACCTTGTTACTGCAACCGAAATATCCCCCTATCTCTATAATTATGTTGAAATAAAAGGGAACGTGAATAACGAGGGAACTTATCAGCTAAAAGACGGCATGACCGTACTCGATCTCTTAGAAGAAGCCGGAGGAGTGAGAAAAGGAACTTACATGGAGAGAGCAGAGATCCTGCGTTTTAGCGGTACAGAATTCCCAGAAATAATTGAATTTAATTTAGAGAAATTACTTGAAGGTAACCTTACAGAAAATATTAAACTTGAAGAATGGGATAAATTAAGAGTTTTCACAGAAAAGGAAATTGAAGAAAAATTTTATGTTACTATTTACGGTGAAGTGGAAAAACCCGGTCAATATATTCTTTATCCTAAAATGACAGTAGGAGACCTGGTATTCACCGCACGAAAACGAGTTTCCGCCAGAAATGAAGCAGAGCTCTTCAGACTCAATCCCGAGAAAGGAATTTTCTTAGAAAAAATAAATCTCGCCGATCCAGGCGACTTACAGACTAAACTCGAACCTCTCGACTATATATCAGTAAAAAGAAAACCTTACTATAGTGAATTAGGACATGTTATTCTGAAGGGAGAATTTAAATATCCTGGGACATATCCAATCCAAATTGGAACAACCCTCAAGGAAATAATTGATAGAGCCAGCGGCCTCACAGAGAATGCTTATCTTGAAGGAGCTATATTCACAAAGAAATCAGTTGCAAAACTAGAGACAGAAGCTCTGGAGAATTTAATAAGAGAAACACGTCTCCGACTTATCAGTGAACAAAGAGCAGTTATGGGAGGCATCTCATCCGAAGAAAACAAACTCGCGCAGATGCAGTATATCAGCATGCAGGAACAACAGTTAGAAAGCCTAAAAAAGATTCAGGATTCAGGCAGGGTTATAATAAACCTACATGATCCAAACCAACTAAATATAACTCTTGAGAGTGGAGACATATTAGAGGTACCCAGATCAACAGGAACCGTTCAAATAATAGGAGAAGTTTACAATGCAACAGGAATAGCTTACGAAGAAGGATTACACTTAAATGATTATCTGGAAATTGCAGGAGGACCAAAACCAACAGCAAATATAAAGGAAATATATATCAGAAGAGCTTCAGGTAAAATCGAAAAAAGCAATATCAGAAGTGCTTCAGGTAAAATGGGAGGCTCGGTTAAAATAAAACCCGGCGATACAATTATCGTTCCGGAAAAAGTCAGAATCGGAAGATCCGGCTGGGAAGGTTTAGCATTTACAGTCGATGTTCTATACAAAGTGGGACTGGCTGTTGCTGCTTTCAGTGTTCTTACAAAATAATTATTAATCCCCATTAAATACTTGACTATTGAAATAAAACTTTTATTATTCTAATAAACGAATATGGCTTTCAAAAATAAAATTAAAAGACATTTTATAACCGGACTGGTTGCTATTCTCCCAATAGCTTTAACCGTGGCAGTTCTATGGTTTCTAATAGAAAAAATAGGCGGTTTCTTCGGTAAATATTTCATCCGGATTTCGTTATTTTCGAATATATCTAAACCACTATCCTCATTGCTGGGCTTTATTGCCGTAATAATCGGTATTTATATAATAGGATTTCTAACCTCAGGTTTTATTGGAAGATGGTTTTTAAATACATTCGATAAAATAATGACAAAACTGCCCTTCGTAAAAGGTCTTTATAATGCTATCAGACAGCTTGTAAATGCTATAATGATAGACCATTCGGCATTCAGTAAAGTAGTCATTATAAAATATCCATGGGAGAATACATACACTCTTGGTTTTCTGACAAACGAAAATAAATGGGAGATAGACGGGAAAGATTATTTTAACGTATTTCTGCCCACATCTCCCAACCCCACTTCAGGATACTATCTAATTTACCCTGCATCTGAAATTATCGAAACAAAAATTTCAATCCAGGATGGTTTTAAAATAATAACATCAGGAGGAGTCATACTCCCAAAAACGAGAAAATACTAGTGCTTAAGTGGTTTAAAAAATCTCCGATTAGAAGTGAAAAAAAATTAAAAGAATTGATCGCCGAGGTCGAAGACGAAGGAGTGATCACCGAAGACGAAGAAGAATTAGTAACCGCAATATTCAGACTGGATACAACGGTTGCAGAAGACGTAATGGTTCCCCGAACCGATATTGAATGTATATCTATAGACAAAAATATTGAAACCCTGATAGATCATTACAGGAGAAAAAGACATGCCAAAATACCGGTATATGATGGTTCTCGAGACAACATAGTCGGAATCATTTATATGACTGAAGTACTGAAGTTATGGGGAGAGGATAAAAGAATGCTGGCGGGAGACTTAATGCGATTGCCCTATTTCATACCATACACAAAAAATGTACTCTCCACACTTAGAGAGTTTCAAAAAAAACATATCTCTATTGCAATTGTTATGGATGAATTTGGCGGAGTCGCGGGTTTGCTTACCACTGAGGATCTAATCGAAGAAATAGTGGGTGAATTACAAGATGAATTAGATAAAGAAAAAACAAATTATAAAAAATTAGAGGATGGTTCAGTGATTGTACCAGGAATATTCGAGCTTGATCAGCTTGAAGAAATCTTACCGGGAGAATATGCGGATTCAGATATAAGAACAGTGGGAGGACTTATTTTCGCAAACCTAAAACGTATCCCGGAAGAAAACGAATCTGTGGTTATCGGACATCTAAAATTCACCATACTTAAAGCAACCAGACAAAGAATTAGCAAAGTTAAGGTACAAAAAGCATGAGTTTTACACATCTTCATGTTCATAGTCATTACTCGATATTAGACGGTGGAATAAAAATTCCGGATTTAATATCACAGGTAAAAAATTTAGGGATGAATTCAATTGCGCTTACCGATCACGGTAATCTTTTCGGAGCATTCGAATTTTACCAGGAAGCGGTAAAAAACCAAATAAAACCAATTATCGGAATAGAAGGATACTTTTCAACGGAAGATAGAAAAAAGAAATCCGAAAACTATCATATAACTATGTGGGCGAAAAACTCCAAAGGATACCGTAACCTGATAAAACTATCCTCTTTGGCATTCATGGAAGGCTTTTACAGAAAACCAAGACTGGATAAGGAAATCCTATTAAAGTATAAAGAAGGAATAATAGTTGGAAGCGCTTGCAGAAACGGAATTATACCGGCATTTGTCGCCGAGGGTAAATTAGAAGAAGCAGAAGAACTATTAAGTTTCTTTAAAAAAGAGTTTAAAGAAGATTTTTATATCGAAATAATGCGCGTCGGTCTTGAAAGGGAAGTCGAAGTAAACGAAAAACTAATAGAGTTTTCCAAAAAATTCGATATACCGATTATAGCGACTAACGATGTCCATTACTTAAAGAAAGAAGACGCCAAAAGCCATGAAATTCTGCTTTTACTTCAAACAAAGAAAACAATTAGCGAAGAAAATGCTTTAAAATTGCCCACGGATAATTTTTATCTCCGGTCACCTGAAGAAATGAAAGAATTGTTCAAAGATATACCAGAAGCGATTGAAAACACACAAGTTTTCTCAGAAAAATGTATACCCGTTCCATTCGAAACAGACAAAACACTATTACCTTCGATAGAAATACCTAAAGGTTTTAAAGGGCTAGGGGAATATCTGGAACACCTCGCGAGAGAAGGTCTGGAAAAAAGATTAAAAAGAGTTACTCCGGGCGAAGAAGACCGCCTTAAATACGAACTCTCAGTAATCAAGGAACTGGGACTGGCGGGATATTTTCTAATAATTAAGGACATCGTGGACTTCGCCAAAGAAAAAGGAATACCTGTGGGACCGGGAAGAGGCTCAGCCACAAGTAGCCTCGTTCTCTATAGTTTAGGAATAACTAACGTAAATCCATTAAAGCACGGCCTTATTTTTGAACGCTTTTTAAACCCGCAAAGAGTCTCGATGGCGGACGTTGATATAGACTTTTCAGATGTAAGACGTGACGAAGTCGTTCAACATATTAAGAAAAAATACGGAGAGAGAAATGTTGCTCAAATCGTCACTTTCAGTATTTTAAAAGCTAGATCCGTAGTAAGAGACGTAGGGAGAGTACTCGAAATTCCTTATGCCGACTGCGATGAAATAGCCAAAGAAATAGAAAGAGAACAATCTGTCGAAGAAGCAATAAACGCTTCCAGCGAATTAAAAGCAAAAATTCAAAGTAGAGCGGATTTAAAAGAACTTATAGAACTTGCTAAAAAACTCGAAGGATTGATAAGGCAAACATCCACCCATGCAGCAGGAGTGGTAATCGCTCCCGGTGATATTACCGATTTTGTACCTCTCTTTGTAAGTACAACAGGGGAAGAAAAAATCATAACTACACAATTCGCCATGGAAACATTAGAAAAACTGGGACTCTTAAAAGTAGACATTCTGGGACTTAAGACTCTTACTGTTATACAGGAAACCCTTAAGAATATTCAACATAAACTGGACATTTATGATTTGGATAAAAACGATAAAAAAACTTATGAACTTATAAGAAGAGGAGATACAACCGGAGTATTTCAGCTTGAATCGGAAGGCATGCAAAAAATGCTCAGGAAAATAGAGCCAAGTGACTTCTCTGATCTGGTCGCGTCGGTCGCATTATATAGACCGGGACCTCTTCAAAACATCGATCAGGATGAATTTGCACTAAGAAAAAAAGGAAAAATAGATCCTGAGTACCCACATCCAAAGTTAAAGGGCGTGTTAGAGGAAACTTACGGAATAATGCTCTATCAGGAACAAGTAATGAAAATAGCAAATATACTCGCAGGGTTTTCCCTGGGAGAAGCGGATATCCTAAGAAAAGCAATGGGCAAGAAAAAAATGGATGTAATGCAATCAATGGGAGAAAAGTTTATCGAAGGTTGTGTTAAAAATAAAATCCCGAAAAACCAGGCAGAAGATATATTTGAGAGAATGAGCTCCTTCGCAAAGTACGGCTTTAACAAGGCACACTCGGTATCCTATGCTGAAATAGCCTATCAAACCGCATATCTAAAAGCCCACTACCCTACCGAGTTTTATGCAGCTTCTCTTACAAGCAACATAGGTGCAGAAGTAGAAGATATAAGAAAATTTATAAAAGATGCCAGAAAACATGGAATAGAAATAAAACCTCCGGACATAAATATTTCTGATTATAAATTTACTCCTGAGAAGAACACAATCCGTTATGGTCTTGGAGGTATAAAAAACGTGGGTAAAAACGCTGTACTGGAAATTATAAAAGAAAGGGAAAAGAAAAAATTTAAAGATTTCTTTGACTTTGTAGAAAGAGCAGGGGGAAGATTAGTCAATAAAAAAGTCATGGAAAATCTTATTAAAGCAGGAGCACTTGACTCTCTTGAGATAAACAGACATTCATTGCTATCTTCTTTGCAAAACGCAATTGATTACGCAAAGACAAAGGGAAAAAGAAAAATGGAAACACTGTTTGGTGAGAGGAAGAAAGAATTAATTCCGACAACACCATTCGACGAAGAGGAAAAATTGAGATACGAACAGGAAGCTTACGGCTTCTTTTTCTCCAGTCATCCTTTATCTCAATATGAAAAACTTTCTGAAGCACTATTCACTCCGTCTCAAAAATTAAAAGATTTACCTGTTAATAAGTTAATCATTACCGGAGGAACTATAACCAAGGTCGATAAAAGAACATCAAAAAAGAATCGCAGATGGGCGAAATTAAATGTAGAAGACGAAAACGGTTCATTCCAAGTACTGGTGTTCCCTAAACTATTCGAAGAATTTGGAAGCAAATTAGATTCTCTCGGCTCAGTAGTAATAAAAGGAAGGATTAAGGGTGATTCAATCAGTAATCAGGTTCAAGTGAGCGCGGAAAAAATAATGCCTTTAGATAAAATAGAAAATCATCTCAAGAGCGCGTATCTTATCCTGGACCTTGCGGGGTTAAGCGAAGAAGACATAACCGGTGTGAAAAAAGTCTTCAACGAACATTCGGGAAAGATACCTCTTACGATACTATGCAGAAACGACTATGAAGAAATACGTCTAAGGTCTAAGGATATAAGAATAAAACCGGATGAGCAGATGATACAAAAAATTAACAATATAATCGGTGAAGGGAGCATTCGTTTTACTATATAAAGGAGGTTAAATGATTCTTTTGATTTTATCTGTCATCTCTACTTATCAAGAACCGATAACAGGAATTGATAATCCATTACCCGTTCTTCTTTATCACGGAGAAGTTATTATCCATATAAAAGAAGAACCTATCGATAAATTGAGAGCCAAAATTTGTGTCGGAATATGGAACGGCATTATTTTGGGCACAAGCTTTGGAGGAACAAATATTGTGGGATATGGAGATACGGAGTGGGAGAGTAGACCTGCTATAGATCTGCGAATACGGCTATTCAGCAACGGCATGATAGAAAGCGTTTTTGGATACAACGACGAACCTATCGAGAATTACGCTAAAAAATACATGTTTGCAACCATAGGAACTCGACTATTGCCCGGTTTAATGGTCTCCGGAGGAGTTAATTATAACTATGAAGAAGATCAAGGCGCAGATCTTTTTGGAAATGCGTTTATAAATGTAGACGAAGCCAACACATTTCACTTAGAATACATAATGGGGGTTAACGACGAGGATAAAAACCGATTCAATCTTGCCTACAAACTACAATCCGGAAACCTGGGTATTCAATTCGATCTAAAGAACCTCTTTTCAGGAGATGTTGGAAGACAAATCCAGATATTATACAGGGAAAGTTTCTGATGGCGGGTAAGATCAAATACGGAAATGCTGCCCTGATAGGGCTTCAATGGGGTGACGAAGGGAAAGGAAAACTAATTGACAACCTCTGCGGTTCGTTCGATGCGGTTTGCCGATATCAAGGCGGCGCGAATGCCGGACATACAGTGTTCTACAAAGATGAAAAATTATCTCTGCATCTTATCCCATCAGGTATCTTTCATCAGGACAAAATATCAATAATAGGAAACGGAGTGGTAATTGATATTGTTCAATTAATGAAAGAAATTGAAGAATTAAAACGGAGGGGAATAGAATTAAAAAACAATCTAAAAATAAGCAAAAGATGTCATTTAATACTTCCCTCTTATTTCGAAGAAGAAAAAGAAATGAAAGAAGTGATCGGTACGACTGGAAGAGCGATAGGACCGGCTTATGCCAATAAAATACTAAGGAAAGGAATCAGGATGGGAGATATTTTCTCTCCGGATTATTTATCTAAATTCAATCTACCGCCTGAATACCTCAGAACTTTAGAATCCTTCAGGAAAAATTACGGAGAAATAATAACTGATACGGTAGAACTTCTTCGTAAACTCCTAAAAGATAATAGAAAAATACTATTCGAAGGTGCACAGGGAGTACTTTTAGATATCGACTTCGGAACCTACCCTTACGTTACCTCCTCCAACCCCACACCCGGAGGAATCCTAACAGGAAGCGGTATACCTCCAAACTTGATTTCCAATATCATCGGGGTTACAAAAGCATATACCACAAGGGTGGGTAAAGGCCCCTTTCCCAGCAGGATGAAAAAAGAAACAGAAGAACTTATTCGAAAAGACGGTCAAGAATTTGGGGCAACCACGGGAAGACCGAGAAACTGCGGCTGGTTGGACCTTGTCGCATCAAAATTCGCCTGTTGGATAACAGGAACAACCGAAATAGCTATTACCAAAATCGACGTATTAGATAACCTACCCGAGGTCAAGATCGCAACCGCATACGAAATCGATGGAGAAAAACTTGAATGGTTTCCATCTGAAGTTTGGAAATTAGAGAAAGCTAAACCAATTTACAAAAGCTTTCCGGGCTGGAGCAATACGAAATTAGCCAAAGATTATAATTCTTTACCCGAAGAAACAAAAAGCTTTATAAAGTTTATTGAGGATTCTCTGGAAGTAAAGATAGGTTATATATCAACAGGCAGAGAAAGAGGTGACTTAATTCGTGTTTAGAGTCTTGAAAAAAATTATCCCATCTCATAATGAAAGAGTTTTGAATAGGCTTCATCCTCTCATAGATGAAATAAACAGCAAATTCAAAGAGTACCAGAAAATCCAGGAGAACGACCTGCCAAAAATTACCGAAGAATTCAAAGCAAGGTTGAAAGAAGGCGAAATTCTCGACGATTTAATGGTGGAAAGTTTTGCCCTGGTAAAAAGGACATGCGAACTTCTATTGGGTAAAAGATGGAGCGTAACCGACCTGGAATGGGAATGGGAAATGGTGCCTTACGATGTACAAATAGTAGGCGCCATCGCTATGCATCAGGGAAATATTGCCGAAATGAAAACGGGTGAAGGAAAAACTCTCGTAGCTACAATGCCTTTATATCTCAACGCCCTTTCCGGAAAAGGAGCCCATCTTGTTACGGTAAATGACTACCTCGCTAGAAGAGATAAAGAATGGATGGGACCGATATACGAAAGTCTCGGTCTTTCAGTAGGTGTAATAATATCAGATATGAATCCGGAGGAACGAATAAAAGAATACAACTGTGATATAACTTACGGGACAAACAACGAATTCGGATTCGATTATCTACGCGACAACATGGCGGTTATCCCCGAACACAGGGTTCAGAGAGGACATAATTATGCTATAGTAGACGAAGTAGATTCCGTGCTTATAGACGAAGCGCGAACCCCTCTCATCATATCCGGACCGGTTCAACATTCAGTCACAAAACAGTACGGTGAGCTTAAACCCGCCGTGCAAAATTTGGTAAATAAACAGACTCTTCTGGTAAATAGAACCGTTGCAGAAGGAAAAAATTTACTGGACGAGGGCAAAAGAGAAGAGGCTGGAGAAAAACTACTCATAGCCAAAAGAGGAAACCCAAAAAACAAACAGCTGTTGAAATTACTGCAAAGCGGAGAAGTAGAGTATCTCCTGCAGGAAACAGAATCCCGCTTCATGAAAGAAAAAAAACTGCATGAAATAGACGAAAAGCTATATTTTGCGATAGATGAAAGAGAAAATTCAACAAATATTTCCGAAATGGGACAGGAAATAATTATAAAGAGAGAATCCGCAAATTTCTTCCAGCTTCCCGATCTCTCAATCGCTCTGGATAAAATCGAAAAAGACAACTCTCTATCGAGCAGAGAAAAAATGGTGCAAAAAGAAGCAATTGAAAGAGACTACGCGGAAAAGTCAGAAAGAATACACGCGGCGAATCAACTTATAAAAGCTTACACACTTTTTGAGAAAGATGTCGAATATATAGTAAGGCAGGGCAGGGTTGTGATAGTGGATGAATTTACCGGACGCCTGATGCCCGGAAGAAGATATTCAGACGGTCTGCATCAGGCATTAGAAGCAAAAGAAGATGTGGAAGTCGAAAGAGAGACCCAGACTTTCGCGACAATAACCCTTCAAAATTATTTTAAAATGTACGATAAACTTGCCGGAATGACAGGAACAGCCGCCACAGAAGCGGAAGAATTCGCTCAAATATATGACTTAGATGTCATTCAGATACCAACCAATAAACCGGTGAGAAGAATCGACTATGACGATTTAATATACAGAACAAAAAGAGAAAAATACAACGCGATAATTAAAAGAATTAAGGAACTGCATAACAATGGCTTACCCGTTCTCGTGGGTACAGTCTCCGTCGATATATCCGAACTGATATCCAGAATGCTTAACAGCGAAGGTATCCCTCACCAGGTTCTAAACGCGAAACAGCACGAAAAGGAATCAAAAATCATATCCCATGCAGGAGAAAAAGGGCAAGTTACAATCGCAACCAACATGGCCGGTAGAGGTACAGACATAAAACCGGCAAGAGAAATAATTAAGTGTAAAGAATGTTGTATAATAAAAGACAAAAATCAGAAAGAATGCGAAAAAACAGATATTGAAAAATGCAAAGATGATGTACCCTGCGGATTTCAGGTTATAGGAACGGCGAGGCACGAAGCAAGAAGAATAGATAACCAGCTAAGAGGAAGATCGGGACGTCAGGGAGATCCCGGCGCATCCCGCTTTTATATATCACTGGAAGATGATTTGATGAGGGTTTTCGCAACGGAAAGAATAGCCGGCGCGATGGACAGGATGGGTATCGAGGACGGAGATTCCGTTAAGCATCCTTTAATCTCGCGAGCCATAGAAAATGCTCAGAGACGGGTCGAACGAATGAACTTTGACATTCGAAAAAGACTGCTGGAATACGACGACGTAATGAACAAACAAAGGGAAGTTATTTACGACATCAGAAATAGTATTTTAGACGGAGAGAACTTAAAAGACAGAGTTATGGATTGGACCGACGATACGCTCGATGTAATATTTGATTCCTATCTTATCGGCAGGTATTCCGAGGAATGGGATATCGATGGACTCCGGTCTGATTTAATCGAATTTTTCCTTATAGATCTCGATAAAGAAAAAAGCAAAATAGAGGAAATTAAAAGAAACGAATTTGAGGAAAATATAAGAAAAATAGCAAAATCGAGATACGAATCAAAAGAAGAAATTGTCGGGCAAGAAAACATGAGACAGTTCGAGAGAATGATAATATTAAGAATAATAGATGACGAATGGCGAAATCACTTATACGAGTTAGACGCCCTTAGAGAAGGCATCAACTTAAGAAGTTTCGCTCAAAAAGACCCGCTTGTAGAATACAAAAGAGAATCTTATGGTATGTTTGAAGAACTTCTTTATAATATCGGAAAGAATGCTGTCAGATTGCTCTATCGTTTCATTCCGGAAGCCGTAAAGGCACCCGAAGAAATCCGGGGAGAAGAAGTGAAAGAACAATTTAAAGGTGTAGAACAGGCACCAAAACAAACTGAAAATAAGAAAATCATAACGCCGAAAATAGAAATACCGACAATAGGAAAACCTAAACTGGATAAAAAATTCAGGGAGGAGGTTGCCAAATTGCAAAAAGAGGGTAAAAATATAAAAGATATAGGAAGAAATGACAAATGCCCATGCGGAAGCGGAAAGAAGTTTAAAAAATGTCACGGGAAGTGGCTAAAATGACAGACAAACAAAAAATATGGAAAGAAGTTAAATCCTGGATTATAGCAATAGGCATAATTCTTTTTCTACGCGGTTTTGTGGTTCAAACCTTCAATGTGCCTACCGGCTCGATGAAAGATACTATTCTTATCGGCGATTTTTTAATCGTAAATAGACTCAAGTACGGTATAAAACTACCCTTTACAGACAAATATTTACTCAGAATAAATAACCCAAAAAAAGGCGAAATTATTGTATTCCGCTATCCCCTGGGCGGTGACGGCATATTTAAAAACACGAATTTCGTAAAAAGATGTGCCGCCGTAGAAGGAGATACGGTTTACATAGAACACAAAACTCTTTTCATAAACGGCGAAGACATAAACGCGGATTATATCTCTCACAGGGATCCAAAAGAATATCCCCCTCTTACTATAGAAAATGCACAACTTCAAAATTTATGGGAAGAAAGAAAATTAATGAATTATCCCTATGTAAGGGATAATTTTGGGCCCATAGTCGTCCCAGAGGGATATATTTTCGCTATGGGCGATAACAGAGATGAATCCGATGATTCGAGATTCTGGGGACCGGTATCAATCGACAACATATCCGGAACTCCTCTATTAATTTACTGGTCATGGAAATCCGAAGTTCCTATAATTTCATTCTTCAGAAAAGTCCGTTGGAAACGGATTGGGAAGGTTTACTAACACCCCAAACAAAAAACACAAAGATAATCGGCTATCCGCTGACCGCTGAGGCTGTGACAAAAGTCCAAAATTAACGAATTTGCAAAAAATAAGTTTTTGAAAAGCAATAACTTAATTTTCTGCGATTTGCAAAAAAGGGGGTTTTGGCACAGCCTCCGCTTTCCGCTAAACCCAACCCATCTCAAAGACAGGAACAACAAATAGCACAAATCACACAAATATTTTTTAGTTATGTGCGGTAGGGCAAGGTATTATTTTAAATTTTTATCTGTCATTTTGCTTTTTACTTTTTGATATTTTATTTACTTCAAATGGAATTACACGAATAGCACGAATTTTTTCTTTTTTGCCTGCCTTAAGCCATCGGCGATCCTTCGACCGACCTATTACTTTACTTTTCCGGCTTATTAATCATTTTCGAAAGAGTTCTTTCAGCTTCTTCAATAAATTCTGCAGCTCTTTCCAACTGCAAAATCGCGTCATCTTTAGTAATATTTATAAAATCAACGTAATCAGCGTCTTCTCTTAAATCTTTGGCTTTTGGCAAATATTTACTAAGTTTTTTAGGAAATAAATCGTTTTTAATGATATACCTGCTAAATAAAGAAATGACCCCGGAACGTTTTGAGGAATCTTTTTCTTTTAATGCAAGTAAAGCTTTTGCTGCAGTAAACATTGCGTAGTAACTTCTGTTAACAGAAAGTTTATAGTGCTTCTGTTTAAGAGTATCTTTTGCTTCTACCAATATTTCCTTCGCTCTTTCGATTCTATAATCAGCTAAGGCTTTTCGACTCACAAAAGAATTCCTTCTTTTTCTATCTCTTCAAAGAAAAACGAACCCAATTCCTTATTCTTCTGATATTCTGATAAACTATAAACCACAGGCGAGATAGGAATCTCGTATCTAAAGAAATATTCAGCAGCTATATCACTTATTTTATCCCGTATATCTTTTTTGTCTTTGACGAGGATAAATATATCTATATCCGAATACTCCTCAAAATCACCCCGGACTTTAGACCCAAAAAGCCGCACTTTAATTATATAATCTCCTAATTCTCTCCTCAAATCTTCAATGAAAGAGTTTACTGTTTCTTTTTCCTTTTTATTTAAGTAATCTAAATGTTTATCCATTTAATTACAAAATAACTAAATATATTACAATGTCAAGAATACTATATTCAAACTACTACCATTGTTTAACCACAGAGCGAAAAAACCAATCTATTTAACCACTAAATACACTAAACTTTTTATTATGTTTTTTAAAAACCCAACCCATCCCAAAGATAGGAACAACAAATCTCACGAATAGCACAAATGAATTGGGACGCAGATGAACACAGATTAACAGGATATTTTTACTGTTTAAAACCCACCCCCACAAACGAATTAGAAAAATTGAAAAATGGGAAATGGGAAATAATTCAACTATTTTCCTATTCAACAATTCAACTTGGATTCGAAGAATCTATTATATTGCCATGGATTTACACGGATAAACACGGATTCTTTTGTTGTTTTTGACCAGTGACTAGCGACCAATGAGGCTGTGCCAAAAGTCCAAATTTAACGGATTTCTAAAAAATAAGCCTTTGAAAAACAAGAACTTAGTTTTCTGCAAATTGCGAAAAAGAGGGTTTTGGCACAGCCTCCAATGACTTATGACTAAATTATTCACAACCTTGAGTAAACTACCATCCACAAATATCGGCTTTTTATATAACAAAAATTTTTATATTGACATTATACTCTATTTTTCTTATACTAAAAAAAGACTATTGTTGTTAGGTTAAATTAATACTCAAAACAAAAAAGGAGGAAAAGTATGAAAAAATTAAGTGTTGTAGTACTCGTATTGTTGTTGGTTAGTATGGTCAGTTATGGAGAGAACGGCTGGACTGACGATGGTTCTAAAGTAAGATTAACAACAAGTTCGGATAAGGTCGGTGTCGGAGTAACGAATCCAAACAGCAAATTGCATGTACAATGGAGCGCAGCTGGACCAACGGAGGAGGAGAATCGATCTGCCATTTACGGTTATAACACTAAAACCGATTCTTACTATGAAGATAATTCAATTGGCGTATATGGAAGAGTAAAAACAAGTAACGGCATGGCTCTTTTTGGAAAAAGTGAAAATTCAAATGGATATGGTGGTTATTTCGTTGGAAAAGGTTATTTTTCCGGCAATGTAGGTATCGGAACGGATGATCCTACGGAACAATTACACGTTGCGGGAAATTCTATAATAACAGGCAAAGTCGGCATCGGGACGACGGATCCCGAAAAGAAACTGGAAGTGAACGGCGATATAAAAATTCCTCTTAATAATAGAATGTACTTTGGAAGCGCATCAATACAAGGATATCAGGCTGGTTATGGTGGTCTAAAATTTTATGGGATTGGAGGAGGATTCGACCGACTTGCCATTACTGTGGACCCGTCAGGTCGTGTCGGTATCGGGACGGATGATCCTACGGAACAATTACACGTCCAAGGAAATTCTGTAATAACAGGCAATGTCGGAATCGGAACGGATGATCCTGATGAAAAATTAGAAGTAGAAGGCGGAGATGTACAAATTTACCGAACAGATGCCGATGCACGTTTAATTATTAATACTGAAGACTCAGATTGTTATCCGAAACTTTATTTAAGGAACACAGATAATAAGTATGGAATTATTGCTGGAGCACAAGGAGTTTTGATTCGAGGGAATGATAACGACGGAGAAAAGGGTTTATTTGTCCAAAAGATTTCTGGCAATGTTGGCATCGGGACGATTAATCCCGGTAATTACAAACTTGCCGTTAACGGTCACATAAGAACAAAGGAAATAACCGTAGAAAGTAACTGGTCTGATTTTGTATTCGCGGACAATTATAAATTAATGCCTCTTGATAAACTCGAAAAACATATCAAAAGCAACAAAAGTCTGCCGGGTATCCCAAAAGAAGAAGTAGTACTCAAAAGCGGGATAAAAGTTGGTGAAATGCAGGCAAAACTTCTGGAAAAGATTGAAGAATTGACACTCTATGTTATTGGTTTAAAGAAAGAAAACGAGGAGCTAAGGAAAGCTAATGGAAGTTTGGAAAAAAGGATATCCGCGTTAGAAAATTAAAAGATGGTAATCTTTATATATCCAAGTGAGGAATTATGAAAAATTTTATTATACTTATAATCTTTTCTTTTAGTCTTTCGCTTTTCAGTGGCGATGAACTATTTCCTTTTGGAATGAATCGTACTGTCTACGAATACCACGACACTCTCACTAAAAATGGAGAATATCAACAAAAGTACAAAACAACGATGAATTTGTGCGCTCAGGCCGGGATAAAATGGTGGAGAGCGCAATACGCTTTCAGATGGTGTAATGTTCAACCAGATAACTGGGATGAAGATAAATGGGATTTTGAGACTGAAGATTCCCTTGTAAAATGGTGTGGAGAGAGGGGCTTACATTTACTTCCTTCAATAGGTTACACAGCAGGCTGGGCCAGTCATCCCGAAGCGGAGCCTTTAAGCTGGGAAAATAGATATCGTTATCCTCCTGATCCTGATCATTGGGACGATTATCAAGATTATGTAGACACACTTGTCGAAAGATATGATGGAGATGGGATAAATGATATGCCAGGCTTAGAAAATCTTACACCAATAAAATACTGGCAATTCTCAAATGAACCTTATGGAGGCTATTTCCTGGGTACTCCCGATCAGTATGTCGAAATGTATGATTATACATGGACGGCATTAAAATCTGCGGATTCCACAGCCAAAATTGTTGGTCTATGTATGACAAGTGATGAAGGAACTTTTGAGTGGAAGTACTACGATACAACAAATTACGAGGAGCCAGTTGGTGATACTATACTTGAATTTAAGGGTAAATTTGATACAAAAGAATATGTTAACTGGGAAGAGGCCGTAAAAGATCTTATCGAATCCATTGGTTTAGACAGTATAGATGTTGTCTCTCATCATATATACAATAATACACCTAATTTTATGAAATACACAAGAGAATTAGATTCAATATTAAAAGCAAATACCGGCGGAAAAGGCAAACCTATATGGATTACTGAGACCGGCATTCAGAATGCCGATCCTGTCAGAGCAGAAAGAGGCAGAAAAGATTATATTAAGACTAATACAAGTTGCGTTACTTACTCCTGTGATAGTGGAGAAGTTTTTTGGGATACTGTTTGGGCAATGTGGGCTTGGAAGGAGCCAGATATAATAAGAATCGATACTTTTTTAAAAATTGAAGATACAGTAGTTCTTTATAATAGAAAGCAGAATGCGCATGATATAATAATATACAACGGCGGACCTCTTATGTATAAAGACACAGTTACAGCTTTAGCGATTGACGATACCTTAACAGTATTCGACTGCTGGGCTGAAGAAATAGGACGAGCACATAACCCAGATAGTCAGGCTACAAGATACGAGGGACTATTAGATAGTGTCATAAATACCCCGGATTTCTTAAATAATCTCAAAGTGTTCTTTTTCTGCGCTGATAATACCATACATAAAAGATACTATCCACCAATAATAAGATTCGGTAATATAGAATATACAGTTTACAAACCTCCCGAATACTTGAGATCGCGTCTACCTGATGTCACCTCAGTGATAGACCCCAATGATGATCCTTATCCCGCTTACTACACAATACAAAATCACATACTAAAACCTGGTAACCAAATCATACCAATGACAATGATCGACACAAACGAAACTAAAACCTACCAGGCAATGGATTCCATATCAGCAAATGATTTCAGGATAAAAGGCAATGGTTCAAACGGAGGTAAAGTCGCAATGGAAGCAGGAAATAAAATCAGTCTAAAACCTGGATTTAGAGTCGAAGAAGGCGGATATTTTTATGCGGCGACTAATCCACTATATGGAGGCGGAGGTGGGGGTATGAGTTCAATGAAAAGATCTAAACCAAAAAAAATAAAAACTCCTAAAAAAGATGAACCAACGGACAGTATCCCGAAAGTATTCAGCTGTTCCCAGAACTATCCCAACCCCTTTGCGACAAGCACAATAATCAAATACGGATTACCGAAAGATGTAGCTGTACAACTCGATATTTATAACTTAATCGGGCAGAGAATACAAACACTGGTTAATGCCAAACAATCCGCAGGATATAAACAGGTTAGCTGGGATGGCAAAACAAGCGTGGGAACACAAGCTCCCCGGGGAATATACTTCTACACTTTCAAAGCAGGTGATTTTGAGAAAAAACGTAAGATGATATTACTTAAATGAAAAGAGTCAGGAGTCGTGAGTCGCGAGGGCGTGTTGCCGAAAGGCTTTTCGCTATCCAAAGTAATGTCTTTGCGAATTTGTCCTCTTGCTCGACTTTCGCGAAGTAATCTCTTGTGATAAAATTAAAGGGCTTAATTGCAAGCTATACGTGGAGATTGCGTCACGGTGGAAAGGCGTGAAGAAGAGTTCGCAATGACAATGTGAACTGTGTTATTTTATTCTATTGGTTTTGGGCAACACGCCCGCGAGTCCTGAGTCAAAAAAAACAAAAAAAAGAGAAGGTAATTAGCAGTTAAAAATCGGCTCAGGATTCCTTTTTAGGATTCTGAGCCGGTTTACTTTCGGGCAAGATTACAATTTCGGTCTTCGGCATAAGGCTTTACGAAAAACGACAATCAAAAAATCCTGCATATCTGCGTTTATCTACGTCCCAATTCATTTGTGCTATTCGTGTTATTTGTTGTTCCTATCTTTGGGATGAGTTGGGTTTTATAAAAAATGTAATAAAAAGTTTAGTGTTTTTCGTATATTTCGTGGTTAAATAAAACATTTTTTCCGTGTCGTCTGTGTTTCTGCGTGAAATTAATTTGGGAGTTTTCGTCCTACACCCTTTTCTTTATCGCGGAAATAAAATGACCTAACGGAGATACCTTTACTCCCTCTTTTATCGCATACTGTTCTTCAACCGGAGAAATTATCCATACTTCTCCTAATTTAAGATCGTCAATCGCGTTCCAAAATCCTCTGGAAACCTGAGGAGAAACCGAAGCCTTAAACTCTACTCCAACCCACTTTCTCCCTTTCATCATTACAAGATCCATTTCAGCCCCGGCTGATGTCCTATAAAACGCGAAATTCCAATCCGATAACTCGGTTATAATATTCTCCATCGCCATACCTTCCCACGATAAACCATAAACCGGATGCCCCAACAAATCATCAAAAGTTTCTATTTCAAGCAAAGCATGAAGAATTCCGCAATCCCTTATATATACTTTAGGCGACTTAATAAGTCGTTTTTTCACATTAGCTTCCAGCGGAAACAAAACCCTGAGCATAAAAGTTTGCGATAGAATATCTATATATGACCTGATCGTCGTATGACTCACGCCGATTGCCTCTCCTAATTTAGAAGAATTTAAAAGCTGCCCATGATTATGAGCGCACATTTTCCACAATCTATGGAGAGTTTCCGCAGGTATACTAAAATTGAGCTGAGGGATATCTCTTTCAAGAAATGTACTAATAAAATTCTCTCTCCACACAAAAGAAAATTTCTCATCTTCAGCAAGAAAACTTCTGGGAAAACCACCTCTTAGCCAGTATTTACGAAGCAACTCTCCCTTTTTACCATCAACGCTCTCGACTTCCGAAAAAAGAAACGGAGTAAGTTCCAAATAAATTATTCTGCCCGCGAGCGTTTCGGAACTTTGCCTTATCAAATCGCGCGAAGCCGAACCAAGAATTAAAAATTGCCCGTTCCGGTCATTCCGGTCAACCACACCCCTCAAAACAGAAAAAAGATCAGGAATTCGTTGAATCTCATCAAGACAAATAAGTTTATCACTGTGAGCTTCAAAAAAAATCTCCGGCTCGGAAAGCTTCCTAAAATCCGAAGGCTTTTCTAAATCAAGATAAAGATAATTGTTAAACTCTAACGAAATCATCTTCGCGAGAGTAGATTTTCCTACCTGCCTCGCCCCAAGAATCGCCACAACAGGAAAAGCTCCTAAATAATCTACAATATCTTTATGCAATTTTCTATCTAAATATTTACCTTGCATATTGAAACCTCAACTTTCAATTTACTATATTGATTTAGTACAATAGTAATAAAAATATTTAAAAAGTCAAGCCTAAAAATCGTAATAACGACATCATAAAACCTATTTTTTCTACATGTGAAAAAGCCTATATTCCGCCCTATTTTCATCCGGGACAAATCTGTGTAATTTGAACGGGGGGAAATAAACAAAATAAAAAATTACGCGGTGTAACTTTAAGTCCTTTGCGTGCTTTATGTGAAAATAATTCTCAGGAGGGAATAATTCATTCCCTGTTTTCTTCTATTTCCTTTATAGCTTGTTCGAAAGGAATTACTTCTTCTTTCGAAGCTTTCGCCCTATCATAGGCATAAAGCGATTCAAGCTCTTCCAGTTCATCGAGAAGTTTCTTATACTCGGTAAAGCTAAGTAATACACCTACTTTTTTTCCTTTTTCATCTATTAAAAATTTCTCGGCCAGAGTTTTCATTATTCCTCCTAACAAGAACACATAATAAATTATTCGTGCTATTTGTAGCTAATAAGGAAGTTAGGAGTTGGAAGTTGGAAGTTAGAATAAAGAAAAAACTTTGTGTGCTTTGTGCGAGAATTTGATTCGTAGCTAAACCGGCACTTGACTTATACACAATATTGTATATATTTTTGTATATAAATATGTATAGGAGGTTATCATGAAGAGCGTAACAGTAAGAATAAGTGAAGAAGAAAGAAAAGTAGTGAAAGGTCTATCCGAAAAATTAGGAGTCAGTATGACTGAGGTTTTAAACAGGGCAGTAGAGAAATACAGGAAAGAAGTGTTGCTATCAGAAACAAACAAAGCCTATGCTCGTCTAAAGGAAAAACCTGATGAGTGGAAGGATGAACTTGAGGAAAGGAAGCTATGGGATAATACTCTCTCTGACGGATTGGAGAAATAGCTGTGAAGAGTCCATCAAGAGGAGAAATTTGGCTTGTCAATTTAAATCCCACAAGGGGACATGAACAGGCGGGGATAAGACCCGCTCTGGTTATTTCAGTAGATGCCTTCAATCATGGACCAGCTGATCTTGTCGTAGTTTTACCCATTACAAGCAAATATAGAGGAATACCCTTTCACGTCAGAGTAAATCCACCTGAGGGAAATCTCAATAATGAAAGTTACATAAAGTGCGAAGACATCCGTTCTATATCAAAAATAAGGTTAGAGAAACCAATCGGAGAAGTCTTTAATAATACACTAAGTAAAGTAGAAGATCGACTAAAAATCCTTCTCGATCTTTAAAAGAAAATATAGACTCTGACCACCTCCGAAAAAGCAAAAAAGTCTTTGCGTCTTCGTATCTTAGCAGCCAATCAACCCTTGACATCATACAAATATTATATATAATATTAATACATAAAATGTATATAGGAGGTGAAATTGAAGAGTCAAGCTGTAAATATTTCATTTAAAAAGGATTTACTGAAGAGAATTGATGACATAGCTAAAGAGGAATCTCGTTCCCGTTCCGAACTGGTACGTGAAGCGGCGAGAATTTACATCGAGAGAAAGGAGCGATGGAGGAATATCTTTTCTTACGGAGATATTCTAAAAGTAGAGAAGGGTTTCTCCGAAGAGGATTTAAAGAAAGAAATAGAAGCCTATAGAAAGAGTAACCTCAAAAAAGAGTAGTAATTTGTTCAACGTTGTTTTTGACACTAATGTTTTAATCTCCGCCATCTTATTTGGTGGTCATCCCAGAAAATGCCTCGAACTTGTAATCGAAGGTAAAATAGAATTATATATCACCAAAGAAATTATCAGCGAATTTGAGGGCGTTTTAAAACGTGAAAAATTCGGTATTCCCGATGAGACTTTGCATTATATAGTTTCTTCTCTCGATTCGATAGCGAATTTTGTAAGTCCTGAAATGAAATATAATATAATCAAGAAAGATCTTGAGGATAACAAATTCCTCGAATGCGCGGTTGCGGCAGACGCTGATTTTATTATCTCTGGGGATACTCACCTACTGGATATTACCGAATTCCGAAAAATAAAAATTTTAAACCCGGCTGATTTTTTAAAACATTATTTTTAAATCATTGTTAAATAGAAGAAAAAAATCTCTGCACTCTCTGTGGTTTAATAGTTTTTGGGTAGTGAGATGGGTTTAGCGGATAGCCGAGGCTGTGCCAAAAGTCCAAATTTAACGGATTTCTAAAAAATAAGCCTTTGAAAAACAGGAACTTAGTTTTCTGCAACTTGCGAAAAGGGGGGTTTTGGCACAGCCTCAGCCGATAGCAGATTATCTTTGTATTCTTTGTCATTAATTAAATCTTGACAAGAGTTATTTTTCTCTTAAACTAATTTTTATAGATACCATGAAAAATTTTATTATATTTACCATCTTTTCTTTTGGCCTTTTGCTTTACAGCAGCGGTGAAAACTCGCCTTTCGGAATAAACCATGGACTATTCCAAGGACAATATTCTTTTGAAAAAGACACAAAATATAAGGAAAAATACAAAAAAACAATGGACTTATCTGCAGAGGCTGGTATAAAATGGTGGAGGGCACAAAATGCTTTTAGATGGTACCAAATCCAACCTAATAATCTAACTAATTGGGATTTTGAGACCGAAGACTCCCTGGTAAAATGGACCGGAGAAAGGGGTTTGCATTTGCTACCGGAGATAGGATTTACTGCTACTTGGGCTAGACACCCTAACGTATATTCTCTAAGTAATGACAAGAGTCACTATTATCTTCCTAACCCCGATTATTGGGACGAATATAAAATCTATATAGACAGACTCGTTGAAAGATATGACGGAGATGGAATTGATGATATGCCAGGTTTAATTATACCAATTAAATACTGGCAATTTTGTAACGAACCTAATCTCGATGATTTCCTTGGCACTCCAGACCAATACGTCGAAATGTTCGAATCTACCAGAGTGGCTCTCAAAGCCGCGGATCCGACTGCTAAAATTGTAGCTTTTGATATGAATACACCCAGAGGTAATTTCAAGTGGGAATATTACGATACTAAGGCTAATTCTGTTAAAATATTCCTAATCTTAGACAGTTGGGAAAAAGCTTTAACTTTTCTTATCAATTCAATAGGCTTAGACAATATAGACGTAATCTCTCAACATCTTTACTTAGGTGCACAGAGTTTTAAGAGAAAAATAGAGATATTAAGACAAATTGTTGGCGAAGATAAACCTATCTGGATAACCGAAGCCGGCTTTATGAATTCCAGTTCTTTTAAAGCGGAAAGAGGCACAGATAAATTCTGTACTTTATCACCTTTTGTAACCTATTCTTCTGCCAGCGGAGAAATCTTTTGGGACACTGTTTTAACGAAATGGGCATCCTCAAAACCATGCTCAACACTCATTGATACCTTTCTAAGTATTGGAGATACGGTTATACTTGAAAATAGAAACGATTGGTGGAAAAAAGATACAATAATATACAATGGTGGAAATCTTATATACAAAAAAGAAAACCCAAACTTAATGGATACAGCATTAGCCATTGGTGACACCTTAAAGATATTCGACTACTGGGCTAAAGAGACCAAAAAGCATAATCCGTACAAACAAGATACATCGTACATAAAACTATTAGAAATGATAACAAATACTCCATTAGAAAATATTAAAATTTTCTTTTTCTGCGCCGAAAATAACATCAATAAACACTATTACCCCCCACTGATCAGCTTCGGAAGCAAGCCAAAAAAGACAGCTTATATCCCTATCGCATACTACAGACAACGAAAGCATAATTTTTGGTCAGTGATTGACACCAACGATCACCCTTATCCCGCTTACTACACTATAAAAAGCTTCATACAATCCATAGATAAAAACCGTTAATACATAACAATCTATACTAACAAAAATAAAACTTATCAATTAATGTGTAACATAACTGCAGCCCCGAGTTGTTAAAAACCTACTTTCAATCCAAACTTGGGTTCAGATTTAGTTTGTTTCAAAGTTTTTTGTTACCATTTTCCTATTTTCCCATTTTTCAATTTTTCTAATTTGTTCTTTGTGGCTTAATTATGTTCTAGTATTGAATTTTAGATTTTAGTTCAAACAAGCAAAATTTTATTTGTGCTATTCGTGAGATTTGTTGTTTCTCTTTCGGGAGGGGTGTGGTATTTAAACAATATTAAATTTTTGTTGTTTTTCTCTGCGTTCTCTGTGTGTTTGTTTTCTTCTCTGTGTGCTCTGTGGTAAATCTATCCCTCACGGCATAAATCCGCCCAAAGTCTCCCTCTCAATTTTCAATTCCGGAATATCTTTAAGACCTAATCTTAAACTATAATCCCATACCTCACCAAAACTATTGATAGACAATGTCAACTCCCAGCAATGTAAATCTCTAACAAGATTTAGGCTAGTACTTGTAACCTTACCCCTTTCAAAGTCATAATGTGTCGCTAATCTTAATTCCCATTTAGGGGTCGGATTTAAATTCATACCAAAATCAGCCTGCTGGATTCGCTCATCTTGAGTAAAATTGATCGAATGCCTGAAATATACATCTAAAGGATTTCCTCCGAAATGAGTTTTATATTTAAGGTCCGTATTAACTCTCTTATCACCAAATTCGTGGGAATCTGAATCGTAGGAAGTGGAATAATCCTGTTGTAAAATATCCCCCACCCAGAATCTACCGTAAATATAAACAGGAGAAAATTTATATTCCTTATATTGATAATTACTTGAAAACTTCAAGGAAGCAAAATCATATTTCTTTTCACCAATTTTGCATTGAAATAAATTATCCAGAGCAATATTTAAAGATCTTACCCCGCCAGGCACAGAAAAACCGGAAACATTTGAAACATTGTAAGGACCGGGATCCGGAGCATAAGAGAAAGAAACCGAAGGAGTGATAACATGCCTGAATTTAGTTACAGGAGGTATTCCAAAGAATGAAAGTCCGTATAAGTTTGTCTTTATTGTTGTTACCGTTTTCCAATGATTAATCAGCACATCTTCGTTTTCATAATAATCGCTCTGTCCGTTAACAGCTAAACCAATGTTAAAAACACTAAAATTGAAATTTAAGTTTGAGTTTCCAGAAAAACCTGAAGCCCAGTGCTCGTTTTCGTCCCTTGTGAATTTATAGAAACTTCTAATATTAATACCGCCCATCACCAAATGCGGAAAAGTCATATTTACAGACGGCCATCTTTCATGCAATTGATCTGTGGTTAAATTCTCACGGTGATCCATGACAATATCAGTTCTACTTCCCAGTATTTCACCGCTCCAATTAAGATTATAATTGATTTCTCTTTGTAGCAGACGGTCAACTTCTCCGGGTTCATAATCTATCAGATAATCGGGATCAGACCTTATTTCTGTATCCACGTTTAAATTTATTCTTCCCGGCAAGTTCGATTTCGTATCAATCGTAAGCGCCCATCTTTCTCCTCCACCTCCTCTCTCTTTAATGTAATTACCGGTAATATTACCTCTACTATAAGGCATTAAATTCCAACGCACCTGGTTAATATCAAAACGAACACCCCTCTCAGTATAATAATTCAGATAGGAAGCAATATCGGCATGTTCTCCAAGTGTCTGATACCACCCTAATTTTCTTATATAATTACCGCCATAGGAAGAAGTCCCGAACTCAGGTCTAAGTAACCCTGAAGACCTTTTTTTCTTTATCGATTGCAAGTAAAAGGGAACAAAAAAAACAGGTATATCCTGAACCAAAAGCAGAACCGGTTCGGCTACTAAACTTTCATCGATATCGATTCGCATTCTCGGCGAATAAAACCAGAAATGAGGCGGGTCATTCTCGCAAGTTGTATAATAACCGTCCCTTATTCTTAAAATATTGCCTTTAAAGTATCTAATCTTTTTCCCGAAAAACCATCCGTTTTCCGCCTCTGTTCTAGCGTTAAAGGCATCTCCGAATTCGCGATCTACATCATAGGTCATCTTCGAGGCTTTTATATCGTTATTCCCGTCATTAAACAAAACATGACCTTTGGCAATCAGGAATTTTTTATCTAAATTGTATAAAATGGTATCTGCCGAGATTTTAAGTTTACCGTATTTTGCCCCGGCATTTCCGTATATCCGAACAAGTGATGAATCCACTTTAAAAGAAATTTTATCACCCGAATAGTAAACAGTTGATGAAGGATCTAAATCAGAATTAGAAAATAAAAAAATAAAAAGAAAAAAAGTCACGAAACAATCGAAAACACAAAATCAGCAAGGGATAAAAAATTGCTAAGTGCGGAGAAAAGCGAATGGCGTATATCGGTTATCATAGCTCATTTGTGTTTAGAGTCTAAATAGTTAAGAACTCGCTTGGACTTTTCAAGAGCTTTTACCCTTTTAAAAAGTTCGGGGAGCCTTCTGGAATAAAAATCTCTTTTCATAAAGCTTGATCGTTTATCAGCGGGATATCCAAAAACCGATTCTCCTTCTTTAACGTCTTTGGCAACACCAGATTTAGCAATAACCTTTGCATTCTTACCAATCTTAACATGATCAGCAATACCTACCTGACCGGCAATTATTGCGTTATCTCCCAATTCGCAACTGCCGGAAATACCCACCTGAGCAAGAATAATCACATTCTTCCCGATTTTAACGTTATGAGCTATATGAGCAGAGTTATCTATTTTCGTGCCATCTCCAATAATTGTATCCCCTATCGTCCCCCTATCGATCATGGTAAGAGCTCCTATCTCTACCCTATCTCCTATTACAACTCTACCGATATGTGGTATCCTCTTTAGTTCACCTTTAATTCTATGATACCCAAAACCATCAGAACCTATTACGGCACCAGGGTAAATTCTAACGTCCCGACCAATCTTAGTCTTATCTAAAATAACTGAATGAGGATAAATTATACTACTATCGCCTATTTCCACCTCGTTTCCAATATAAGAAAACGGAAAAATACTTACACCATCTCCCAGAATGCAATCGTTTCCAATAAAAACATTTACCCCTATCTTGACATCTTTTCCCTTTTTAACATGAGAAAAATCATCTGCTTTCATAAAATAGTTCTGGGGCATTTGTATAGACGGAGGATAAAAATAGTCCAGTATTTTTACCATCGAAGCTTTAACATCTTCTACTTTAATCCACGACCTTGCGGAACACTCTTCTACACTTTCAGGAACAATAGCAGCGAGATATTTCAATCCTTTTGCCTCATTTATTTTACTCTCTTTGAAGAAAAATACAAGATCCCCTTTTTGGGCATCCTTTATCTCTGAAATTCTACCCACCTCAAAGTCAGGGTCGCCATTAACATCTCTTTTTAAAAGCTCAGCAATTCCCCTTATCTTCACTTGTATAACTTAGCTATCTCAGGTATTACTTCTTCCGCTATTTTAGCTTGAAGGTTTTCTTCAACACCAACATCGACTTTTTCGGTCACAACAGCCTTTTCTTCTTCCCTATCAACAATAGAATACTCAAAGAAAATATTACCGGTTTCGACCCAAACCCGCCCGATTACAACAAAACCCACTCCCGACATATTAAGAAACTGAACCGCAAGTGAAATATTCTCACTTACTTCCTCTTCATCCTCTATTGCCAGGCTGCTTTTAGCGCTAACCAAATCTTCCGATTTGATTCTCTCAAAAGGATCTTTCAATTCTGTTACAGCGACAGATATAAGATTTTTAATAATCGACCCAAGAGTCCTGGACTTAGACTCCGAGTCTTCTTCTTTAAAATCGAAAACGTAATATTCTATTTCTCCACCCTCGGCAGACGGCAGATACTTTCTGTTCAATCTTTCTATAATTCTGTCCGTTATATCATACATATCATCAGC
>CAYQMH010000001.1:0-107675 GCA_964418485.1 uncultured bacterium | reverse complement strand
CATAATGCACCCCGGTCCAGAAATCCGTCACATACATCATTAAATCATTTCTGGAAAACAAATCATCGATAATCATTCTTCCAATCGTTTGAGGTGAATTACTTTCGGTCCAGAAAATTTCAGCCTCAATCCTGTTAGACCTTCTACACAAAAAACATCCAAGAGAAGAACTTATTAATAAAAGAAATGGAAATAAGATTTTTATACAGCTTACAAGTTTCCCTGCACTCAATTTTTTTCTACCTAATAATTTTCGCCGCCCAGTCGGTTGAAGACGGATTTTTCCCGTCGGGAAATGCAGGCAGCTCTAATTCTCCGTTCTCGTTTGAATTAATTTCAACGCTGCTTTCCCATTTGCCACTTCGGGTATCAAACCAACTAAAATTATACGATTCATTTTCCATAAAACCACTCAACTTGGGAAGAACCGACCGGTTCTCAAAATAAAGAAGAGCAAAATCCTTCTCAGGAGTACGCATCATATATGCCCAGCCGTCCAAACCTTTCTCGGGACTATTCGGAGCTTTTCGCGGATTTATATTTTCGTGGCAGGGTTCTAATTTCTGATACTTCTTGCCTTCTGATAGAACAAACGCGCTTAGATACCGCATATAAAGAGCAGATTCGAACCTCAATGCGTCCCAGAAGTGATGACGCATCCCGTCAGGTTCACCGGTTGTCGTAATATCATAGGCGGATGTGCCGTGAACATGTCCCGAAAGACCTCCGGAAAGAACTGACCCGTACATCTGCGCACGGGAGAAATAATTATCACGCGGGCAGTTAGCAGGCGGGCGCTCACCATTCGGCATATTTATCTCATGATTCCAGCCAGTATAGTACGGCTCAAAATTAATGGCGGGATAAGGGGGTTCGAGATCAAAAAGTATCCGAATAGAATCGGATATACGGTGATCTCGAGGTTTATTACCGACGCTGTGCATGGTTAGCCAGGGGCAATCTTCACCATGACCGAATTGAGTATAT
The DNA here is from genome assembly GCA_964418485.1 of uncultured bacterium. Classification (GTDB taxonomy): domain Bacteria; phylum Hydrothermota; class UBA3072; order UBA3072; family UBA3072; genus JAFGHJ01. The sequence goes on along the minus strand of CAYQMH010000001.1, from coordinate 106,688 downwards.
GTAGAATTATTTATAAGAGTAGTGTGGGGCTGTCCGAAAGGCAGCGTACCGTATTTTCTAAAATGATAAGTCAACGCCCTGTTAAACTCCAAAGCAGTCAGGCTGTATTCTTTCGGAATCCAATCGAGATGAATCCCGCTGAAAATTATATTATACGCGCCGTACCTTGAAACAAGGTATTGAACATACCGTGCGAATGATTCATTGAAATCAAAATACGCTTTCCAGGCAGGGCAGTTGTCTCTTCTTATGGTTTCTAACAAAGGCACAAAACCCTCATCGGATAAATGCTGCATTTTTTTATCCAGACTTTTAAAATATTCGGGATTAATTCTATCAAAATCGGCAACACCCTTATATTCGGGAGACATCAGAAAAGGTCTGTTACCGTACTCATCTCGCATATTCTTAGCAGTTAATTTATCGTTAAGGGCAGGATAGTCGAACTTTTCCCAGGCATTCCGGAGGTAAATACCATTTTTATCCGCGTAAGTGCTGGGATTACAATCGGATTCCCAGTTTGGGAAACAGGCAATCATGCTTACCGAATTATAACCCTGTCTCTTACGATAAGCTACAGCATCTTCAAAACCGATACCCGGACCCGGCACATAATTCTCTGAAGCGGCAATACCTCTGAAAGGCAACCGCCAGGTACTCCCCGCGAGCCAGGTATCACCGACAAGAAAGAATGGGGTTCCGTCCGCGTACTGCAGCGCGTGACCGTTTGGCGTTGGACGAATAAAACCGTGGCGATTAGGGTTTTCTTTTTCTTCTTCTTCAGTCCACGCTGTCGCGTAAAATTCTCCGGTATGGTTATTCAGTCCTATATCACCCTTCTGATTCGAACCGCTCTGGTAAGTCCATTTACCCGGCGCTGTTGCCACCATCCTCACACGAAAAATATTATCCCCATCCCAGAAAGAATAAACTCGTTTTGAGAAATCCGGACCTTCAAGGTCTACCCAGCATTCCACCTCTTTATAATAGTTATCATAATGCTTTTCTGCCTTGAGGATAACCTCCTTGATTTCCCAAACATGAATATCCGAAGAACCCTCGGCGTAGAGCAGACCGGGGGTAACAAACAGAATAAGCTTACAACAAATAAAAAAGAATAACTTACTATTTTTATTCTCCATCATAAGTTGTACTTACCTCTTATTTAAAACTAACTTCTATCAATTTGTCCTTTTTACTAAGAGTTACTTTTTTACTCTTACCATCAGAGGTAATCAAATAATCGCCGTAAAAAGCATCCGTTTTGTATATGCCTTTTTCATCTGCTTTTCCGGAAACATTAGTCCACCACTGTTTGAAAACAAGGTCGCGGTAAGCAAGAGCCTGTGGAGTGGGAGTCCAGTCTTTTTTCCACATTGCAGATTCCGGAATCCAGTGTCCCACCTCCCAGAAGCCCCACATAACAATAGCTTCCACACTGGGATGCGCGAAACAAAGGCGGAAAAATCTTCGCAGTTCCTCTGCTTTACCTTCTTCTGTATCCGCAGAAACAAGACATTCGGTAATCTTGATAGGAAGACCGAATTTTGACAATTCGTCGAGAGTTTTTTGAACATGTTCGGATGTAGTACTGGCCATGGCTTTCGAATTGTTTTTATTTGACGTGACGAAATGCGCCTGACAGCCGATTCCATCGATTGGTACGCCACTGGCAAGAAGATTCTCAATTTGAGTTATGTAAGAGCTTTTATTAAAACCATTTTCAACAAGAACGCCATAATCATTTACATATAGTTTAGCATCCGGATTAGCCGCTTTAACCATCCATGCCATTTCATTTACGATACCGTATCCCAGACGACGTCTGAAAAAATCGCCATTAATCATTTCATTATTGAGGTCGAACTCCTCGATCCTGCCTTTAAAATGTTCCGCGACACCTCTCGCACGGCGAACTACAGCCGCTCGAAGCTCATCATTATCGAGTTCCTTTAGCCATGGCATTATATACTTATCTTTTGCCCAGAATACGCAGTGACCCCTCATAGGTATATTACGCTCACGACAAAGCTCATAAATCCTATCTGCAAGATAATAATCGACTTTTTTATATTCTACTTCTGTATCATACCACTTCAAAGCGTTTTCGTGAACTGCGTAATTAAAATTATCTTCAAGAACTTTCAAAAACATCTTTCTGTCTTTATCCGACATGGCATTCCCTGACTTCTCAGCAAGATTATCCGTAATCGCTGCGCCAAACAAAAACTCATGGCGGACCTGTTCGATTCTTACTTCCGCGCCCGGTTTGGTATTAACGACTATATTTCCCTTCCTGATTTCCGCTATTCTTTTGTCTATTGCTTCTTCCGTAATCTCTGCTGAAATATGATCATCTGCAAAACAAAAAACACCGAAAAAAGTACTGAAAAAAACTAGTGAAAACATTAAATTAAGTTTCATAATATAACCTCCTTTTTTCCACTAAATATAATACTTAAAGGTTTTTTCCAAAATCTAAAAATAAGTATAAGTATTCTCTACTTCATGTCAAGTAAGTCCTTGACATTTCTTTTAGAAAATCTTATGATTTTATTAATATTAAATCTGAAAAAGGAGGCTATATGAAAAAGTTTGCATTGTGTCTTATTTTGTTATTAGTGAGCGTCCCATTATCCGCAGGAATATTAGGCTTATCAGCAGGAATAACAGGAGGTGTCGAGTTGTGGAATACCGAAGGATCAGGAACTCAGACTTTCACGGGAATCGGACTTACAGCTACCATTTCTCCCCCAATCCTACCTATAAGTATCCGCGGTGGATTAGAATACGCCTGGAAATCTTACCCGGGTGATGTTAAACTAACTGACATCATTATTCTTCTTGGCCTTGAACGTTCTATAGCCCCTCCGTTTTCACCTGCATCTCTTTATTTAGGCATAGGCGGAGAAATGTCCACCGTCGGGAATGGCCAGGATGAATCGGTAACCGATTTCGGTTTCCTGATTTACGGAGGAATAAATCTGAGCATGGGAATGATGGCCGTCTTTGCGGAAACCGGTTACGGAATGATATTCGCCGATCCCAATTACACTCATATCCCGATAAGAGGTGGAATAAAAGTCAGTATTTAATCATAGGGAAACAACAATTAAAAAAGTACACAAAAACTACTTAATTGTAAGTTTTTTTTGTATTCTTTAATTTCAATGAATATATCATTGTAAAATTAGTAATACAAAAAAAGGAGGTAAAAATGAGTAACGGAGCTGCAGGAACATATGCGGCAGTTGCGAATGCAATTAAAGCTTCAGGCGCTATAGTGGCGACTAAAAGAGGAAGATTTCATTAAAGTGATATCCAGGGCAGAAAATACCGTCATTATTATATCAAAGGGAGGATTCATGAAAAAGGATTTCGATTATCTTACATCCTACAAAGGCTTAATTTTTTACGCCAGAACAAAAAACGAAATAAATCTACCTGGAAACGCTGAGATTATTTCAGCACAACAAATATGGATACCTCTTTAGAAAAGATATAAAAAATTTAAAACTATAAGGGAGAATATCTTGAAATTTTTAATGATTTATACCACTCTTCCCGATAAAGTTATAACTAAAAAAGTGGCTAAAACATTGATAGAAGAAAATCTTGTCGCATGCGCGAATTTTTTCTCTATAGAATCAGTATACAGATGGAAAAACAAATTATGCGAGGATAAAGAATATGCTCTAATTATGAAAACAAGAAAATCCTTGTACAGTAAGATTGAAAAAAGACTAAAAGAACTGCATCCATATGAAATTCCGGCAATCGTTTCTTATGAAATTAAAGAAGGTTTAAGCGATTATCTTTCCTGGATAAAGGAAGGAACCGAAGAGAATTAAAGATTTTAAACCACAAAGCACACAAAGACCACAAAGAAAAACAACAAAATTTATATTTTTTATTTAAACCCCCCAACCCCACCAAAACTAAGAGTAACAACAAATAGCACAAATTACACAAATAGTTTTTGCTTTTTTTGACCAGTGACCAGTGACCAATGACTAAGTTAATCACACAGAGCCACAGAGAACACAGAAAAAGTGATTAGGATTAGAAGCAGTGTAATTTGTGATAAGTGATATGTGGTAAGTGTTTTTTCTTAATCCCTGCTTTTCTTCAAGTTACACTACTAATCCTTAATCCCTGCTATACTTCTTGCTATTCTACTAATAACTAAAAATGGAGCTACTTAACAATTACCATTTGGTTTTTTAAAACAAGGCCTTCCGTCTCCATAAGGCAGAAATAGATGCCGGATGATAAGCCATCCGGATTCCACTCCACAGAATGGATTCCTCCTTCAATCTCTCCAGAAAACACTGTCGATAACTCTCGACCAACCATATTGAAAATCTTTATATCGACATGAGTTCTTCCGGGGATTTCAAAGTTTATTGAAGTCAAGTACGAAAAAGGATTCGGATAGTTGTTTAGTTTGAACGTGATCATCTCATCATCCGTAAAATCCTCAATACCTGCTTCTCCCTCTAAAGCTACCTGTATAGCGTAATATGCAGGCTTTGCCGCGTAATTATCATCAAAAAGCGACGGATATTCGCCCAAGCGCCATCCATGCCCGTCATCTATGTGCCAGGTATTCCAACCAACTTTTCCCGTAAAACGCTTCTCAAGCAAAACATCCAAAATAGCGCGATACGTAACCGCCTGTTCTTCAAAATCTTCCTGCGTCGAGTCAGTCAACCATACACTTGCTTCCGTTACATGAAATTCGAGGGCATTGCTATGTGCCCAGTCGATTAGGCTTCTCAAACTATTCAACGTACTTGCCGATTCCCAACCCACATCGACATGAGCCTGCCATCCAATTCCATCTACCCTGAGGCCAAGAGCCTTTAGATAAAGTACAGTCTGTTTAATCAGATTCCAGGAAGAAGTATTCTCAGGGTGCTCATGGTGATTGTAAATCAACTTTATATCAGGCGCCAGAGAATCGCAGATTTTGAAAGCATTTACTATGTAAACAGGAATATTATGCGTATCCAAACCGATTATATACCAGGGGCACTCCCAGCCCGTTCCTGGTTTATTCATGTGCCAGTTCCCGCTTGTCACGGTTTCGTTAACAACATCCATAGATTCAAAACCCGGTGTTCCGTTATACCTCTTGCAGAGCGAATCCAGGAATACGCGCATGTTGATATCAAGTTCTCCGGCTGTTCTACTGTCATTCTGAGCCCACTGGGAACACTGCGGACCAATCGGGCAGTGCATCCTAAGTATTTGATCGTTGGCAGCGATATGAACAGCCCATGCATCGGTCTGTGTCCAGTTCCAACTGTACGAATTATCAGGATGGATATTCCACTGCTTGAAATCGTTTTCAGGAGTAACATAGCTGAATTCACGGTCCATAATAGCCGCTGTATTTGTACCAAAAGTCCATGCCCCTGTCGTACCACCAATTAAAATACTGTCCCCATATTTATCTTCCACAATCTCTCTCAGTCTACGTCCCGTAGGCACCGGCTGAGCTTGAAGTTTTAGGAAGAAGATAAAACAAAAAACTAATAAAATAATAATTGTACGTCTAAACATTTCAGCACCTCATTTCATCTATAAACTAATACGATATATTCACTATGTCAAGTACGCCAAATAGGGTTGCTATAATAAGGTTTTGGACTATCTTTCAATAAATTCTAAAGAGGAAAATTTGAATAAAAACATAAAATCAAAACAAAAAGGAATCGGAGAATTTGTACGTTCCGCAATATGGATGTGGGGACGTTCGAGTCCCAGAGGGGTATTTTTTTTCTTAAGAGTCGGAATCAGACTTTTACTTGCAAAAAGTAGAAAATCAAAAAAGCAGAAATTTACCGGCGGCAATATACCGGCTGTGGTAGCAATAAGTCCTACAATGCGCTGTAATTATAACTGTAAAGGCTGTTATTCAAGAGACAAAAAATCGGATAATGAACTCACGACAAAGGAGCTTGATTCTCTTTACGCGGAGGCAACAGATCTCGGAGTTCTTTCCATTGTTGTCACAGGCGGAGAACCGTACCTGCGAAATGATACAATCGAACTTATGGAAAAGCATAAAAAACTTCTTTTTGTTGCTATAACGAACGGTTCAAAAATGACTCCTAAACTTGCAAAACGTATAGCAAAAAGCGGTAACATAATACAACTCGTCAGCATCGAAGGTTTTGAGAAATATACTGACGACAGAAGAAAAAAAGGATCGCATAAAATAGCTCTTAGAGCGATGCAATTATTGCGGGAAACAGGTGCATGTTTTGGTTTCGCAGTAACAAATACTTCCAAAAATTCAAGGACTTTTGAAACCGATACATTTATAGACAGTATGATAGATATTGGATGCTCTATCGGTTATTTTACGGAATACGTACCCTGCGGACAAAATCCGAAATTAGATTGGGTCTTAAGTGAAGAGGAAAGAAACTCATTTCGAAAAAAAGTCATGGATTTCAGAATAAGAAAGCCGATTGTGCTGGTTCAATTTCCTCAAGACGAATACGGCGAAGAAAATAGTTGTACGGCAGCCGGAATTCAATCTTTACATATTAATTCCGAGGGCGGCATCGAACCCTGCCCGTTTATTAACATTTCCCTCGAAAATATCCGAAAGGGTGGGCTAAAAGCAGCCTGCGAATCTCCTTTCCTAAAAGCAATTCGGGCAAGAGGCAACCTCTTAAAGAGAGAAAAACTTGCATGTTCACTATTCGAGCATTACTCGGAGCTGGAAGAATTAGCTAAAAAAATTTAAAAATCAAAGACCGAAACAAAAAAAGAGCAACAACGAATCACACTAATAGCACGAATAAAGGCAAAAAAACTATTTTTTAAAACAATAACTACTTTTAACTCATTTGTGAAATTTGTGCTATTTGTTGTTAAAAAACGGGATGTTTGGGGAAAACCGTAAAAATCTCTATGGGCTATGTGGTTAACTTTACAGTTTGACAATTAAGAAAAAAATGATAATATTACCCTTAGAAAGATTATGAGTTTAAATTGTGGAATTATCGGACTACCGAATGTTGGAAAGTCTACTATATTTTCTGCCCTAACCTGTCTTTCGGTAAAGGCAGAAAACTATCCATTCTGTACTATCGAACCCAACCTGGGTATGGTTGAAGTACCCGATGAACGACTAACTAAAATAGCCGATATATTAAACATAGAAAAAAGAATACCGGCAACCGTAGAATTTGTCGATATAGCAGGTCTTGTTGAAGGAGCTTCAAAAGGGGAAGGACTGGGAAACCAGTTTTTAAGCCATATCAGAGAAGTAAATGTTATAATTCACATAGTTAGATGTTTTGAAGACCCGGATGTTGCTCATCCTTATGAAAACATTGATCCTACACGCGACATTGAGGTAATCAATATGGAACTAATACTTGCCGATCTCCAGACTGTAGAAAAAAGCTTACAAAAAAACATTAAATTACTCAAAAGTCAGGACCAAAAATTAAAGAAGAATGCGGGGGACACGGTAGCCCTGCTTGAGAAATTAGAGGGGAAATTAAAAAAGGGCGTATCCGTAAAGAATACAGAGCTAAAAGACGAAGAGAAAAAATTAGTAAAAGATTTAAATCTTCTGACCACAAAGAAAGTTTTATACGTTTGCAATATCGACGAAAACAGCATAAATAGTGCCAATAAATTTACCGAATCGGTAAAGAGTTACGCAAAAAAGGAGAATGCATCCGTAATTGAAATTTGCGGCAAAGACGAACAGGAAATCGCTTCGATTAAAGATGAAAGAGAAAAAAAAGAATTTATGGAAATGCTTGGTCTTGCGGATTTAGCTCTTAACCGTCTTATAAAAACCGCATACGAACTATTAGGATTAGAGACTTTTTTTACGGAAAACGGTAAAGAAGTCCGTGCCTGGATGTTTAAAAAAGGAACAAAAGCGCCTGCCGCGGCGGGTATCATTCATACTGATTTCGAAGAAGGTTTTATTAAAGCGGAAGTTTTCCCCTGTAACGATTTATTCGAATACGGATCCAAAGCACACATAAAAGAACACGGCAAAGTTAGAATCGAAGGTAAAGACTATGAGGTTAAAGACGGCGATGTTATTTTGTTCCATTTTAAGGTATAGAAAGAAAAAGATTGACCACAGAGAACACAGAGAAATAATTATGTTAAAAAATAAAAACACGGAGAACACAGAGAAAAAAATGGGTTGGGTTAATTTTCATACGCATTCAAATTTCGATGACGGAAACGTAAAAATTGAAGAATACGTTAAAGAGGCCTTAAGACAGGACGTTTCCATATTAGGTTTTAGTTCACATAATCCTCTGCCTTTCCCTGTAGATTGGGTGGTAAAAAAAGAAGATTTTAAAGAATACTGTAAAACCGTTCGAGTTCTCTCGGAAAAATATAAAGATAAGATCAGGATACTTCTGGGATTAGAGATGGACTTCCTTCCCTCTATAAACTCTTTTTATAGAGAAGGAATAGATTTATCCGCACTGGATTTCCTGATAGGGTCAGTCCATTTTGTTAACTTTTTCCATAAAAACAAAGGCTGGGCTATAGATGAAAGCCCGGAAAATTTTGAAAAAGGATTAGACGAAATCTACAAAGGAAACATAAAAAAAGTAGTAAAGGACTATTTCAAACTTATAAGAAACATGCTAAAATTAGAAAATCCCGATATAGTGGCACATCTCGATCTTATTAAAATGAACAACAAAGGAGAAAAATACTTCTCCGAAGAAGAAAAATGGTACAGGCAGGAAGTCCACGATACTTTAAAAGCGGTCGCAAAATCACATTCGATTTTAGAAGTAAATACCGGCGGAATCGCAAGAGGCAAGACAGATTCCTTATACCCAAGCATCTGGATACTTGAAGAAGCATATGATATGCGTATACCTATAACTTTATGCTCGGACGCACACAGACCGGAACAAATAACCGCCAAATTCAAAGAAGCCGCCATACTCCTTAATGCCATCGGATATAAGGAAGTTTATATTCCACACAAAAAAACATGGGCACCCCATCCGATTTCGGTCGAAGGGGTCGAACTTTAAAAATTTCACCACAGAGAGCACAGAGAAACAAAAAACACACAGAGAAAAAAGAATATTTTTTGATTCAAAAACCATCCTCCCCCTCACCCCAAATTTTTATCACACAAAGCACGCAAAGACCACAAAGATTTTTGATTTTTTCCAACTACCAACTACTTACTACTATCTAAATTTCACACAAATAGCACTAAGTAAAAAAAATATCACTTTACTGAAACCTATAAAGAAACAATCAACACATAAACCCTCTTGACATCCATTTAATAATTTCTAAAATATATAGAACAAAAATGGCACTTCATGAATTAAAGTATTCATACCGAAAAGTACTTGATTCATTCGGAGAAAAAGTGAAATTCATTCATCCAGATATTTTCAGCTATATAGCTCTCCTCGTCGCTTTTGCAACTGGAATGTTATATTACAGGTCAGGTGAAACTCCAATTTTTCTGATATTTAATATCCTTCTTATTCTTCTTAGAATGACACTGAATACTCTAGACGGGCTCATTGCTTTAAAAATCGAAAGAACTTCTAGGAAGGGGAAAATAGTAAATGCTTTACCCGATAGATATGCAGATATGTTCTATTTAATAGGCATATCGTTTTCCTCTCTCTGTAATATCAAAATTGGAATAATCGCCACCGTAACTGTACTCCTTATCAGTTATTCGGGAATACTCGGTAAAGCACTGGGGGTTTCCTGGCAACAGCAAGGACCTCTGGATAAAGTCGACCGGCTTGTAATAGTCATGGTTTTTTCACTTATTCAGTTCATCTTAATAAAAACAAAACCTGGCTGGATCGAGAATTTCAGATTTACTGTAATGGAACTATGCATGTTATTATTTATAATCCTGGGGCAACTCACAATTATCAGACGAGTAATGGGTATGATTAAGGAAATTAACAGAATAGAATCTAGCAACACCTGAAAAATACAAGGAAGCCATAGTGGATGTAACAAAAAACATATTATTAACAATAGGTCTAATTCTCACTGGGTACGCAGTAATTCTTCTTATTGTGACATTAATTCTTAAATTAAAACAAAAATCTGTAAAAAAAATATGGGTAAGATATTTTACCTGGTTCTTGATAATTCCCCCCATACTTATTCCTCTTATCTATTCAACCATCTTATTTCAAACAGTAATATTTATTATATCTCTTTTAGCGTACAGAGAATATGCAAATGTGGTCGGATTATGGAAAGACAAATACTACTCTATCTTCTGTTACTTCGGAATATCAGCGACATTTGCAGTGGTTTTTTATAACCGCTTCGGACTTTTCCAGGTTATGCCAATTTACCTTATAGTCTTCTCTCTTCTAATTCCCATAATGCGCGGCGAATTCGAACACATGATTCAAAAGTCCTGCCTCGCAATACTAGGAGTAATCTACTTTGGTTGGTTTTTTGCTCATATTGCTTTCCTTAAGAATGTAGACAACGGAGTAGCTTATATATTCTTTCTGTTGATTCTTACAGAAGTAAATGATGCCAGTGCCTATATATTTGGTAAGCTCTTCGGGAAACACAAACTCCTTCCAGGAATAAGTCCTAACAAAACCAATGAGGGTTTTCTGGGAGGATTACTAGTTGTAATAGGTTTATCATTTCTCCTAAAACCAATAACCCCACAATTCACCCCACTGCATAGAATCATTTATGCAGCTATAATATCAGTAGGAGGTACCTGCGGAGACCTGGTGATGTCATTTATCAAGAGAGACCTGCAGATAAAGGATTTTGGTAAAATTTTACCCGGTCACGGAGGACTTATGGACAGATTTGATAGCGTCGTCTTTGTTGCACCTCTATTTTTCCATCTTGTAAACCTTTTCTATGGAATTGTCTAATTCACAGACAGAAGAAGAGTGGTGGAATTTCGAACCACCTCCTACAGCTTATGACCTGGTTAGTAATAATGTCTTCACTAGATTCCTCCGTCCTTTATTTTATATTTTTATTAGATTTTACTTTAATATCTTTCACAAATTGAAAATCAGGGGCTATAAACCGTACTATTCAAAAAACTCATACATTATTATAGCCAACCATTCAAGTCACCTCGATACTCCTCTGATACTCGCATGTTTCTCTCTAGATAGCGTAAATAAAATTAGAGCAATAGCTGCTATTGATTACTTTTTCTCAAATCCATTGGTAAGAATCTCAACTCATCTCCTTTGCAATATTATCCCTATAAATAGAAAAACTGCCGATTTAACTTCCATTGGAATGATTTCAAAATCGCTAAAAGAAGGCGGCAGCATAATTATTTTCCCCGAAGGGACAAGAAGTAGAGATGGGAAAATCAATAAATTCAAACCGGGAGTCAGTCTTTTAATAAAGAAAACAAAAGCAGAAGTACTTCCTGTTTATATCAAAGGTACCTATAATTGTATGAATCGCGGAACAAAATTCCCAAGAAGAGGTCCACTGGAGATACAATTCGGTTCTCCCCTTAAATACGCCAAATTCTTTAAAGATGAACAGAATTATGATAAAATTGCCAATAGACTTTACAGAGAAATTGTAAAAATCCCAAAACTTTACAGTAAGGAGTCAAATAATGAACTATAAGCCGGTACTTCTTTTCTTAATTGCTGCACTACTGGGAGCACTCGGACAATATTTATACAAGACGGGTGCCGAATCTGACGAAGGAAATATTTTCTCATGGTTTACCAATTACAGGATAATACTTGGAGTGTTATGTTACATTACAATCATGTTTCTCTTTATTATCGCATTCCGTATAGGAGCTCCCTTAACGGTTGTATATCCTGTATATGCTACAACCTTTATCTGGGGCTTGCTTATTGGCGTATTTTTTTTAGGAGAAAAAGCAAATATTTCCAATACTGCGGGCATAATTCTCATAATACTTGGAGTTTACCTGATAGCAAAGTAATTTTTTAAACCAAATTGACCAATAACTATAAACCGCTTCAACAGTTTATTGTTTTGGGTTTTTGTGCTCTCCGTGTCTCTGTGTGAGATTAATTTGGAGTTGTGGGATGGGAGTTTTTAAACAAACATATTTAGTTTTGGTGTTGGGTGTAGAGGGCTTTGTGCTCTTTGTGTACTTTGTGGTTCAAAAAATTAGTACTTAAACAGCGTATCCAGGAAAGTATACTTATCCAAATGCCCCAAACCACCCTTCGCGGCAGTCTTTTCCGAATATTCAGTATTACCATCCCTCGGTACATTTTCCCCCGAAATAAGAAAAGGAACGGGAGTTCTGGTATGTTTACGTAATTTTATTGGCACCGGATGGTCCGGAAGAACTCCAATCGTAACTTCTTTATCGATTTCTTCCAAAATAGGTCTTACTATCTTTTCGTCGAATTCCTCTATCGCTTTTATTTTTAAAGCGAGATCGCCCATGTGGGAACATTCATCGATAGCTTCAAGATGTAGATAAACAAAATCATTCTTTTTTAAAGCATTAAGCGCAACATCGACCTTGTTCTCGTAATTAGTATCTATAAAACCGGTTGCGCCATCAGGTTTAATCGCCTCCATTCCGGTCAATTTACCGATTCCAAGAATCACATCCACAGCGGATATCACTGCACCTTTCTTATGATACTTATCTTCGAATGATTCAAAATGCGGTTTTCTTCCCGGACTCCAGGGCCAGATACAGTTGGCAGGTCTTTTGTTATTGTTTATAAGATTAATATTGGCAGAAGCATTTGCTAAAATTCCGATACTATCATTAATTAATTTATTAATAACCCCGGCAGTCACTTTGCCTTCATCACTCTGTGCATACGGTAAAATATCTCTCCATTTTTTACCCTGATTAGAATCCGGCTTATGATATCCTATTTTATCTGAAAATTCCTTTCCTCTAAGAATCAAAAGGTTCCTGTAACTAACCCCGGCATAAAAGCGAACCCTTCCATTTCCGAATTTTTTATTCAAAAATTCAATCAAATCTTCCGCGCTTCTCTGATCAATTTGGCCTGCAGAGTAATCTTCCAAAATTTCTTCCCTTATCGTTACAAGATTACAACGGAAGGCTACTTCATCCTCTTCCAACTCGATATCTTTACTTGCTGCCTCAATCGGACCTCTTCCGCAGTAGTTTCTTGAAAGGTCATATCCCAGGACCGACAGATTCGCAGCATCACTGGAAGACGGAAAAGGTTTCGGTATGGTAAGAAGCGTACCCTGTGCACCTTTCTCCGCAAGAGCATCAAGAGACGGGGTATTCGCCACCTCAAGAGGAGTTTTACCGTCTAATTCGGCGATAGGCTCATCCGCCATTCCATCCGCTAAAAACACTAAATATTTCATGATTTTACCATTTACAAGTTATATGGGATTAATATGTTGTCAACACCCCCCACGACCCAAATCTTCAACATAGAGTACACAGAGAAAAGAACAAACACACAGAGACCACAGAGAAAAAATAAATTTTGTTGTTTAAAACCCAATCACCGCACTCAATTAATAAAACAAAGAGAAAAAAAAGAAATGAAAACTCTGTGTTCTTTGTGATAAAATACTATAGTGTGGGGTTGTGTAAACTCTGTGCTCTCCGTGTTTTAATCGGGGAGGTAGTCGGGAGGTATTAACAAAATAAAATCTCTGTGGTCTCTGTGGTTAGTAATTTTTTTAAATTTTTTCCTTACTCAACAAGCTCCCGTCTTTCTGAATTTTAAGTCTGTATTTTTCGCCTTTTGTATTTTCGGCCTCGATATTATATACAACTTTTCCGCCTTTCTCTTCCTTTTCAATCTGCCCGCCCACTAAAACCCTTAGCATCGTAGGAGGTATTCCAAGCTCTTTCTTTATTTTTTCAATCACCTCAATAGGTAAATCCGAAAGCAAAGTCGGCGGGATACCAGCCCCAAGTTTTGCGGCTACTTCTTGCGAATTAGGATTAGGCAAAGCGGAAACATTAAAACTATCTAAAGGAACAAAATCCTCTTTCTCTATGTACACTACCCCGGGACTTCCGGTTATCATAAAATCACTAACATTATCTAAGATTATATCATAATTTCTGATAGCCGACCTTTCCGCATAAAATCGATTTATCACCGCCCCTTCGATATCCGACAAAATCATCGCCGGTCTGGAGTGTTCTTCTTCGAAATCGACGGAAACATTTCGTATTTTCAAGTCCTTTATATGGCGGCAATAGAGGCCGTAAGCCGGCCTGAGACCATATCTCTCCGCCCTGTAATCTTCTATTTCAGGAAGATTTATTTTAGCAGGATCTTCCTGTAATCCAAGGTAAGACAAATCTCCTCCTTTGTAAGTCATTCTCATGTTTTCGAGAACAATATTCTCAAGCATCCTGCCGGATTTCCCCATAATTGTACTGGCAAAATCCCATCCACTGCCGTAGCCATAAGCATCTCTAACAACAACATTACTTATTCTGAGATTTCTAATATCACCAAAGGTGGGAGAATCAGTAGATCCACCTGTAATTTTAGATAGATTAATAAAGAAAGGAACAGCAACACTCTCCATAGTAACATTTTGAATATTAACCCCGTCAACTACAGCCCCATGACTTGAAGTAACACTTATACCCACATTACCAGCTCTTTCTATTGTGATATTTAAAATCTGCACATTTTTAAAATCACCGACCGTTTCCGGACCAAGCTGCAAGGCATTACCACCCGCGGAAATTACACAACTATTTATTTCAATATCTTTACTATTTAGCTTGCGACCTAAAGAATAATCTGATTTAAGTGAAATTCCATCATTGCCAGCTTCCACTTCACAATTTTTCAACTCAACATTATTACTACCTACAAGGCTTATACCATTCATCCCGGTTTTTACTTTCACATCATGTATATTTATACTATCACATCTCGTAGCCAGAATGGCCAAATATCCACCGTCGGTGATAAGTATATCCTTTATTTCAACATTTTTGCATAACTTAAGCGAAATAGCCTTATCGCCTTCTCCGGTTCCGGAGTTCCTATAAAGAGATGCGGTTCCGCTTATTACACCTTCTCCTTTTATAGTTATATTTTCAACACTATCTCCCCAAACAAGAGCGTTATGGAAATGACTCTGCCCGAAATCCTGATACTTATACCATAAATTATCTCCAGGAGGATCGAAAGCCCCAATGCCCTTTGGGGCAGCCTGTATTTTCGCTTCTTTTTCGACTTGAAGCGCCACATTGCTTTTCAAACGAATGGATCCGCATAGATACGTTCCCTTAGAAAAAACAACTGTTCCGTTAATAAGAGCAGAACAGGAATCGATTGCCTTATTTACAGCTTCTGTATCCAAAATTTTATCATCGCTAACAGCCCCAAAATCCTCGACTTGCAATAAAACAGGCGGAGAAACAGCCGGCTCTTCTGCGAATAAAACAAAGGATATTAAAAATATTATAATTGTTCTGTACATTTTCCCTCCTTTTGTTCCTTTTGTTAAATTTAACTTATTGCCGATACTTTTCAAGTGTATTTAACCACAAAGACACAAAGGCACAAAGAACAAAAACAATTAACCACAGAGGACACAGAGATTTTTATTTTGTTTACTCACAACCCCATTACCCCAATTTAAATACAGAGAGCACAGAGCTACACCCCACAACCCCTCCTTTTTGTTTATTTTTCAACTCGAAACACGAAACTCAAAACCCGAAACCATAATACACATGAGAACACAAATTGAGCGCATTATTTTTTTTATCTCAACCATTCAACTTGTTTCAAAGTCTTTGAAACAAAAAAGCATTGACAAAACATATAAACGAATAAATTACAAAAAGGGTAAATGAAAAAAAAGAAATCGAATATAAAACAATGAAAAGAAAATTTGTTCCAGAGAGTATATCCTGGCAATCTTTTGATAACTTAGAGAAACTGTTCAAATCTCTTCTGGATAGAGAGATAGACTCTCGTAAGAAACTAGAGAAACTTATTGCCGACTTAAACGAAATGAAAATAGTACTTTCTGAAAAAAGCAGCAGGGCATTCATCAATTCGACCTGTCATACCAATAATAAAAAGATGCAGGAAGAATATATAAATTTCATAACAAAAATCGAACCTAAATCTAAGGAATACATATTTAAAATTCATGAAAAGATTCTGGAAAATAATAAGAAATTTCCTCTTTCCTCTCCCAAATACAAAATTTATATACGGCATTTAAAAAATCATCATAAATTATTCAGAAAAGAAAACGTGGAATTGGAAAAACAAGAGGAAGAACTCGCAAATAAATATTCGGAAATAATGGGTAATATGACGTTTTCTTTCAGAGGTAAAAATTATACCTCCGAGCAAATGTTTAAATTTATGGAAGAGCAGGAAAGAAAAACAAGGAAAGAAGCTTACAATGTTCTTTGGAAAGAGAGAAAAAAAGATGTAGCCAAAATTTATAATATTTTTCAAAAACAGATAAAAATCAGGAACAAGATTTCCAAAAACGCTAATTTCAAAAACTACAGAGATTATAAATTTGAAGAATTTGAACGCTTTTATTATACACCTGATGATTGTTTTTTATTCCATGAAAACATTAAAAAAACCATCATCCCCTTTGCAAATACGATAATAGAAAGACGGAAAAAGATATTAGGAATTAACAGCGTAAAACCCTGGGATATATACGCAGATATTTACGGCAAAAAAACCTTACAGCCTTTTTCCAACTCTAAAGAACTTCTTAATAAAACTATAGAAGTTTTTAAAAGAATTCATCCGGAACTGGGGGAAAAAGTTAGCTTAATGAAAAAAAACAAAATGATGGATCTCGAAAGCCGTAAAGGGAAAGCTCCCGGAGGGTATATGTCAGACCTTCCCGAGACAGAACTCCCCTTCATATTTATGAATTCAGTAGGTATACATGAAGACGTTATGACCTTACTTCATGAGTCCGGCCACGCATTTCATCTGTTCGCCTATAACGAACAACCTTTAGAAGAATACCACCATCCTCCACTTGAAATCTGCGAAGTTGCTTCTATGTCGATGGAACTTATCACAATGAATCACTGGAATATATTTTACGAGAAAAAAGAAGATATACTGCGTGCTAAAATCCGTCATCTGGAGCGAATATTATCGCTTTTCTCCTGGATATCTATTGTAGATCTTTTCCAGCACTGGCTTTACACCGAAAAGAATGTTAATAGAGTATCCCTAATCAAGAAATGGGAAGATTTGGTTAAAACATTCCTGCCACATATAGATTACACCGGAAGTGATTTTTCTAATTCATACAGCTGGATTAGAATAATACATATATTTAGATATCCCTTTTATTATATTGAATACGCCCTCGCACAGCTTGGGGCACTGCAGTTATGGGTAAACTACAAAAAAGATCCGCAGCGAACAATTAATGAATATATAAAAGGTCTATCTCTCGGCGGATCAAAACCACTACCTGAACTTTACGAAGCAATAGGCATAAAATTTGATTTTTCAGAAAAAATGCTAAAAAAACTACTTAATGAAGTAAACAAAGAATTGGAATCACTGCTAAAAGAATTAGATGAGATACAAAATGCAGATAACTAATTTAGCAGTTAAAAATTCTATTAAAACTTTTCTTTATACGAAAATTCAACTTTACAAAATCTGCGTTCTTTGCGGTGTTGTTTTTAAAACAATTTGTGCTATTTGTGTAATTCGTTATTTCTATTTAGGGGAGGGGCTAAACAAAAAAATGATTTTTGTTGTTTTACTTTGTGTTCTCTGCGGTCTTTGTGGTTCATTTGGTTTTGGTGAGATGTGGCATGGGTTTTAGAAACCTCATCTGGGATTTCGACGGAACGCTTTTCGATACTTACCCCGATATAACCCGGGCTTTTATCGATGTTCTAAAGAAAGACTATGGGGTTGAATACGATTATGAAAAAGCTTTTTCCCTCGCGAAAGCTTCCATAAGTTTTTGTATAGAAAATCTCGCCGATGAGTTTAACATCGATAGGGAAGAATTTTCCGAAAAATACAAAGAAAGATATTTCGGAGAATTGACTTTTAAAGACAAACCATTCGAAGGAGTAGAAGAAGTACTTGAATATGTTTCGGCACGTGGAGAAAATTTTCTTATAACTCACCGGGGATATGAAAGTTTAAATGAATTTCTAACGAGAAATGACTTCAATAAATATTTTATTGAAATTGTTACTTTCGACGCAAATTTCCCTCTTAAACCTGACCCAACAAGCTTCAACTACATTATCGATAAATACAAATTAAAAAAAGAAGAAACTCTGGGTGTCGGAGATAGAATCCTTGATATAGAAGCCGCTCACGCATCAGGTATAAAATCTTGTTTCTTCGATCCTAACAGTTCAAAAATAGGGATAGCTACCTACAATATACACAAAATGAAAGATTTATTGAAGATTCTTAAAGAAACTGATAATCTCCCCGGCACTTCTCGCGACTACCTTAGATAAAGACTCTCCTATCTCGACAGTTTCGGGCATAATAGCAAGAATTCTTATTTCTTTCACAGAGCCTTCCTGAGAGACAAAATCAGAAAAAAGATGTAGAGACGAAGAATGAGTAAGACCGAATCGTTCACTTATTTCCTCAATACCAAAAATTTTTATTTCTCCTTTTCTTCCTCCGAATAAAACGCTATCTATTATTAAAAGCTTCTCGCAACTCTGTTTACTTAGAAATCCAAGCCAGTGTTCCGGGGTCTGGTGAGCGATAATCACATTACTAACACCTATACTTTTAAGTTTTTCTGCGATAAAAACACCCACACCGTCATCGGACCTTAAGGTTGAGCCGATACCCATAATTACGGTTTTATTATCTATAAATTCCTTTAATTCTTTTTTCCAATCCATAACAATTATCACACAAAGACGCAAAGAACGCAGAGCCCCCCACACAAACACCAATTTTTATTTTGTTTTTTTAACTAATTTCCACCCAAAAAACTCCAAATCTTAACTTCGCCACGAATGCACTAAGAAACGACCGCTGACAGCTGAGGCTGTGCCAAAAGTCCAAATTTAACGGATTTCTAAAAAATAAGCCTTTGAAAAACAGGAACTTAGTTTTCTGCAACTTGCGAAAAGGGGGGTTTTGGCACAGCCTCGGCGGTTAGCGGATAGCAGAATTTCTTCCGGCTTATCTTCCTAATTATTTAAAAAGGCTAAAGGCCACAACAAAACCGGCTGTGATTACCGAAAGAATACTCATCAGTTTTATCAGAATATTAAGTGAAGGTCCGGAAGTATCCTTCATCGGATCACCTAAAGTATCTCCCGTAACCGCTGCCTTATGAGTGTCAGAACCCTTTCCGCCGTGCGCTCCTTCTTCTATATATTTCTTCGCGTTATCAAAAGCTCCGCCCGCGTTAGCCATAAACACAGCCATAGAGAATCCGGAGGCAAGAGCTCCCACAAGAAAACCAATAACACCCGAAACTCCGAAAACCCAACCTATAAGTATCGGAGAGATTATCGCTATCAACGAAGGAATTATCATCTGCTTCTGTGCTGCCTTTGTAACGATGGCGACCGTTCGCGCATAATCGGGTTTTTTCTTACCGGCAAGTATATCTTTATCCTTAAATTGCTCTCTAACTTCACCTATTACCGACTGGGCTGTTTTCCCTACGGAACTCATAGTCATACCGCAGAAAAGAAAAGTAATAACCGCGCCAATCAAAAGACTCGCAAGAAGAGTCGGATTGAGAAGACTTAAATTGTAATAGTCTGAGAGCTCCAGAAAAGTAACACTACTGACACTTACAACTCGTTCCCCAATATTAATAACCTCTACTCCAAGCCGTGTCAAAGCCATTTTAATTTCTGTTAAATATGCCGCAATCAAAGCCAGCGCCGTAAAAGCAGCAGAACCTATCGCGAAACCTTTACCTGTTGCGGCAGTTGTATTACCGAGCGCGTCAAGCTGATCTGTTTTTATTCTGACTTCCTTACCTAATTCACTCATCTCCGCTATCCCGCCCGCGTTATCGGCAATCGGACCATACGCGTCCGAAGCAAGAGTAATACCAAGAGTCGACAACATACCGACAGCCGCGAGACCAACGCCGTACAAACCCATTATAAAACTATTAAATCCTCCCGCGAAGGCAAACGCGAGTATTATAGATACAGCTACTGTTACAACAGGAATAACCGTAGAATTGAGACCCAGGGCTAAACCGTCGATTATCAAAGTCGCAGGTCCTGACTTTGCCGAAGCAGAAAGCTTACGAACGGGAGAAAAAGCGGAAGATGTGTAAAACTCCGTTGCTTTTCCTATAATCGTACCCGCTACAAGTCCCACCAATATCGAACCAATTACCCCCATCTTATCCGGTGTAATAAAATTCACTACAAATATCGCAAGGATTCCCGTCGCAATCATAGCAAAGTTTATACCTCTTGAAAGAGATTGAATAAGACTGTGCTGGGTGGCTTCTTTTCCGGCCCGGACGAGAAAAATTCCCAATATGGAAAACAATATGCCCGCGCCGGCAATGAGCAGAGGCTCAAGAACTCCATTTATTCCAAGACCCGCCGCGACCCCGAGAGCCATAGTAGCTACAACCGCGTCGGAATAAGATTCATATAAATCAGCTCCCATGCCTGCAACATCTCCGACATTATCTCCGACGTTATCTGCGATAGTCGCCGGATTTCTGGGATCATCTTCGGGAATCCCAGCCTCAACCTTACCTACCAGGTCAGCTCCGACATCGGCGGCTTTGGTATAAATTCCTCCTCCCACTCTGGCAAAAAGAGCAACAAAACTCGCGCCAATACCGAATCCGAGCATAATACTTGTAACCTCAACAAGAGGCAACCCCAACCCAAAATAAAATATCGCGAACAATATAGATATACCGAGAAGAGACGAACCGACAACTGAAAGACCCATAACTGAACCGCTCCTGAAAGCAATACTTAAGGCGGAACCCAGAGAATCCCTGGCAGCGTTTGTTACTCTGACTGCAGCCTTCGTCGCGGTTTTCATTCCCAGGAATCCCGAAAGCCCCGAAAGAAAACCACCAAGTAAGAAAACGAGTGGAATCCACTTAGATTGTACTCCAAGCCCGAAAGCAAGAACAGCAAAAAGAATAGCCATTACAACAAGGAAAATCGCCACAACGCTGTCCTGGACTTTTAAATAACTGAGAGCGCCCTCCCTTACGGCATTAGCGATTTCGATCATCCTCGGAGTTCCTTCTTCTTTCTTCATCATCTGCGAATAAAAGAACCATGCGAAAAGCAGTGCGATTACCGAAATACCGGGCACTAACCAGAAAACATTTTCCATAACATTTCCCTCCTTTAGAATTATTGGATTGATAAACGACAAATTTTCCGTTATATGTAATACATTTTCAATGCTTGTCAAGCCACCACCACCCACCACCAAAAAAATCATCACACGGAGACACAGAAACACGGAGAAAAAAAGAAATATTAGGTTATTTTACCCAACCCTACCCAATTTTTTCACATGTAGGACATGTAGTTATTGTAATTTTGTTGTTACAATTTAACTGTTTTTTTATTCAACCATTTAACTTGGATTCGAAGAATCCACAAAAGCTTTTCACATTTCAATGTCTGACCCTGTTGACACAGATTATCACAAGATTTTTTGTTTGTTTTCTTTGACTAATGACTGGTGACTGAAGACTAGAGACTACGTTTCCTTTTCACATTTCAATATCTGACGCTGTTAATACTACCGCAACAGTAACATCTTTTTTGTATCTGTGAAATTCTTTCCTACTTGTAATCTGTAAAAATAGATACCACTTGATAAACCACTTGCATCAAAATTAATGGAATATTCTCCCGATTTTTGAACTTCATTGACTAAAGTTTTAATTTCCCTTCCAATAATATCATAAACTTTCAACGTCACAAAATCTGAATTTGGTATTGAATAGGATATTTTAGTGAATAGATTGAATGGATTAAGGCAATTTTGATAGAGCGTAAGAACTCTTGGAATCTGGAGGGTACCCGAAGGATCAGGAGGATCCATTGGATTTAGCTCATTTTTGGCAATAATATACCAAGCAGCGGCAGATACACTTCCCTTAGCCGTATCAACTCCAGAAAAACCACCTGTTCTGTTGACGACATAAGGCAATGTATGCGTTAGTTTACCATCAATAATATTCTCAATCAACAATAAATCTAATTGATTAGCATAAAAATATCCCCGCTGTGTATCGCCATAAACCAAAAAAGCACAAGCCATATGAGCAGTCCCTTCCACCCAGATATTATCAACCTCTATGTTAGGCCCGGTAAAAAAACCCATTAAACTATCACTATTTATTTCCATAATCTTTCTATATCTAAAATCATATTCAGGAATATTAAGGATACTTTCATAACCTTTACCATAAGCCAACACACGCCAACTATACAGGTCTAAAGGTAAATCATTTTTTCCATCTAATTCTTTATCTAACCATTTTTTTATCTCTTGTGCTTTCTCTTCCTCCTCATAGTCTTTCAATACCGCATAACAATCAATGTTTCCTTCATAATGCCCAGTGCTATCGAATTCGCTGTCAAGTTTTTGCCAACCAGTCATTATATAGCCACAATCACCTTCATCTTTATAGAAACGCAAAAAAAGATCCACTATCAGCGATCTAATATTAAGATACATGTCCGAATCAGATTCATTATCATAAAGCTTAAATGCCAAATACAACCACGCCATGTCCCCAATCCATCTATCACAGGAATCTTTAGCAAAATAATTTTCAAAAAGTGTACGTTGATAGAATCCTCTCATCATAACTGTGTCACTAAGAGTCGGTCTATAATAAAAATTTTGCTTTCTTATTTCCGTGTTATTAGTATCAATCGCATTAGCATAAAAATCAAGAATCCTTTTTGCTCGAGTCATTTCCTTTTTTAATATAAACGCTATCGCAACCAGACTGTTATCGAATGTATGAAAACTATCATCACCATAGTATGAACCAACCGTACTATCATTAGGAGACGCATCCTGCATTGCTTTAAGGTATTCAATTACTAAAGAATCTTCTTGTATCATATATTCATGTCGACGCTGTTTGAACCCAATCCCTTCTAAAATTCTGTATGGATCTAAAAACAACCCTGTTAGTAATCCTTGTTTACCAATACCTATTTCATCAATCCAAACATGACCGGAGTCACCTGCTGAAAATGCAATCTCAAAACTCTCTAAATTATGAAAAGTAGAATCGCCACCCCACCAATATTTCGTATCATCTAAATAAATAACAATACTCGTCCAATCATCATACCTATCTTCGATGGAATATCTTTTACCGAAGACGGTACCATCCTCATCAACAAACTTTAATTCCATATCGCTATATGCTTTTGCTTTAATTAGTAAAACAATGGGATTGTCTT
Source organism: uncultured bacterium (assembly GCA_964418485.1). Lineage (GTDB taxonomy): Bacteria > Hydrothermota > UBA3072 > UBA3072 > UBA3072 > JAFGHJ01. The sequence continues at coordinate 83,251 of CAYQMH010000001.1, read as the reverse complement.
CGCTATATCCTGAAATTGAATCTTTCCTCATAATAACCCATCCAGTATCGGGAAGTAAAGAATAATAAATTTCTATCCCATCTTCATTACATCCTGAATAAGGTAGCACTTCTATTGTACAACCTTGCTTAGGGATTGACTCCCATAAAGAAACATCATCCCAACTTTCAGATTCCAAATAATCTGGGAAATCACATTGACCATAGACGAATTGATAACTAAATAAAATTATCATCAAAATACTTAACATTAATAAAGTTCTACGCATCGTAATATATCCCCCATTTTCGACTATTTTTCTTAAAATTTTACATCTTACACAACATTAAGTTTCAACTGCCGAAACTTTGCCACAAAACAGCATTATATTTATAACGATGCGGTCTCAGTCGGCTGTAGAATTCCTTTAGGATTTTCAAAAATTTCATAATAATTCTTATTCATATTATCAAAACAATTACTTTAACATGATAATTTAAGTTTTCACTCTGTCAAGTATACTTATCCAAGCAATTAATGTTGTTTTCTTTATCGGTAAAAGGTTCTTTGAACCTTAACGTTCCGCATAACCAGTTGGCAATGAAGCACAGCGGAATTGTTATCCTGAGTTGATGCGGTTGTTAACTATTTGCTTTGAATCCTTCATGGAATATGACATTACCATGCGGAATATGCTCATCAAACAAAAGAGCGAAAAACACCTCTTGTGGAACACCCTCGACAACAAGTCCGGCAACATTCTCAAATCCAAATTTCCTGTAGTACTCCGGATGCCCGACCAGACAGCAGCCTCTGGCGTCCAGGGCTTTCAATCGTGATAGTCCTTCCCGTATCAGGGCTTTACCAATACCCTTCCGCTGGTACTCCGGCAACACTGAAACAGGTCCTAGGCCGTACCAGTCTTTTGTGCCGTCAGAAATTATTACAGGTGAAAAAGCAACATGTCCGACAACACGCCCATCAATTTCTGCCACAAGCGATAAAGTAAGTGCGCCTGCGGCGCGTAATGCCTTGATTATGAATTGCTCAGTGTGATTGCTTATTGGGAGCGCCCTGAAGGCAGCTATTGTGACCTGGGTGATTGCCTCAATGTCTGATGTAGTTTCTTCTCTTATGATCATCTAAATCTCCAGTTTATTTTTACTTTACTGTTTCTACTCGTATGGCTAACATAGTTTATATGTACTAATATTAATCATAAACACTCCATCGTCAGGCAATAAAAACTGATTTCAATATTTCTGGTTAATTCCATATACAAAAATATTATAAAAAAAATCACATCATTGTCAACTTAAAATTTTTTGATCTTCGTGTCTTAGTGTCTTTCTGGCTAACCAGGGTTGACGTTTTAAATTAAATAAATAATTTATATAAATGAAGATAACTTAATTTCAATAACAAAGGAGGGGGTATGAGACGCTTAATTCAAAATACAATTGTTGTATTATTAATATTTTTCGGGACTGTCAGTTTATTTGCCCAAACATCTCACAGAAAGATTGAGTTAGATAGAAGACCTGTGAATGAGAATTGGACCCGTGAAAACTTCAGGGGTGATTCATTGGACTGTACTCTTGTAGGTGGATGGTTCAGCGGTCCATCTGAAGCTGTATTTACAATTGACAGTCTTGTGTTCATAGGAGATGGAGGCTATCTGAGGATACTTAACGTAACTAACCCTTCAAATCCCACCACTATTGGTAAAATTAGATGTCCATCTCAAGTTATGGATATCTACGTCATCGACAGCCTCGCCTATGTTGCGAGTTACTGGGATGGTCTACGTATCATTGACGTGAGTAATCCGACAAGTCCGGTCGAGATTGGCTACTATGATATTGGGTATTGGTCCTACGGTGTTTACGCTGTCGACAGTCTCGCCTATGTTGCTGATTTCCGGGATGGTCTTTATATCATAGACGTAAGTGACCCTACAAGCCCAATTGAGATTAGCCACTATTATACGGGAAGCACCACCTCCGACGTTTACGTTATCGACAGCCTCGCCTACGTTGCAGCCGGTTTAGATGGTCTGCGTATCATAGACGTAAGTGACCCGACAAGCCCCGTTGAGATTGGGTATTATGATACGGAGAGTTGGGCCCAAGATGTTTACGTTGTCGACAGCCTCGCCTACGTTGCGGATAACTCAGATGGTCTACGTATCATAAACGTGAGTGACCCTTCAAATCCGGTTGAAATTGGGTACTATGATCCGGGAATTTGGGCCAAGGGTGTTTACGTTGTCGACAGTCTCGCCTACGTTGCAGCTTCTTCCAATGGTCTACATATCATAGACGTGAGTGACCCAACAAGCCCGTTTTGGATTGGTATCTATGATACAGAGATTGAAGCCTCAGGTGTTTATGTTGTCGACAGCCTCGCCTACGTTGCAGCCGGTTTCAATGGTTTACGTATCATTGACGTGAGTGACCCGACAAGCCCGGTCGAGATTGGGTATTATGATACGGGGAGTGAGGCCTCCGGTGCCTACGTTGTCGACAGCCTCGCCTACGTTGCGGATAGGGACGATGGTCTTTATATCATCAAATATACCGGTAGTTCAGAAGATGATGAAAATGAAATTTTAGAGGAAGGAGTTTCCCTTATTAACATAAATTCCGGAATTAATATTAATTTTTCTCTTCTGGAAGAAAAAAGAGTAAAGGTGGAAATATTTAACATTCTTGGGCAGAGAATGGAAAAGATAATGAATGAAGTCAGACCTTCCGGCAGCTATAATCTCCAGTGGAATGGAAAGAACGGCATTTACTTTGTCAGAGTAGAGATAGGAGATAATATATACAGGAAGAAAGCTATCATTCTTCAGTGATTGAGTCGTCATGCAAAAAGTTCAAAAGCTGTCTTCAATCAAAAATATAAACTTTAATCAAAAACAAAACAAAAATAAAACCAACCGTAAGGTAAGTACTACTCTCCATACGCAGGGCATTTCTACTCAAAAATTGCCCTGTTTTCCATTTGCGAAAATTCGGAAGGAAAGCAGGTGTGCTTTTGCGATACTGAATAAACTCTTCTCCGAATTTCCTCTCAAGATAACTTTCTTCCTCTTTGATAATCAAATAATAGTATATTGAGAATATAAGCGAATAAAAAGGAAAAAGAAAAATAAGAAAAAAATTAGAAGCTAAAGTAAAACCAAACCCGATAAAAAAATTACCCACGTATAAAGGATTGCGCATAATACTATAGACTCCCTCATCAAGCATATAGAAAGCCCCAACTTCACTTCCTCTCATCCAATCACCCGCGAATCCTTGCGAAAAGAAACGTATTAGAAGGCCTAAAAGAACTATAAAACTACCCAGAAAGAAACTCAAGGATCTGAATTCTATAACAATTAATAAAAACAAAAAATACGGAACCGGAAAAAAGGATCTATATTTAAAAAGAAATTTCCCCATATTTTTTACCACAGAGCACACAGAGATTTTTGTTTTGTTTTTCCAAAACACACACCACCCCGACGAAAACACGGAGAGCACAGAGCCCACCCAACCCCCCACCATAATATTTTACCACAGAGAACACAGAGTTTTATTTTGTTTAACCCACCACTCCTCACCCAAATCAAAATACAGAGAGCACAGAGCTCACACAACACCCCACCATAATATTTCACCACAGAGAACATAGATTTTTTATTTCTTTTTTTCTCTGTGGTCTCAGTGTTTTTTTCTTTTTTAACACAATTATTTCTTTGTGTCCTCTGTGTTTAATGTTTTTTAATTTTTTCTAAAATTCGATTCTTACAACTCTGCTATTATCATTTCTATCAACGACTCTTATAGCACCGTACTTTTCTTTTTTATCAACCTTAAAGGAAAACTTTTCTTCTTTCTCATCAAATAGTTCATCTTCCGCCCGTGCTCTCTTCCAAAGCGTTTTCTGCGTCTCCGCAGTACTATACATAACACTGATAATAGATGAAAGTTCATCCGTTACAGTCCCACTCACAAGAACGCTGTCTCGAATGGATTTTTTTTCTATTTCCTTAAAAGTCGGAGGGGTATGATCGACCAAAAAAGAAACTTTCTTTTCCGTCTTAAGAGAATTTGGCTGATCCAGGTCGTCCCTCGCAATCAACTTAATATAATAATAACCGTCAGGATAGGCAGAAGTATTAATAAAATAGCTGTTTCCGGATAAACCAAGTTCCATTTCATCCCAACTTTTCGAATCTCGAGAAACATAAACATCGAAGACCAGTTGATCATTATCGGGATCATCTGCCTGCCAGTATATACAGCGAAGACCTTCTCCAATAACATAGGCATCTTCCGGAATATAGAATCCCATACTTCTAAGTCGCTCCTTATCCTCCGGTGGAATAGGACCCATAATAGTAGAACCTTCATCCATCTTACCAGCACCTATCTTTGGGGGCAAAACCTTAATCTCCCGTATACTCGGAGGAGAATTTTGTTTTCCATAGGAAACACGAACCCCTTTCAGATAAGCTTTATCTTGTTTTAAAACTGCTTTCCACTGTATGAAAGGCTCTTCCAATTCTATATGCTTATCGATGCTTTCCCATTTACTCCATGAAGAATCCACTTCTTCTTTCTTTCCTCCTCTTATAAAAAAATCTATATCTCCCTTACCTTCGTAGTCGAGATTCCCCCATATAACAGAAACGCCTCCCTTAAATACAGAAGAAATATATTCTCCTTCTTTCAATCTTTTCCCGGTTAATTTATAAACCTTGGCAGGATAACCGGAACCAATCCAAATATCATTATCAATCTCTTGAAGTGCAGTCACTTTTGGTTCGTCCAGATCGGCAACTATATTAAAACCACTGCGGTGAAACTCTCCTAACTGACCATCTTCAGATTCTCCGGCATAAAACTTCAGATTAGCCACCTCTCCACATAATATAGGAGTACCCATATAAACTTCATATTCTCTATTCTTCAGATAAAACTTAATACCCCCTACGGACTCACCCTGCCCGGGCAACAATCCGGAAATGCATAAAGTATCTCCACAGTAACCGAGGCCGTTTACCTCCTCGAACCCGGGATCATAATAAATTTTCCCCTCATTATTTTTATCTATCCTGTATATAAGTCCGGGATTACTTGTTCCCAAAAAGAGGTTCTTATCCTTCACCAGCCATCTGGTAACAGAAGCCGCTTGTGTTTTAAAATATTCTTCAAACTCTTTGTCTCCGGCAAGCTTATAAACTTTGCCTTCGGGACCGGTACCGATTAAGAAAAGCCCTGCGAATTCGAACATACAGTAAACATTATCTGAAGGAGCATCCAAAGAGTCCACAATTTTTGAATCTTTTATGAAAAAAAGTTTCCCTGCGGGAGATAACCCTGCCAGAAGAACGTTCCCCTTTTTTCCCAGAGAAACCAAATTTCCTTCACGAGTCAAAACTGTATCTGTTTTTCCGTCATCTCGCATTCTTACAATTATGCCAGCATCGGATACGCTAAAATATATATCATCACCTACCCTGACTATATCGGAAACAAAACCGCTGCTTTCCCACGAAAATTCCTCTATCTCATTCCCCACAAAAACCGAATCTCTCGTGATCACAGTTCCTTCCGAAAGACCATTAAAAAGAGAATCTCCTTCATATATCCATAAATAAGCAAACGAAAGCACAAATAAAAGCATTTTATCTCCTAACTTCCACAAGGGAAGAACTCTCACCACCAAGGGGACCATCAAATTCTATTTTCTCCTCAAAGAGAGGATATAAATCTCTAAATATCTTCCTTTCTCCTTTTTCTAAAATCATTCCAAGACTGGGTGGAGGATTCTTGATTTCTCCGGCATCTGTAATCAACGAAGGCTCTTTTTTATAAACTGAAAAGATAAGCATATTGGGAGGCGGTAAGGAGTTCAAAAAATCTTTCCATTCATCGAAATAATCAAACTCAAATTTAAGCGGTGCCCGACCAAGTTCAAAGCTTGTGTATTCATTCCCACCTGCGACCCTGAAAAGCAAATCACAGGGACTCTGCGGTGCTTTAAACTTAAAGGTAATAGTTGTATCTCTATCACGGTATCTACTCAACACAACATTAATATTAATCATTTCTTCCGGCCCAAATTTGTTTTTTTCAACACTTAAATTCTTTATAAAATATTCTCTTACTTCCGGTTCTGTCGATAAATCTACAGAGATAGAATCAATATTTACTCCCTCGAATCTATTTTCCTGAATTGCCATAAGAGGCTCCCTTACCCACTGATATAAACCTCTCTGAATTCCCTCACCGCTTAGAGCAAGAGGAACCAAAATATTACCTTCATCCGTCCAAATATTTAATTCCCCGCTTACGGTGACCTTTTCGTATTCACCCATCTCTTCGACCCAATTCGAAAACACAAGAAAGGAAGGAAGAATGTTAAAAACACTCCTTTCGGCAGTTACCTTGTATCTTTTCTCGAGTGTTCCAATCTTTATTCTGCAATCAACCATAGGAGGTTCGTCACCAATTACAGCCCTTATTCCTGCACCTCCGTCAAACACTACTTTTCCGACTATATCTCCCGGCATGGCGAATTTGAACGATTTAAAAAGAGAAGGAAAACAAGTCAAAACACTTCCCCCACAAAACGGCAACACTGAAGTACCTGTAGCGTAAGCAGAGTGCCCGAAAGCAAATATGGTGTCCCCGACCACTTCGGTTATCGTACCCATAGCAGAAATATTACCATCACCGGAAACAAGGGTCACACCGCAAACTCCACCGGGTACCAACTCAGTAACATCTTCGGTTTTTCCTCCAAGAACAGTCTCACTAAACGCAAAATCGAAAGGGAGAGAATCCAAATGAGAAACCGAAGAAGTAGGAAAACCCGCAACGGTAAGAAGAGGCTTTATTGGCGTAAAATTCGAAGAACCAACCGACTCTTTCTCACTCATTTCTTTCATATCGGCGAAAGGAGTAATACCACAAATGGGTTCTTTTGAAAAAGACCATCCATAGGCAATCGCACCTAATAGTTTACCTTCTATATAAACAGGACTTCCGCTCATACCGGCAATAACACCTGTCTTGTCAATAATTGCCCCTTTCAATTTCGCAATTATAACATCTTTACCGAATTGATAATCCGGCATTCTTCCCAAAATTTCAACCTCGATGGTATCTATTCTAGTTCCTTCAAAAGTACTTAACGCTATACCCTGCATCCCTTTTTCTACAGAATGAGGGTTTATAAAGCTGGATGCGCAAAAAATTTGAAAAAACATAAACGAGAGCATCAACATATCAAACCTCTAAAAGAGTAAAATACAATTATATGTAATACTCTTAAAAAAATAAAGATCACAGAAAACACAACATCTCATTTTATTTCTTTGTGTCCTTTGTGATCTTTGTGGTAATATTTACCCTGATCATCCGGAGATTACGTTTATAACTTTTTTACCGTGCCTACTACCAAACTCCACCTTGCCGGATTTTAAAGCGAAAAGCGTATCATCTCCGCCCCTACCAACATTCCAACCGGGGTAATACTTGGTACCTCTCTGACGTATCAGTATAGTTCCCGCCTGAACTTCTTCTCCCCCAAACCTTTTAACTCCAAGATATTTGGGATTCGAATCCCGGCCATTCCGTGAAGAACCAACACCTTTTTTATGTGCCATCTCTAATCCTCCTTTAAATTATTAGTTTTATTTCTTCTTTTTCTTAAGTTTATCTGTCGATTTCTCTGTCTTCTTTGATTTATCGGAAGCTTTCTTCGATTTCGCAGTGGATTTCTTTTTCTTAGCAGTTGCCTCTTTCTTCTTTACGGTCTTTTTTGTTTTTTTCTTAGGTTCGTCAGCCTTTTTCCTTGCCTTAGTTGTGGTTTCACTAGATTTCTTCTTTTTAGCTGTGGGTTTCTTAGCCTTTTTAGCTTCCCTGGTTGCTGTCTTTTTCTTTGCTTCCGCTTTAATTTTCCTGGTTTCTTCCTTAGTTATCATATCTTTCTCAACTTTTTCTGTTTCTTCTTGAGTCTTCTTTGTAGTAGTTGTCTTACTACCGAGTATAATATCTTTAATTTCTATCTCGGTATAGGCCTGGCGATGTCCTCTCGTTCTTTTATATCGGTTTCTTTTTTTGAACTTAAAAACAATTATTTTCTTATATCGTCCGTGGTCGATAATTTTCGCCGTAATAGAAGCCCCTTCAATATAAGGTCGGCCTATTTTGGTATCTCCATTCTTAACAAGTAAAACTTTGTCAAAAGTAACTTTCTGCCCAATCTCACGATCCAACCTTGGTATTTTCAACTTTTCTCCTGGACTTCCAAGATACTGGAATCCTTTAGCCTCAAAAACTGCAAACATTACAATCCTCCTTCAAGTTGTATCAGTTGCTTCCCTTCGGAACTGCGCTTCCCTCCGGAATTGCGCCTTCCTCCGGAACCATACTACCCTCTTCTGGAATTAAACCCTCTGGAACATTCTCCTCTGAACCGCCTTTCTCAAAAGGTACCCCAACTCTCTCAGGCAAGTTTTCTCTTAGTCTATCCTCTATACTTGCTTTCCCACCGGCAACCGAATGAGGTATTCTAATCGCTATAGTCGTCGAGGTAAGAAAAAAGAGAACGGCAAGTACTACGGTCACCTTCCGCAAAAGCACCGAAGCGCCCCTTCCTCCAAAGAAAGATCCGCCGCCAGTTCCTCCAAAAACAGAACTCATACCCGCACCCTGAGATTGCTGCATAAGAATGACAAGAATTAAAAGAACTGCAAAAAATACATGTAGTGCAACCAAAAATCCTAACATTTGATCTCCTTTGCTATGTTTATCATATCTGCAAAACCATCAACATCAAGAGATGCTCCTCCAATCAAAGCACCGTCTATGTCTTCCTGGCAAATAAAATCCTTAATGTTATGTGTTTTAACAGATCCGCCATACATTATTCTTATTTCTTCACCTTTATCACCTAATTTTTCTCTAATTATAGAATGCATCTCCTCGGCATCTTCCGGATGAGGCGTCTTACCTGTCCCGATTGCCCATACCGGCTCGTAGGCCACGGCAAGATTGTCAGGTCCATATTCAACACCTAAGAGCCCCTCTTCTATTTGCTTATCCACTACTTCCTTTGCCTTGCCTTCTTCTCTCTCTTCTTCAGTTTCACCAACACATATAACAACTTTTAGTTGTTTTTGCAAGGCTTTTTCTACTTTCTTTTTGACTCCGGCATTAGTTTCCCCAAAATAAGTTCTCCTCTCGGAATGACCTATTATAACCCACTCTACGCCGATTTCTTTAAGAAAAACCGAAGAAATCTCACCTGTATATGCGCCTTGTTCTTCCCAAAAAAGATTTTGAGCCCCAACCCGAATTCCGCTTCCTTTAAAGCCCCTTACGGCATCAACAAGAGAAGTAAAAGGAGGTGCAACGAATACATCAACATCCTCCGTAGACACTTTTTTCTCTTTAATAAGCTCTGCGAATTTAATCGTATCCGCGATACCCTTATTCATTTTCCAGTTACCGCCAATTAGTAACTTCCTCATCAAAAAACCTCCCTTACATTACCTTGAAAGCCGCTAATTCTTTACCAGAAACAAACTCAAGAGAAGCACCACCCCCGGTCGAGATATGGTTCACGGAAATATCAGAATCTTCAAAAACTTTATCCGTATCTCCTCCACCCACAACAGTAAAGCCTCCTTTTTTCGTTAAGGCGCCAATCTCTCTCGCGATTTCCCATGTACCTTTATCAAATGGAGGTATCTCAAAAACGCCTACAGGACCATTCCAAAATAGAGTCTTCGATTTTGATATTATCTCTTTATACTTAACAATAGTCCGAGGACCAATATCAACGCCCATTTTACCTTTCGGAATCTCGAAAGCAGGTACAACTTCCCACTCGGCAGAACCGTCAATTTTTTCCATATGATCTATAACCACCATATCATCCGGTAAGTGAAGATGCTTACCCTGTCGCTCAAGCTCCGAAATTGCCTCTTCGACTTTATCAAACATACTTTCTTCAAGAACAGAATCACCTACATTTCCACCCTTTACATGAATAAAGCTAAAAGACATCGCTCCGCCAATCAAAATATCATCCGCAATAGGAGCAAGACCCTTAATTACAGGTATCTTTGTCTTAAGTTTTAAACCGCCAAGAACAACGGTAAATGGTGATTCCGGCTTTTCTATAAGCTTTGAAAGCTGCTCTATTTCCTTCATCATCAAAAAGCCCACAGCTTTATCTTGAATGAACTCTGCGACACCATAAGTAGAGGCATGAGCCCTATGAGCAGTAGCAAAAGCATCATTTATGTAAACATCACCAAGATTCGAAAGAAGTCTGGAAAACTCCTTATCGTTATTCTCTTCTTCCGAATGAAATCTGGTATTCTCCAAAAGCAACAAATCTCCACGCTCGAGAGATTTGACCTTCTCCTCAACTTTGCTTCCTACAGTCTTATCTATAAACTGGACTTCCTTACCTAATAAAGCAGAAAGCCTCTCTGCTACTGGTCGAAGCGAGAATTTTTCAACAGGCGCTCCACCGGGCCTACCCAGATGCGACATCATAATCACAGTCGCACCATGTTCCAACAAATAGCGAATGGTAGGCAAACTCGCCTTTAGCCTATTATCATCCTCTATCTTTCCATTCGAAATAGGCACATTAAAATCAAAACGACAAAGAACCTTTTTATCTTTTACGTTAAGATCCTTGATAAAAGGAACTTTCTTCATAGAGATTTCCCCATCATAATAGCTACATCAATCATTCTCATAGAGAAGCCCCATTCATTGTCATACCAGGAAAGAACCTTAACTAATGATCCTCCGATAACTTTGGTAAATTCAGGATCGAAAATCGAAGAATGAGGATTACCTATAATATCCATAGATACAACAGGATCCTTTGAATACTCGAGAACTCCCTTAAGCTCACCATCGGCATATTTCTTAAAAGCCGCATTTACGGAATCAACCGAAGCTTCCTTTTTAACCTTACAAACAAAATCAACCACAGCGCCATCGGGTACGGGTGCGCGAAGAGCAATCGCATCCAATTTCCCTTTTAATTCGGGAAAAACTTTCGTAGTAGCAATCGCAGCACCGGTCGTTGTCGGAATAATGGAAAGCGAAGCCGCTCTGCCTCTCCTCCAATCCTTCGCCGGTAAATCGAGTACTTTTTGAGAAGAAGTATAAGCATGAGCCGTAGTCATTAAACCCTGCTCTATACCAAACATTTCATTCATAACTTTCACTACAGGAGCAAAACAATTTGTTGTACACGAGGCATTAGAAATAATATCATGTTTTGCCGGATCATACTGATCGTGATTTACCCCATAAACAATCGTAAAATCTCCATCGTCTCCCTTAAAAGGCGCAGAGACTACAACTTTTTTTGCTCCCGCTTTTAAGTGTTTAGCTGCCATATCTCTTGTTCTGAAAATACCAGTAGCTTCAAAAACAATATCTGCGCCAAGACTCCCCCAGGGAAGCTCTTCAGGCTCTCGCTCTTGCGTAAAGGGAACTTTCGTACCATTTATAACAAGAGAATTACCATCGACCTTTACGTCACCATTAAATCTTCTGTGAACAGAATCGTACTTAAAGAGATAGGCAAGATTATTAAGATCAGCAATATCGTTTATACCAACAATCTTTATATCGTCTCTTTTTATAACCTCTCTTAAAATACATCTTCCTATTCTACCAAAACCATTTACACCAACTCGAACTGCCATTTACAAGACCTCCTTTTAAACATTCTACATTTTAACTCTAAATCCTAAACCAAAAGCCAAATTATCCCATATACCTGCGCTGCTGCGCATGTCAATAGTTACATCTTCGTCTTCGTTATCCTCCAAAACGCTACCAAGAACCGCCGAAGCTATATGAGAAACATCATACTTAACAGGTAAATAAAAACAAAGATAATCTCTTTCATAACTAAAAGATAAACCCAATGTTGCAGACGGAATAAATATAAAGTCATCTACTTCCGAACCACCGAGAAAAACGCAATCCATAGCAAGACCTAAATCCACACCAATGCCGGGAACAGGCAAACGGGAATACAGACACAACCCTAACTTATTCAAGCTATAATCGGAAGAAGGAAAACCAAAACGTCCGTTAAAGCCTATCTTTAGCGGCAAATCGAGCAAAAAACTAAAATTGAAACTGGAACCGCTGAAAGTAAAGGTGGAGTCAGCCACATATTCCGAGTCCTCATCCCGAATCATACTATCAATTCTAATAATTGCCGTACCGGTAATCAAAGAATCTTGAATGATAGTAAGATTAGTTGAATCAATATTCATAAAATCCTCGGGCAAATCCGATACCGCAGAAAACATCCACTGGTATCCTCCTACAAGCTCATAACTCGCGCCAAAGTCAAACCCCATGGAAAGTTTCATGCCAGCAAAATCAAAAAGTGTTCCAAAGGTAAAGACAGAATGCGTAGTCGAAAGACCCGTAGATTGGATTGTACCGTTAAAAAGATCCTCATCCAGGTCTAACTCGGCCGAAAAGTCTCGAATTATCCAATCATCACCGTTATCATCAACAACAATAGTATCCTCCACTCTAAGAATAAAACTATCTATCCGAGCAGAAAAACTTCCTTCTCCCATAATTCCGCATTTCTGGAACTTAAGACCCGCGCCAACTGACAGAGGCCCATAATTTAAACCTCCTCCGAGAAAAATCGGAAAATCGGTATATTCGACCTTCAAAGGTAAAGGATTATCAAAAGATATCCCACCCGAAATTATCGGACTTACGCTTACCACATCGCCAACAGGAATTTCAGAAAAATCATCGTGAGTGAAATCAAAAGACTCATCCGACTTGAAGCTGCCGTAAACACTACCACTCAAACTAGCCTCAACACCCAATCTATAACCACTTCCGTAAGAAATACCTACACCGAACATACCAAATCTTTTCGAAAAACCAATAAAATTTATACCTCCTAAAGAACTGTATTGCCCGTACAATCGACTATCATCTCTAACAAAAACATCATTCGTAATATCTCTATTGTCTCCCTCAACTTCAAAAGTAAAGGAATTAACATCGTTCGAGCTTACTCCCGGAAGAGAAAAAGCGGTAAAAAATTCAACGTCATCGGTTTTACCGAGAACTGCAGGGTTTAAATCGGCACCTACAATGCCAAACCCGAGCGCAGGATTAAAAAAACCCTGCTCAACAAAGAAAAGATCTATTTCATTGGAACTTCTATATATCTTAACATAATTTTCCCCATCGATGTATAGAGCCGAAACAAGTAAAAAGGATAAAAAAAACATAAACCCTCCTTAATATACTAAGGATACGCTCTTCCCAGAGTTCTGGGAAAAGGTATAGTTTGACGGATATGCTCGATTCCACAAAGCCAGGCAACAGTCCTCTCAATTCCAAGACCAAAACCCGCATGCGGAACTGAACCATACTTCCTTAAATCAATATACCACTTAAAAGCATCTTCTGGGAGTTTTCTTTCCTTTATCTCCTTCTTCAACTTGTCTTCTTCGAATTCTCTCTCTCCGCCTCCCACGATTTCCCCGTACCCTTCGGGTGCGAGTATATCGAAAGAAAGAGTTACCTTCTCGTTTCCGGACTCTTTCCTCATATAGAAAGCTTTGATTTCTCTGGGAAAATGAGTTACTACAACTGGAGAACCGAAACTTTTCCCAAGAACAGTTTCCTGGGGGGCTCCAAAATCCTCACCAAGTTCCATTGACTCGCCTAACTCGTTAACTTTCTTTACTGCTTCTTCATACCTGATTCTAGGGAAAGGTGTTTTAACCTGCTCCAGAAGAGAAATATCCCTCTCCAGAACTTCCAATTCCCTTTTTCTATTAGTTAAAACTCTTTTTATCAAATATTCGATCATTCCGCTGGCAAGCTCAATAGAATCATCGAGATGAGCATAGGCTATTTCCGGTTCCACCTGCCAGAACTCTGTCAAATGCCGACGGGTTTTTGATTTTTCGGCCCTGAAAGCGGGACCGAAACAGTAAACTTTTCCAAAGGCAGCAGCAGTTGCTTCGCAATAGAGCTGACCGCTCTGGGAAAGATAAGCCGGCTCACCAAAATAATCAACTTCGAAAAGAGTGGTAGTTCCTTCACAAGCAGAAGGCGTAAAAATAGGAGCATCGAATCGCAAAAATCCCTTTTCCCACAAATAATCTTCGACAGCCTTTACCACTTCTGCCCGTATACGCAAAATAGCCCACTGCTTACTCGAACGGATCCATATATGTCTGTTACCAAGTAAGAAATCGGTACCATGAGATTTAGGAGTAATAGGATAATCTTTACTTCCGCTAACAACTTGGAGCGAACTTATCGAAAGCTCATAACCAATCGGAGCTCTTTTATCTTCCCTGACTTTGCCTCTGACAATCACTGAACTTTCCTGATCTAAATCACCCATAAGAGAAAAACTCTTAGGGTCAGTATCCTCTTCTGTTGCAACACCTTGAATTACTCCCGTACCGTCTCTTACCATCAGGAATTGTATTTTTCCGCTGGACCTCTTGTTATAGACCCATCCACGAATTTCTACCTGCTTATCAACAAAATCCGCTATTTTTTCAATACACGTATATTCCATACTTTAATTACTGCTTCTTAAAAAGCATAATCTCCTTTTACTCCACTTTCCGAATTTTAACTTTCAGTGGTTCTCAAGATTGTTAATTTTCTTATTTTATTTAAACTTTAGCTTATAATTTAACAATTATAATACATTACAATTAAAAAAAGTCAACACCTTTTTCTAGTATTGTCAGCCACAAAGGCACTAAGACACGGAAAGAATAGGACGCAGATAAACACAGATTAAAAAGGATTTTTATACGAAGTTTAAAACCCAACCCACCCCACCAAATTATTTTCACACAAAGATCACTAAGACACAGAGAAAAATATATTAAACTACTAAATCCACAAAACACTGCCTACCCCATCATCTTTTTTATTAATTTCGTCGGTAAGAATCAGAGGGTACTGCTAAAAAGGTTTATTTTGGCACACCAATACACTTGACAGAATATCGGGCTTAAATTAACTTAAAGCTTAATATGAATAAAAAACTTTTACTCCACATATGCTGCGCTTCCGATGAGGCATGGGTGTTATCGCTGCTAAAAGAACAATATGAGATTCACTCCTTTTTCTGTAATCCGAATATTTATCCGCCCGCAGAATACGAGATCAGACTTAAGGAAGCCGAATGGGTAGCAAAAAAATATGATATCCCTTTTACTGCCGATGATTATGTCCCCCGGGATTGGAAAAATGCTATTAAAGGATACGAGGATACTCCCGAAGGGGGAGCTCGCTGCTTTCAGTGTTTCTTGCTTCGTTTAAGAAGAAGCGCTGAGTTCTGTAGTTCTATTGGTTTTGAGTCTTTTACTACTGTAATGAGTATAAGCCCTCATAAAAAAATCGACATGTTGAACAGGGCGGGAGAGACTGGCTCAAAAGAATATGGAGTTGTTTATGAGAAGTTTAACTTTAAAAAGAATAACGGTTTTATAAATAGTGTTAAGCTTTCAAAGGAACTTGGGCTTACCCGTCAGGATTACTGCGGCTGTAACTTAAGTTTAAAAGAACGTAACGAGAGAAAGAAAAATATAAAACAGGTGTGAATATTTGGACTTTAGAGTTTGAGCTTTAGTTAAACAAAAAATCCTTTAATAATCTTTCCCCGTGTTTTTTCTCACCACTTACCGGTTTTGAGGTATCTATCGATAGCCCTGGCTGCTTTTCTTCCAGCGCCCATAGCATTAATGACTGTCGCTTCACCGGTCACGATATCCCCACCCGCAAATACACCCTTCATCGATGTTTTTCCACTTTCGGAGTCCGCATCTATATAACCCCATTTATTTCTCTTTATTTCCGGGGTAGCATCTAAAAGTATCGGGTTCGCTTTTTGCCCTATAGCAATAACTACTGTATCAACATCGTATGCAAATTCACTTCCGAGAACAGTAACAGGTCTTCTCCTACCGGAATCATCCGGCTCGCCAAGCTCCATTTTTATCATTTTAATAGATTTAACCCAACCATTCTCATCTCCGATAAATTCAAGTGGATTAACCAGCAAATCAAAAATCACTCCTTCTTCTTCCGCGTTCTCGATCTCTTCATTCCTTGCCGGCATTTCCTGACGCGAACGCCTGTAGACTATATGTACTTCTTCCGCCCCGAGCCTAACGGCACTACGCGCAGAATCCATTGCAACATTGCCTCCACCCACAACCGCGACTTTTTTACCGATACTTATTGGTGTATCATACTCGGGAAACTTGTACGCTTTCATCAAATTTACTCTGGTCAGAAACTCATTGGCTGAATATATACCTAAGAGATTCTCTCCTTTTACACCGAGAAATCTCGGAAGACCCGCGCCGACACCGAGAAATATTGCTGCATACCCTTCCTCGAAAAGTTGTTTTACTGTAATTGTTTTACCTATTATTACGTTACACTCAAGCTCGACACCCATTTTTTCAAGAGTTTCGACTTCGCTCTCTACAATCTCTTTCGGCAGTCTGAACTCCGGGATACCGTAAGCAAGAACCCCTCCCGGTTTATGTAAAGCTTCAAAAATCTTAACCTCATATCCCATCCTCGCGCAATCCGCTGCAACGGTCAGGCCCGCCGGACCTGACCCTACAACTGCAACTTTTTTATTTTTCTTCGCCTGCAATGCCGGTATCTGGCCTTTAGAATTTACAGCCTCATAATCGGAAACAAAACGTTCAAGACGACCTATTGCTATCGGATTACCTTTTAAACCCAGAACGCACTGCGCCTCGCACTGGTCTTCCTGGGGACAAACCCTGCCTGTCATTCGAGGCAGAATGTCATCTTCTTTTATTTTACTTGCCGCTTCGGTGTACTTACCTTCAACTACTAATCTTATAAATTCGGGAATATTTATATCGACCGGACAACCTCGAACACAAAGAGGTTTAGGACACTCTATACACCTTGCCGCTTCTTTTTTTGCTTGTTCCTCGGTGTAACCAAGCGCAACTTCATAAAAGTTTTTTACTCTTTCTTCGACTTTTTGCTTGGGCATAGGCTCACGAGGAGCCTCCCTTTTCTTATCGCTCATTTACTTTCCGATTTTACAATCTTTATACCTGTCAAGAGCTTCTTTTTCCTGTTTTTCGTAAGTAGAAAGGCGTTTTATAAGTAAATCGAAATTTACTTTATGGCCATCGAATTCCGGCCCGTCAACACATGCAAACTTAGTTTCCCCGTCAACTTCGACCCTGCAACCCCCACACATACCGGTGGCATCCATCATTGTAGAATTAAGAGAAACAATCGTTTTAACATTATATCCTTTTGTCATTTCCGAGATTTTCTTCATCATTATTGCGGGACCAATAGCTATTACAAGATCCATCTTTCTTCCTGCACTTTCAAGCTCCTGTAATTCATCGGTTGTAAATCCTTTTTTTCCGTAAGAACCGTCGTCGGTCAGGACATAAAGCTCATCAGAATATTTTCTCATTTCTTCTTCTAATATGACATGCTCTTTATTTCTGAAACCTATTATGGAAATAACATAATTCCCTGCTTCTTTGAACGCTTTCGTTTCCGGATAAACAATGGCAGTACCCACTCCTCCGCCTATTGTTACGACAGTTCCAACTTTGTCTATTTTAGCCGGATGGCCGAGTGGACCGACCACATCCGAGATAGAATCTCCAGCCTTCAATTCTCCCAGTTTATAAGTAGTCTTACCCACTTCCTGAACGAATACTGTAATTGTTCCTTTATCCTTATCCGCTTCTGCGATTGTAATAGGAATTCGCTCACCTACCTCATTTACCTTTAATATAACAAACTGACCCGGCTGGTAATTTCTTGGTACAAGCGGCGCTTCTATTACGAATTTATTTAAATTCGGCCCAATTTTTTCTTTCTTTAATATCTTATACATGCATAACTCCTATAATCGCTTATCTTTATATTCCTTTATTATTTTGTTATTACGGGATATAAAAGTTTTTTAAGATTTTAAATATACAATATTAAATAAAAATGTCAATGGTAGATTTTGAACCTTGAAGGTTCAAAATAGTCATTAGTCACCTGGGCGTGTTGCCGAAAGGCTTTTCGCTATCCAAAGTAATGTCTTTGCGAATTTGTCCTCTTGCTCGACTTTCGCGAAGTAATCTCTTGTGATAAAATTAAAGGGCTTAATTGCAAGCTATACGTGGAGATTGCGTCACGGTGGAAAGGCGTGAAGAAGAGTTCGCAATAACAATGTGAACTGTGTTATTTTATTCTATTGGTTTTGGGCAACACGCCCACCTGTCATTAGTCTCTAGTCGAAAACAAAAACCAATATCTCATACAGAGACACAGAGAAAAAAAACAAAAAAAGATGTTTCGTTGTTTAAAACACCCAACCTCGAAAAAACAAATTATAATTGAACCACAAAGAACACAAAGTCCACATCCCACAACCCATTTTAATTATCGTTTTTAAAAACCCATAACCCCAAAATTATGAGGAACAACAAATAGTACAAATAACACGAATAAAAAATTTCGTTTGTTTTAACTATTCAACAATTTAACGATTCAACTAAATTATTCTTTTCGAATAATTTCCACTACATCCCCTTTTCCCACAATAACGATATCTGCAACATCTAAGAATAGGCCGTTTTCGACGACACCGGGAATCATGTTTAATTCGATTTCCAATTTGTAAGCATCTTCGATTGCTCCCAAACCCGCATCTATTATATGATTACCGCTATCTGTGAGATATTTTTCCCCTTCCTTCATTCTAATCTTGGGATTATATCCTCTGGCTTCGAGTTTCTTAAAGACGTTACCAAAAGCGTAAGGAACAACTTCGATAGGTAAAGGAAAAGCGCCCAATTTATCAACCATTTTTGCGGCATTAACAACCCATAGATTTTTCTTGGAAGATTTCGCCACTACTTTTTCGAACAATAAAGCCCCCCCTCCTCCCTTTATTCCGTTGAAAAAAGGATCAACCTCATCGGCGCCGTCTATGGTCAAATCGATTTCCTCGACATCATCGATAGACAAAAGAGGAATATTCAAAGACTCCGCTAATTTATCCGTGGAAGATGAAGTGGAAACTGCTTTTATTTTCAAACCTTCTTTGACCATCTCACCTATCTTTTTTATAGCGTAATAAAATGTTGAACCCGTACCAAGACCTAAAATCATGCCATCGGATAAGAAATCCGAAACAGCCGCCCCTGCTAACTCTTTCTCTTTATCAATCATCCTTTAAATACCCCTCCTTAAATTTCATATTAATATAAATTAAATACTCCAAAACAAATATAACTTATGCTTATCCCATGTCAAGCAATATAAAAAAATCATTGAACCACAAAGCCCACAAAGAACGCAAAGAAAAACAACAAAATTTATATTTCCGATTAAAACCCTCAACCCTTCCCCAAAATAGAAACAACGAATTACACGAATAGCACGAATAAAACGAAAAAGATTCATTCTTATATAAAAAATGCTCATTATCAATACATTTGTGTAATTTGTGCTATTTGTTGTTACTCTCTTTTGGGATGGGTGTGGAAATTATAAAAAATAATATTTTCTTGTTGTTTCTTTCTTTGTATCTTAGTGCCTTCGTGGCTATTCGTAGCCAAAAATACCATTGACTTAAGAGAATGAATTCATTATACTTAAATATAAATCGGACTTAGGAGGAAGTAATGAAAAAAAGAAGCGCTGTATTCTTAATCATTGTGGCTTTTATTGCGGGTGTTGCGCTTGGGCACTTAATGTCTCCGTATATTTCTGTCGTCGGTGAATCCTATGAACAGGTCAGCGAAGCAATCACAATCGTATCCGTTAAAGAAAATATGAAAATAATGGAAAAAGCAGCAAAGAAATTCTCCTGGGAAAACGGATATTATCCGAAAAACAGTTCCGTTTCATGGATCAAGCGCGAATTGGGCATAGCTTTCGAGAATCCTATCACTTATAAAACGGGAGAAAACAAAGCATACATGTCCGGAGAAGCCGACAAACCCGGAATCGTGGGATTCGAAAGTGATTCTTTGGGCAAAGTTTGCAGGATTACAGGATATGGTGTTGACGATGCAATCGAACTCTCCTTAGAGCCTAAAACCGCAACTGAAGGAAAAATAAAAGAGGAAAAATCCACCTCGGGTAAAATCGTAGCGTCAGGAAAAGACCTGGAAGAACCAACATGGAATATTTTCGGAGCCAACACCAAAGTTACGGAAAGAGGCAGTGAAAAATGGAAATTTTTCTGGGAATTTACTGTTTACAATCAGGAAAAAGAATCAATAAATCTTACAGCCACAGTAGAATTCTTGAATAAAGAAGGTTCGATTATTGCGGATGAGGTTTTGCAAAATCTGGACATTTCAGGAGAATCTTCCAAAACCTTTAATGGTTATACATATATAAACGCAGATATAGCCGACAGAGTTCAGGAAATAAATATAAAAGCAAAAAGAGAAAAATTCGTAGCGCAGGAATGAAAAAGTAGTCATCAGTCACCAGTCACTGGTCACTAGTCAAAAAAAATAAATAAAAACTTTGTGTCCTTTGTGACTTTGTGTGAAATTATAAAGTTTCGAGTTTTGGGTTTCGTGTTTCGAGTTAAATTAAAAGAAATTTGCGCTATTCGTGTGATTCGTTGTTTCTATTCTTTGGTGGGGTTGAGGGGTTTAATCAACAATACTAATTTTGTTGTTTTTTCTTCGTGTCTTAGTGTCTTCGTGGCTAATCCTATTTAAATCCCATCACATAAAAATAACTATCGACAAAATATTCGATATCTTTAAAACCGCAGTTTTTAAACATTTCTATAAAAATTTCCTCTTCCGGCAATCGGTGATTGGCAACCTGATCACCGACATCTTTATGCAATTGATTGATTTTTTCGGGAGTCATGGAATGCCCTATTATTAACCTCCCCCCTTTTTTTAATACCCTGTAACATTCCGAAATAGTTTTTTCCTTGTCTTTGAAGTGAGGAAAAGAATTGTAAATTATAACTGCATCGAATTTATTACTATCCAGAGGAATATTCTCACCTTCTCCCCTTATAGCAAACTCATCGGGATAGGTTTCCTTTAAGCCCTTAATCATCGCGAAAGCCTTATCGATATAAACAATTTTTGAACCGGGAATATTTTTATTTAAATAATCCCGTAACACTCCTTTACCGCAAGCTAAATCCAGAACGAATGCGGAATCATTACTCATTAACTCTTTAACAAATATTCCCGCAACTACCTTGGATTCCGCTGAAACTTCCCAGTTCTCCGCCCACTTTTCAAAGCAATCAACTTCCATTTCCACCTCTTAAAACCATTGAAATTATAAAAATAAGCGAAGAAACGATTATTATTGTGGCCCCGGCAGGGACAGAAAACACATAAGAAAAGAAAAGTCCCGATAGGCAGGCGATAATACCAAAAAGAATCGATAGAAGATACATTTTAGAAAGACTGTGAGTCAGAATTCTCGCGGCCGAAGGAGGATTTATCAAAAGACTGAAAATTAATATTCCTCCGATTGTATTCAAATTAAGACAAATTACAAATCCGGACAGGAAAAGCAGACTAAAAAAAATAAACTTCTCGGGTATTCCGCACGAAGCCGCGACTTCTCTATTATAAAATACCGCTTTTATTTCTTTTCCGAAAAAAAGCAGGAAAAGAATCACAAAAAAAGTTATTCCGGCGTTCAAATATATATTTACTCTTGAAAGAGTAAGAATACTTCCCCAGATAAGATTGAATGCTTCTGTTTTGGGACCCTTTATCAAACCAAGTCCGAGAAAAGCGATTCCCAAAACAAGAGAAAAAATAATACCGATTATCACGTTTGCTTCGAGACCGGATTTTTCCGCAATAGGCCCTATTAAAATCGAAGCAAGCAAAGAAAATACTATTGCCATCAAAACAGGATCTACTCCAAAGAGAAGTCCAATTACGGACCCGGCAAAAGCGGCATGAGATATGGCGACTCCCACAAAGGGAATCCGGAGGAGAACTACCCATACACCTACAATACCGAGACCTATCCCGGCAAGAATAGAACCCAAGAGCGCATTTTGAAAATAACTATAACTTAAAATTTCCCACATATTTCTTCAAATTTTCCTCATCGACATCATAAAGTCGAGATAAATCCTTTGAATTAAAATCTTGGTTCGAAAAATCACTGAACACTTTTCCATTCTTAAGAGCCACAACTCTATTAATACCTTCCGGTAAATACCTTAGAAGATGAGTTACGAAAACAACTGTCAATTTATGTTTTTCGTAAATACGAGTAATTAAATTATTAATTTCCATTTGTGAAGCAGGGTCTAAATTCATTAAAATCTCATCAAGAAGAAGAATTTCGACATCTCTTGCCAATTCTCGCGCAATCGACACCTTTCTCTGCTCTCCTCCCGAAAGAAAACCCGCAGGTCTATTCACCAGATCGCTTATTCCAACCTCGTCCATAGCATTTCGAACGGATTCAAAATCTTCTTTATCAAGATTTTTAAAAAGCCCTTTTACCCCTACCCTCCCCACAGAAACAACATCATTAACCGAAAGAGGCACATCTCTGGTTATAAACTCATTTTGAAAAATAAAACCAATTTTTTTTCTTACAAATAGACCATTTTTAACCGGATCAAGGTCAAATACTCTAATTTTTCCCTCATCAGGAATAAAAAGCCCGTTTATTATTCTAAGCAGGCACGTCTTTCCTGCTCCGTTTGGACCTATTATCGCAACAAAATCCTGCTTTTTTATATCGAGAGAAATCTCAGATAAAACTTTTTTGCCACTAAAGGATTTACTAACTTTTTGTATTTTTATCACTTATGATCTCCAGCAAGAGATCTATATTATTTAAAAGAGTTACCTTATATCCCTGTTCTTCCGGAAAATTAGAAAAAATTATATAAGCACTTTTTAATTCATCCGCTATCGTGCTACCGACTTTTTTACCGCTTTGAAGATTATCCACAACTAACTGCACGTTTTCGTCTTTTCCGACTTTTACTATCTCCGATATTTCTTTAAGAGAAATATCGTCTCCCGGAGAAAAAACGGCAACAACTTCCGCGCCGAGAAAAAGAAGAAAATCCTTCTGATGTTCATTACAAATAACTTTAATTCCTTTAATCGATTCTTTCTTCTTTGCAACTATATTAGAAAGTGTATCCACACTCATTTTAAATTTTTCGTACTTTTTATCGATTTTTCTGATACTAACACTATCAGAACCGTATTCCTTTTTTAAAATATTGTAAATCTCTAAAGCTCCTTTTAGATATATATCCGGAATCATCCAACTACCATCGGTCTCTAAATCCACTATATCGATATCGAGCTTTAATTTTTCCACTTTCGCAAACCATGATTCGTAGCCGTGATAAATAATTAAGTCTGATAAAAAAATCAAATTAGCTTCAGCCGGAGAGAGATCAAAATGCCCGGGACACATTCCACCGGACACAATGCTAACCACTTTAGCGTCATCGGGAGCAATAGCCTCCACAACAGAAGATATATCGGTTGTCGAGGTAACTATTCCCATACTTAAAATCAGAAAAAGTAGATTCATTTTTCCAGAGCAATTCCCATCTTAAAAGTCCTACCGGGCATGCTATACAAACCTGTGGCATTAGGCACTTCAACATACCGCTCATAGTACTCATCAAGTATATTGTCGATACCTAAAGACAAAGACACATAATCCTTAGGTTTAACATTTAAACGGAAATCAAAAACATAATAGGAAGGGATTTCTTCTAAATGATTGTCAGCAGCGTAATAATCGGTCAAATATCTTCCGCTCAACCTTGCTTCTAAAATATCCCTCTCGAAAGTAATACTTCCGCTGAACTTCTGACCGGGAACGCCTTGCGTTCTATCCTCCCTGTCGATATAAGAATAAAATACTTTAAGCTTCAACCAATCAACGGGATATATACCGATAGAAGTTTCCAGCCCTTTCTCAATCAATGTATCTATATTTTCAAATTGACCACTTGTAGGAGAGAATCTGATGAAATTGTTTGTATTCATACGGTATAGAGCAAAATCGAGGTCCATGATATCAGACAATTTTTGCCTTAAACCGATTTCGTAATCCCACAGTTCTTCCGCCACGAGAGAAGGATTCGAGGAAGAAAAAAGATAGAGATCATTAAAAGAAGGGAGTCTAAAGCCTTTGCCTATTCTACCCCGAATCCTTGTGTTATTATATTTAATAACAATTCCACCATCGTATGAAAAAACCCCTTCCGAATCGCTTACATAAGTATATCTTACCCCTCCCGAAAGATTAACAAACGAGGTTTTCTGCTGCGTATGAATAAATCCTTCATATACTGCCCTATCCCACTTTCTATCAGTAGAAATCCAGTTCCCGTATTGTTTATAAAATTCAAAGCCGCCTTGAGTCTCATTTCCTTTTAAAAAAGATAATCTAACCGAAGGACTCAAACCGTCGGTTCTATCCCTCGACTCCCATCCGTCAGAAAATTCATGATAACCATAAGTCCTGTAGATTTTTGTTTGAAAATCGATTTTATCCATATACCCATACACAGAAACATCAAAAGCTCCTCTTTCGTAGTTCTGATAGCCTTCAGGAGTAGAGGTATCTCCTACGGTTGCCGGATCCTGCTTATATGCCTCCACGTACTTGGCATAATTTTCAATTCTCCAATCTCCATTAATATTGTATACTAAATTACCCTGATAAGCATCAGTACTCGAAGCCGAATTCTCCTGGTAGCCATCGGATGAATTCTTTTGCACTGTACCCAAAAAATCTATTTTAGAGAAAGATTCCTCGAAAGAACCAGTTAAATTGTAAGTATTGTAACTTCCGTAATCACACTCGAAATTCAGCTTATCACCACCGCTGGGCTGCCTGGTTAAAATATTGACAACACCCCCCATAGCCCCGGAACCGTACAAAGAAGAAAGGGGACCCTTAACAACCTCTATTTTTTTTACATTATGAAGAGGAAACGTATGGGTTACCGCACAACCATATATAGCCATCTTTTCCGGTCTTCCGTCGACAAGGAAACCAAGCTTCCTCCCATTATTTCCGATCCCTCTTATTACTACATCAGCTCTTCCAAAATTGCCCGTTTTCATAACTTCCACACCGGGAACATCAGAAAGCAAATCGGGAGCTATATAAGAATTTACAAATTTTATATCCTTTTCGGTAATTACGGAAACAGACGTTGAGATATCGGAAACCTCATCCTCGTATCTGCTCGCGGTAACTACTACACCTTCTGAAAAATACATTTTAGTATACGAAGTATCCATAACAGATTCCGAAGAATCAACAATCGCCAAAATATACACCAAAAACAAAACCATTAATACCCCCTTTAACAAGTGTTACTTTTTAATAAAAGGTAACACTAAAACCAACTTTGTCAAGAGGGCAACCCCAACCTCGATTTTTTAAACCACAGAGCACACAGAGAAAAAACAAACACACAGAGAGCACAGAGATTTTTTTGTTGTTTAAAACCCAAGAGTGAGGGATACCGCTCAAGAAAAATATCTCGCAGACCGAGCGGGCACACTATCCTTTTTATTTTCTTAAAATATTAAAAGTTCAGGGATGCCTTTCATAAAAAATGTCTCGCAGACCGAGCGGGCATGGACTTTTGACAAAAACAGCCCAATGAGTAAGGGGTACTGTTCAGGAAAATATCTCGGAGCTCGAACGGGCACGGTTTTTCGATTTTACAAAAATCGAAAAGAGTGAGAGCGAGAGGTAAAGAGCAATTCTCTCGCTGGGAGAATTGACTCTGGTTTTCTCGAACAGTACTCCTTGCGAATAAAACCGCAGGGGAAATTGACCACGTCTTTCTCGAACAGCACTCCTTGTGAAATAAACCGCAGGGGAAACTGACTGTGGTTTTTCGAAAGTGTTATCCCAAACGCCTAAAGCTGGAAAGGTTATTAACTCGAAACTTAAAAAACAAAAACTGAAACCAGCTACCTGCTAATCCATGTTTACTTCGACTTCAGTATAGTAAACTTCTGTCTCGCTTACTTCGGTTTCTTCCCCTGCAATCGTGAAAGATCCGTCGAGCCGTATATCCTCGGAAGAACTGCCAATCATTAACTTAATCTCTCCCAGCTCCACGACTTTTTTCATATCTTTATTATAAAAAGCAAGAAGATTCACGGGCATTTTCATACTAACTTTTACTTCCTCCCCACCTTCCAGATATATCCTCTTAAAGCCTACCAATTTTTTAACCGGCGGAGCTACACTTGCGACCACATCCTTGATATACAACTGAATAACTTCGCTTCCAAAAACTTTTCCCGTGTTCTTAAGAGAGAAACTCAACTCTAATGAGTCACCTGCTTCTACTTTTTTATTTTTTATTTTTAATTTCGAGTATTTGAAATCCGTATAACTTAAGCCATGTCCGAATGGATACAAAGGAGTAAGAGGTAAATCAATATACC
This sequence comes from uncultured bacterium, assembly GCA_964418485.1. Classification (GTDB taxonomy): domain Bacteria; phylum Hydrothermota; class UBA3072; order UBA3072; family UBA3072; genus JAFGHJ01. The sequence goes on along the minus strand of CAYQMH010000001.1, from coordinate 56,709 downwards.
GGGAAGTAAATAGATTTTCCTCAGAAGCCGGCTTACCGGTATTTCTGTGATAATAAAAAGAGGGAATCCGACCCACGCTCCGCGGTATAGTTACGGCAAGTTTACCTCCGGGATTATAATCGCCGAACAAAACATCGGCGATAGCGTTACCAGACTGAATACCTAAAAACCAGGTTTCCAGAATCGCCGGAATATTTTCACTCAAAAAGGAAGTCGCAAGCGGTCTTCCATTCAAAAGCACAGCTACCACTTTAGTTCCCGTATTTACAATTTCCTTAGCAAGTTTCTTCTGAACACCTGGAAGATCGATTTCCGAGCGGCTTCTAGCTTCTCCGCTCATATTAGCGGATTCTCCCAGAACCAGCACAACAATATCTGACCTTACAGCCAAAGAAACAGCTTCCGTAAATAAGCTTTCATCATCTCCATTTACTTCACAGCCTTTAGCATAAAGAATTTCTGTCCCTTCAGAAACTATATTTTTTATACCTTCTAATACGGTCACAACATCCTTTTCTTCACCAACAGCTTTCCACAAACCAAGAGGCGCTCTCGAATCGTCCGCAAGAGGCCCGATAACAGCAATCTTTTTCAAATCCTTTTTCAAAGGAAGAACATTATCTTCATTTTTTAATAATACAATGGATTTGCATGCCATATCTCTTGCTGCCTTAATATGCTCTTCTTTTAAAATCTCAGCTTTTTCGACCTCCGGATCACAATACTTAAACGGGTCATCGAAAAGTCCCAATTTGTATTTAGCCTCAAGAATTCTTCTGACCGCTTTATCCACTAATTCTTCCGGTATCTCCCCTTTCTTTACGGCCTCCAACATATCTTCGCCAAATATTCCACTCTTCATATCCATATCTATCCCAGCAGATAACGCCTTCTTACCTGCCTCCAATCTATCCTTCGCAACACCATGATTTATCAATTCTCCGATTGAATCCCAATCACTAACAACAAAACCACCAAAACCCCATTTTTTTCTAAGCACATCAGTTAAAAGCTCTTTGTTCGCAGACATGGGTTCTCCGTTAATATCGTTATATCCATTCATAATCGACCCGGCTCCAGCCTTAATTGCTGCAAGAAAAGGCGGCAAATACACATCATTAAGTGTTCGCAGCGAAACTTCTGTACTATCATAATCCCTTCCGCCACAAGCCGCACCATAGGCGACATAATGTTTCGGACATGCAAGAATTGTATTTGCAAAACTCAAATCATCTCCCTGGTAACCCTCGACCTGCGCCTTTGCCATAACAGTACCCAGATAAGGGTCCTCCCCCACTCCTTCCACTATCCTTCCCCATCTTGGGTCGAGAGTAATATCGACCATAGGAGCAAAAGTCCAGTGTACACCCGAAGCCGCAGCTTCAACTGCCGCAATTCTTGCTGTTCGCTGTACAGCTTCCGGTTCAAAACTGCAGGCAGACGCAAGAGGAACGGGGAAAATTGTTTTAAATCCGTGAACAACATCGAGACCAAATATTAAGGGTATTCCAAGACGCGATTCTTCGACAGCTATTTTCTGCAAGCCACCAAGAAAATCGGCACCCAATACATGCAATAAAGAACTAACCTTACCCCTCCTTATCATATCTTTAAGCTTGTCATCCACCATGGAGTTGAGCGCATTATGCAAGCCACCTGTATATTGAGCCAGCTGACCCAACTTTTCTTCAAGCGTCATTTTCACCATTAAAGAATCTATAAACTCATCCATCGGAGGCCTAAGTAAACTTAAATCCTTTTTTAATTCTGCCTGCAATATTACAGGCAACCATAAAACCAACAAAAGAAAAAACCCGTTGAAAATTCTCGAATTTTTCATTTTTAAAACCCCCGTCTGCGAATACACAAGACAATTGAAATCTAAAAATCCGGAATAAAGATTCATAATTTATTTTCATATCTATTAATCTATTATAGCGAAATCCAAGTAGATTTCAAGTAGAAAATTCCATGCGCGGCGAAGCCGCTAAATTCAAAAATCAAAATGCAAAAATACAGATTAAAGTTCAAAAATAAAAAAACTACATGTATTTGAACAATATAAAAAATTTTGCATTTTCATCTGTAATTTTGCTTTTTAATTTTTAATATTTAATTTATTACTTCACTAATATCTATATATCCAACTCCTCTTCGTTAACCCACAGGCCGTGGATGTTACAGTAAGAGAAAGCATAGATAGTGCCAGATTTTCCGGTTTTAAACGTTAGATTAACATCCGGTTCAGTATAAACCGTACTTGTATCGGGACCTTCCGTGGAAGCTCCGTGTGCTTCAAAATCAGCCTTTCCGATCATATAAGGAAACTTACTGCCTTCGGGCTTAAAGTAAACTTCGATCCACCTTATATGATGTTCGGTTTTGTTTGGATGAGGAATTTCTTTACCAACGGAAACTCTTAACTTGACCTTTTCATCTTTTTCCAATACTTCTATTGCAGGTACATGTTTTTCAGATTTCCAATCAGCCGTTTTTAAAAGTTCTGCAAAACCCATAATTCAATACCTCCCTTTCGTTAAAATTTTTTAAATGTTTTAGAAGAAGCGTTACATACCGGACATTTATCCGGCGGATTTCCTTCGTGCGTATATCCGCAAACGGGGCAAACATAAACTTCTGCTAATTTTATGTCCTTACCTTTTGCAACATCTTTCTTTGACTCTGCATACATAGTTTGATGTATTTTTTCGGCTTCTAAAGCGTAATTATTTGAAATCTCTGCCGCCTTCTCACCTTGAAGACTTGCAGTGTTTTTATAAACAGGATACATTTCCTCGATTTCAAAGGATTCTCCGTCAACGCTTTTCCGAAGATTGCCAACCGTCTTACCCAATAAGCCTAAAAGCCTGGCATGATTTCTGGCATGCACTCTCTCGGCATACGCGATAGCCTCAAAAAGCCTTGCCACATTAGAATATCCTTCCTCTCTTGCAATATCGCTGTAAATAATGTATTTCATATGAGCCATAGATTCTCCGGCGAACGCATCGCTTAAGGCTCTCTTCGTCATCTCTTTCATCTTACCTCCTGAACTTTCATTTTATTTTTGTAATCATTACAAATTTAAAATTATTCCAAATCATTATATATGATTTCTTGTTTTTGTCAAGGTGTAGTTTTTCTCTAATTGAGAAAAAGAAAAGCAGGTTTGCGGAGCAAGAAGAATCAGGGCGTCAGAAAATTAGTTGAATGGTTAAATTGTCGAATAGGAAAAATAAAGAACCCGCACCACCCGTTTTTTAACAACAAATTGCACAAATAAATCAGTTTTTTTCTTTTCGATATTCGTGCTATTCGTGTAATTCGTTGTTTCTATTTTTTGGAGGGGTTGGGGTTTTTAATTAAAAAAATAATTTGTTGTTTTTCTCTGTGGTCTCTGAGGGTTTGTTTTTCTCTGTGTCCTCTGTGGTTAATATTTGGTGTGGGGTGGGTTGCCGTCTTGACATAGGCAATCACTTTAGTATGGTAAGTTTGGAAAATTGGAAATTAATAAAAAAAATATCCCCGAAATAAAACAAGTATATTCGAAATTCAAGAAAGAAATTGAACGCCGGCTCGACGAATTCAAGCAAATAGGCGAAAACGCAAGTCCCGAAGAGGTGTTTGCCGAATTAGCCTTCTGCATATTGACTCCTCAATCGAAAGCAAGATTGTGCTGGGAGGCGATCCTATCGATGCGAAAAAAGAGTATTCTTCTTAACGGAACAAAGAAAGCTATAAATAAAGAGCTGCAAAAGGTCAGATTTAAAAATAAAAAAACAGAATATCTTCTCGAAGCCAGAAATAAATTTTTCAAGGGTGGCGATTCAATATATAGTATCATAAAAAAATCTAAATCTCCTATAACCTTAAGAGAATATCTGGTGAAAAACCTGAAAGGTATAGGATGGAAGGAAGCGAGTCATTTCCTCCGAAATATTGGGCTTGGCGCAGATATAGCTATACTTGATAGACATATTATAAGAAATCTAATAGAACTTGGGGTCTTAGGAGAATACCCAAAAAATTTATCAGAAAAAAAGTATATAGAAATAGAAGAAAAAATGAAAAAGTTATCAAAAAATTTAAATATACCGATGGATACCCTGGACCTCGTTTTCTGGGCAAAAGAAACGGGTGAAGTATTCAAATAACATATTGCAAAGAATTTAAAAACAGTCTATAGAAAAAACGGTTGACAAAACGGCAAAAAATTCATAAAATTTAAAAGAAGAAAAGTTTTTATTGATGCAGGGGTTAAACTTTAACAATCTTCTGCTACTATAAGGAGGTTTGATGGGGAAGTCACTAGAAGCTCTTGAACATATTATGAAACAAATTTATACTGCTCAAATGAGTGAACTTACCGAATACTATATATATTCCAATATTGCAAAATTAGTAAAAGACAAAAAGAACAGAAAAGTTTTGCTCGATATTGCAAACGAAGAATTAAGGCATGCCAAATTCTGGCAAACAATTACGAAGAAAGATCTAAAGCCAAATCGCTGGAAAATTTTTAAATTTACTTTAATCGCAAAATTCTTAGGGTACACTTTTGCGGTAAAACTGATGGAAAAAGGCGAAGAACAGGCTCAGGTTAATTACATGGAAATCGCGGAATATATCCCGGAAGCGGAACAAATCGCAGAAGATGAAGAAAAACACGAAAAAGAATTGATCGATTTACTCGACGAAGAAAAGCTCAACTATGTTGGTTCAATTGTTCTGGGTTTAAATGATGCTCTTGTTGAATTAACCGGGAGTCTTGCCGGCCTTTCTTTTGCCCTTCAAAAAACAAGTCTCATAGCGGCGGTAGGAATCATAACAGGAATTGCTGCTTCTCTTTCTATGGGTGCTTCAGAATACCTCTCTACAAAAGCGGAAGGAAATACTGAAACAGCGCTCAAGTCTTCACTCTATACTGGAACAGCTTATATTGTTACTGTTTTATTGCTGGTTTTGCCATATTTTATTTTTAACAATTATATCTTAGCCCTGACGGCAACTCTGGGTATCGGAGTATTCATTATATTCTTCTTCAACTACTACGTTTCAATTGCAAAGGATTTACCTTTCAGAAAACGTTTTCTTGAGATGACATTTTTAAGCCTCGGAGTTGCCGCCCTTTCTTTTGTAATAGGGATAATTATAAGAGTGACTTTGGGGGTGGAAATATAATAGAAGAATTCAGAAGCTAGAAGCTAGAACCCCATCCCTGTCCCCAAAAACTAAAAACAACTTCCGGTTTTATCTTTCCTGCAGGGTTTACCAGAGCCGAATTCCGAGCAACGATAACAAATTTCATTTGGCAGTTTATTCTCCTCGAAATAAAGCTTAATGTTTGTAAGAGTAGTTTTAGCTATATTCTGTAGCGCTTCTTTCGTAAAAAATCCCTGATGAGAAGTTATTAACACATTAGGAAAAGTAAGCAGTCTTGCTAACACATCATCACCAATTATAGTACTTGAATAATCTTCGAAGAAATATTCCGATTCTTCTTCATAAACGTCCAGCCCCGCGCTGCCTATTTTTTCCTTCTTTAAAGCTGCTATTAGATCTACCGTATTTATAAGCTTTCCCCTGCCTGTATTTATTATCATAACTCCGTCCTTCATTTTTTCAATACTCTTTTTATCGATTATATGCATTGTCTCTGGTGTGAGGGGGCAATGCAGGGTTATAATGTCCGATTGTTTATATAGCGTATTCAAACTCACATAAGAAAAACCGTATTTCTTTTCATTCTTTTTATCAGGAAACTTGTCGTAGGCGATTACTTTCATATCGAAGCCTTTTAGAATCTTACAAACAACAATTCCTATCTTGCCGGTTCCTATAATTCCGGCCGTTTTCCCGGCCATATCAAAACCTAAAAGACCGTTTATATTGAAATTACTGTCCCGGGTCCTGTAATATGCTTTATGAATTTTTCTGTTCAAAGACAATATCAGACCAACCGTATGTTCGGCAACCGCGTTAGGAGAATAGTCGGGAACCCTGACCACATGAATTCTTCCGAAAACAGCTTTTAAGTTTACATTATTGTAACCCGCGGAACGAAGAGCTATAAGAGTTATGCCGTTATTGTACAATTCATCCGCGATTTTTCTATTAATCCTATCATTAACAAAAATGCAGATGGCATCAGCGCCTTTAGTAACAACAATATTGTTTTCGGAAAGATGACTTTGAAAATACTTAATATCAAAGCGGAATTTCTTGTTCGCTTCGTTAAAGAAATTTATATCGTATGGCTTTGCATCGAAAAAAGCTATTTTTAACTTTTTCATATATTCTTAATGTTTAACCCTTTTTTGATTCTATCAAATTTTCCAATTTCTCAAAATCTACTTCTCTTTCAAACATAGGTTTCTTATTCTTTCTATAAGCAACCAGCTTTTCTTCGAAAGGCTTATTGGCTTTATTTATATAAAACACACCAAGGGCAAGTTTATCAATTTCCGTTGCCTTCTTGAAAGCTTTATTCCTGTCGGTTGGGTCATGCTCTTCTTTCAAATAATAAGTATGTTCTTTAAACCATTTTCTGTTATTAAACTTGTTAAACGTTACGCAGGGATGAAGTAAATCGACAAGCGCATATCCCTTATGCTTTATTGCTTTTTTTATTATCTCCTTAGTCTCTTTGATATCATCCGAATAGGCGCGCGATACAAAAGAAGCACCCAGACCGATCGCGACAGCCAGCGGATTAAAAGGTTCAAGAATGACTCCGCCCGGCTGAACCGGTGTTTTAAAACCCTGCATGCTTGTAGGAGACGCCTGGCCTTTGGTAAGTCCGTATACCATATTGTTGTGAACGATATTCGTAATATCCGGGTTCCTTCTTATTGTGTGCAGGAAATGATTGCCGCCTTCGCCGTACATATCGCCGTCACCGCTCTCCGCGATTACAACCAACTTCCTGTTTACAGCCTTTATCGCGGTTGCAGGAGGAAGAGCCCTGCCATGTAAACCGTTGAATGCATTCGCTTTTAAGTAATGAGGTATTTTTGCCGCCTGGCCTATCCCCGAAACCATAACCAGTCCTTCAGGTTTTATATCCAGGTCCGATAACGTATCTTTTAATATCTTAAGGATGCTGAAATTCCCGCAGCCGGGACACCATGCTATATCTATCTTACCCATGTCAAAGATTTTCGTGTCCATCATCCAACCTCCTTTTTCTCGATTTTTCGAACTTCCTTCACGATTTCCTCCACACCAAAAGGCAGCCCGTTGTACTTTAATATCGATTTATCTATATGTATTCCGGTTTCCATCTTAATTAGTCTGGCAAACTGAGAGGTGGCATTGTTTTCGACAATAATCGTTTTTTTCGCCTTGGCAAGATATTTTTCAGTATCAGGATGCAGGGGATAAACCTGCCTGTAATGCAGGAGTGCGATATCTCTGTCGTCGAGTCGTTTTAAAGCTTCACTTATTCCGTAATACGTGGAGCCCCATCCTATCACAAGTGTTTTATAATTTTTATTCCCGATTAACTCCGGAGATTCTATCTCTTTCTTAATTAAATCCATTTTTTTAAGTCTCTTATCCACTATTTTTATTCTAAAATCGAGGTCTTCGGTTATATGTCCTTCTTCGTCGTGCTCGTCGCTATCCACAACCACTAATCCCCTACCGTAACCCGGAATACCTCTGGGGCTTATTCCGTTCTTTGTTAACTTATAACGTTTATAACCTTTATACGTTTTAACTATGTATTTTTTATTCTTATACTTCGATACATCGATCGAAGGAGTTAAAAAAGAAGAATCAAGGAGATACTGGTCGGTCATTATAATAACCGGAACTTGAAACTTATCCGCCAGGTCAAAAGCTATCCTGCTGAGATTAAAAATGTCTTCCGTTTTGCCGGGAGCAAAAATTATCCTCGGAAATTCTCCATGCCCGGAAAAAAGGGCAAAAAGCAAATCACCCTGTTCACTCCTCGTAGGAAGACCGGTCGCCGGACCCGGTCTCTGCGCAAGATGTATCACTACCGGAGTTTCAAGTATCCCGGCAAGACTTAATCCCTCGACCATCAAAGCAAAACCGCCTCCTGAGGTAGTTACCATTCCTCTTGCTCCCGCGTAACTTGCTCCCAGCACCATATTAATAGCGGATATCTCGCTTTCCGCCTGTTCGGCTATTATCCCAAACTCTTCCTGCTTGGATGAAAGAAAGGTGAGGACTCCGGTCGAAGGAGACATCGGATAGGAAGAAATAAAATTGCACCCCCCAGCTATTGCCCCTAAGGAGACCAGATCGGTACCGCTTACAAGCGAATTATCCTTTGCCTTTTCATTCTTTTTTATCTTGAAGTCAATCTTATTCTCTTTAACCAGTTTTTCTGCTATTTCATAGCCTTTTTTAGCAGCTTCGACATTCCCCTTAATGATTTCCTTGCCCTTTTTCTTGAAAAAATCGCTTATAAAATCTTTCGTATGCGAGAAATCTACGCTGAGCATACCGGAAAGAAGTCCCACCGTGACGGTATTCGCGTAAAGCTTATTACCTGCTTCTTTTGCCAACTCGATAAAAGGAACCTCAAATGTCTTTCCAGATTTACCTTGTATAAATTCCTTTTTACCGAGTATTATCGTATTCTCGCCTATTCTCCACTTTACATGGTCGACCGCTTTCCCGTCCAGCGGAATCAAAACATCTATTTTTTCAACAAAGGAATTAACGGGCTTATCGGATACTCTAATCTCGGTAGAGTTACTTCCTCCTCTTATTCTGGACATAAACTCTCTCGCGGCAAAAACAAAATAACCTGAACGTTTAAGTACAGAAACGAGTATCTTCTCTACAGTTTGAATACCCTGACCGGCTTCACCGCACAAAACAATTGAAATATCTTTCATTTTCACTCCTTTAAAATCCGAAGCACAAGCAACGAAAATAATCTTTCTTTAACTATTATAAAGTGTAGACATCAACCCGAGCTTGTCAAGACTTAAAATTTATTTGCCTGCCCCCCATTTTTTTTATTAATTAAGTCGGCGAGAATCAGAGGGATTGCCGTCCAGGAAAGCGTCTCGGAGGGTGAGCGGGCATGGTCTTTTGAAATGCTTGCATTTCAAAAGGAGTTCATCCCGTGGAATAGCTTACCTCACGAATAGTTTTTCTATTCCACGGGACAAGCCCGAGAGCCGAGTGGCAATTTCCTCTACTTTTGGAAATTGACCACGTCTTTCTCGAACAGTAATCCCTCTGACTCTACAAATACTGGCGAACAGTAATATCACGTAAAAAACTTTTATAATGCTTGTAACAAATAAGGTTCAATGTGTTGTCGAAAAAATTTTGGGAGGGCAGTCAATTAAAATTTAGAAATACACACGTTTGCCTTGACATCTATGTCTTCTTAATTATATTTGTTTAATATAAACAGTTAAGGAGGTTCGTTATGAAAAAGTTACCGGTTTTTTTTGCATGTTTGCTGTTCTCCTTTGCAGTATTGGCATCAACTGATAACCAAGGAAATTATGACATTCCGGCTATAATTCCAACTGAAAGTTCGCCCCTCTCACTAACACTCGAAAATTTAACCACTTACGAAAAATCAAACGCCATTATTGATATCGAATGCGACGGAGAAAACCTGTTACAAGCCAACCGCATAGAAGAAACATGGAACAGTGGAAACCACGAGGAAGCGATAGAGTTGCTGAAAACTTCACCCGAATTAGACAACGCAGCTATAGGCATACAATGGAAAAACCCGGTAAAAATATCCTTAAGGTGGGCGGGGGATGCTCGAGTCGGTACTGTAGACTCGATCGTGGATATTGATTTCGACGTGGACAATTCCAACGGACATCTGCTTGCCGCTCTTCTTCACAGGAATGGACCGTCAAATTATAAATTCACTGTGAACATATCACTCGACACGGGAAAAACCTGGGCAGAGACATATGTTTGGACTACGAATCCCAATTATTTGATAGATATAGACGGTGCCGTTTTAAAAAACCGCTTTTACCTGGCTTATACATATAACACACCTAATAATGTCGGCCGCATAAGAAGATTTTTCACAAGCGACGGCAGCAGCGATGGGGTATATAGCTATCAAACGATAATCAACGAAACATCCGGCTTAAGAGAGATATCGCTGACCAGCAATGACGCCCATCCTACTCCCCAATATCTGTTTTACTTCGCCATTATGCAAAACGATTCTCTGAGACTATATTATAATAATGACGACACATTGGCAGTATCCTGGACTGCTTTCAATCCTCCTGTGGCAGACGCGGATAGAGGACTCGACGCCTGCTGCGCATATCCAAACAAAATGTGGGCTTCGTATATCGGAACAGACAACGAGCTTTATTTTATTGGCGGTTGGTCAAGTTGGACCGTTTATCCGACTAGTTCGGTTCTCGGCACTAACGCCGACTATGTGACATCCATAGGTGCCTACGGGGATACCGTCATGATCGTTTATCCCTTCTATAATTCACCCACCTATGATGTAAGATATTATATTACCAGTAACAGTGGAACCAATTGGGCCGTGGGAACTATATTGTCTGGGTCCGATATTCAGAGCTTAGTAAATGACGTCACGGCAAGAGGAGGAGACGGATTCGGAGCAGTATATCAAACGACAGGTACATTCGCCGAAGGTATTTACAGGCATAGAAGTTATAATTTAAGCTCATGGACTACGCCGGATTCTTTTGCCGATAACGTCCCGCGCGCGAACGTAAAGCCCTGCATCGAAAGGATAGCGGACGGAATATACGGCATACTATACGTCAACTGGCCCGAACAGATGGCATGGTTCGACAGAAGCAACTGGATAAGCGCCGACGGACTTTCCTTATTTTCCGATAGTGACACAATCAGCTTCGGTGAGACTTTAGAATTGAGAGCATATCTTGAAAAAGAAGGGGCTGGTCTCGCGGGCGAAGAGCTTAGCTTTGATGTTATAATCGGAGATGGTTCGGTAAATCCCACAAGCGGTGTAACAGACAGTGAAGGTGAAGTGTACACAGAGTTTACCGCGGGAAGTACCGAGGAAACCGTTACGGTAGAGGTAATGTGGGTATCCGAAAATCTCGTCGATACACTTAGCGCTACGGTTGACATCGAAGTCGTAGCAGAAGGAGGCATCGCGGAAGCCCCTTCTGTTTCCGGTATAAGCGCGAGCTTCGGAAGCGGAGAGATTCTTTGCGAGGTGGCAAAAAAAGGCGAAATAACGGTAAAGGTATACGACAAATTAGGAAGGGAAGCGGGAACACTTCTTAACGGAATCGTGGAACGCGGGTACCATCCTTTGTCGCTGAAGAATTTGAAACTCGCGAGCGATATCTACTTTGTTGTAATGCAAGGACAGGAAATCGACGAAAAGATAAAGATAATCTTGATAAACTAAAGAAAAAGAGAAATAACGACTTTCGAATAAAAAAAGCGGAGAATTTCTCCGCTTTTTTTTCGCAAAAAAAATCGAACAACAAAACCCCACTACATCTTAAATAGCCAATGTATGAATTTAACCTCTGAGAAACTTCTCGATATCATCTTTCTCAAGATTTTCGTAAAATTTCTCCAGGTATGATTTATCGGGTTTCTCAAGGTGTAATAAGTTACATTTTATATCGCTAAGCTTCGACGCTTCCACGCTGAAACTGTTAATGCCGATGCTTAAAAACAGAGGATAGAATTCTTCAAAACTGGCAATTTCTCCGCATAGGCATATCTCTTTTTTGTATTTTCGGGTTTCTTTAACAATGATCTCCATAAGACGAACAAGAGAAGGATGAAGAATATGATATTTTTTTTCAATTATTTGATTTCCCCTCGATGCAGCAAGTGTATATTGGAGCAGATCATTAGAACCAATATTTGCGAAATCGACGTATTCCATAAGAGTCCCCGACATAACTGCCGCTGCAGGAGTCTCTATCATTATTCCTTCCTTTATATATTTACCATATTTCTTTTTCTCTTCCTGCAAAATAGCTTCTGCTTTTTTTCTTATCTCTCTGAATGATTCTATATCGGATATATCGGATATCATAGGATACAGGAATCTTAAATTTCCGTAAACCGATGCTCGAAGTATTGCTTTTATCTGATCTAAATAGGCATAATAGAAAACATCTATAGCTCTTGCTCCGCGTATTCCAAGATCAAAATTTTCTCCAGGAGGCAGATGTAAATATGTCGGCATCTTATCTGTACTAATATCCAACAACCTTATATTAACACTCTTATCTTTTGCAGTTTCAGCAATATTTTTATAAACCCTGAACCAATCTTCTTCGGACGGCGCTCTATGTCGGTTTGCAAAGAGAAATTCCGACCTAAGGAGTCCAACTCCATCATAATTCAGCCCCTCAAGCAATTTTATTTCCGCTTGAAGGCTAATGTTGGCTTTTAAATTAAGCCGCAGACCCCTTTTTGTCCGGGTAGGTTCTCCTTCTTTAACAATACAAAACCGCTTACGTTTCTCTGCTTCTTTTATCTTTTTATCATAATATTTTTCTGTTTCCTTATCCGGGTTTACTATGACTTTCCCAAGCGAAGCATCTACAATAACTTTGTCACCGCACTCGATATTTTCTAAGGCATCTACTCCAAACACAATAGGTACGCCAAAATTCTGAGCCAGTATAGTCGCGTGTGATGTAAAACCTCCTTCTTCGCTCACAAAAGCAAGCATATCACTCCGGGCTATATTTAGGACCATTGAAGGACTTAAAGATCTGGAAACAACAATCACAGGTTGCCTCTCATTTAAACTACATTCGAAACGCCCTGTAAGACCATCGAAAGATGAAAGAATCCTATTTCTAACATCCATAATATCATGGGTCAATTCCGAAAGTTGGAAATTCTTTTGTTTGAATTTCTCCCGGTAAGCATCAAAAACATCATTGACAGCATGCTCCGCGTTAATAAGTCTCTTCTTTATAAGAGAAACAATTTCCTCGAACAATGCTTCATCTTCCAAAATAGTACTATGCGCTGCGAATATATCTTCACCCGTTTTACCGAATATTTCCTCGGAAACTTTCAACATCTGTTCTATTGCCTCTTTAGTCTTACCGTAAGCTTCTTTTAGACGGGTAATTTCCCTGTCTATTGTTTCTTCTTCGATCATATAATGAGGAATATTTTCTTCTACTTCCTCACTGTAAACAGCAGCAACACCTTTAGCTAAACCGGTGTTTGCGCTTATGCCTTTTAAGATTTTCATTTTTCCCTTCCTTCTCAAACCTCTATAAAAAATTCATTTGCTTTTTTACTTTTTTATCTGCGTTCATCTGCGTCCAATCTGCTTTTTCATTCCAAAAATTTCTCGAAACGTTCTTTTTTAGCTTTACATATAGGACATACTCCCGGAGGCTCGTCCCGTCCGCAAAGATATCCGCACACTTTACAACGCCATACTGGTTTCGACAGCTTCGATATTCCAACTGATTTATTTCCGGATTCCTTCTTCATTTTTTCTCTTTCCTCTTTCGGAAGCCTTCTCTCCGGTATTTTCTTTACCTCTCTTTCTCCGTCTACAACCGCCTGAGAGACGTAAAGCCCGCAATAACATGTATCATAATCATTTAAATCCGGATCCCTGTAATCGCAGGGGCATATTATATCGAGATCTTTTTCCTTTACCATAGATGCAAGTCTGCACGGGCATGCCCAGTATCCGTATCTCTTTTCGTTTATAAGCAAACCCTCCACCAGTTCTTTTGTGAATTCCTCATCTGGATTAAGGTGGTATCCTGAACTTTCTGCTTCAGAATCGAGTTTTTTATATAGATTGTCTATTTGCTCTGATGGAATATCACTTTCATTCATTTTTAATTTTACTCCTTATTTCTTCCTCGTCATAACCACTTACCGATTCTCTATCATTTATAACAAGAGTAGGAAAAGAACATGAAGGATTCCACTTCATAACTTCTTTCTCAACCTCTTCCCTTTCAGTTTCTTCCAGAAGGTCGACATCTACATAGTAATAATCTACATTGAGGCTATTAAGTAGTTTTTTCGTTTTCTTACACCAGACACAGGTGGATATCGCATAGAGCATTATTTTACCCTTTTTTTCTCCTTCGACATGCTTTACATCCATTTTCACTCCTTACAGCGGCTTTGCCGCCTTATAATTTATTAAATTATCTAGTGTAAAGGATTCTAATGTTTCCTTTATAGAAGCCCCGACTTTTCCCCACACCTTTTTTGCTTTACATTCCCTGTACTTCTCACAAAACGACGGTGAATCTATACAAACTACGGGATTTAAAGAACCCTCGAGCACATCCACTATCTCACCACAATTTATCTCTTCGGGAGCTCTGCCAAGGATATAACCCTCTTTCACTCTGACTATTAAACCTCTTGCTTTCAAAGAAGAAACAATATGGTCAAGATATTTCATGGAAACTTCTAACCGTTCGGCAATTTCCTTTAAAAGAATCGGTTTATCTTTATAACAATTAGCAAGTTCGATCATCGCCCTCATCCCATATCTCGTTTTCGTTGAAAATTTCATCACCTAAAAACCTCCGTTTTCTTATTTACTCTTTTAATCCTAACCATTACCCGCTACTATCAAACAGCAACCACTTCTTTAACTTCAGGAACTTGCTGCTTCAGGTAATTTTCTATCCCGGACTTCAAAGTTACTTGAGACATCATACATCCCGAGCAAGCTCCCATCAGCCTGACCTTCACTATTCCTTCCTCTGTGACTTCGAGGAGTTCAACATCTCCTCCGTCAGCCCGTAAAGATGGCTTAATATCTTTTATAGCTTCTTCAACTTTTTCTTTCATTTTACTTTCTTTTTTCTCTTTCAACATTTTTACTCCTTTTTTGTTTTTCTAAACAGTAAATATAACAACAACTTTATCAACATCCCAAAGATTTTCAAGTTTTTCTAATATTTCTTCCCTGATGTTATTCGCAAATTGATGATCCTCGGGAAGACTTACCGATACCTCTATAGTTCCATTTTCCACCTTAACGCTATCTATCAAATTAGTTCTTACGAGGTCGAGCCCTGCCAGGGGATTCATAACGTGTCTTAGTCTCTTCAGCACGATCTCTTTCGTCGTTGGGACTTTTTCTTTAACAAGACCGTGTTTTTCCTCGTAATTGGTAATCGCAGCCCGCAGACCATCTACTGCGAGCACGGAGCAATGAGTTTTTATTTTTGGCAGTCCCCCAAGAGCATCCGAAGCCTCTTTCCAGTCTATTTTTTTAGCTTCTTCGAGAGTTTTACCTTTTGCCAATTCCGTTATTATAGATCCGGTAGCTATATTTGAAGCACAACCGTACGATTCAAATTTTATATCTTCTATCTTTTTTGTTTCTTCATCCACTTTGATATAAACGGAAACCATATCCCCGCACGCGGGACTGCCTTCGGTGGATTTTCCGTCCGCGTTCTCAATGTTCCCAACATTTCTTGGGTTTCTAAAATGCTCAAGAACTTTTTCACTGTATGGGAATTTCATCTTTACCTCACTTTCTCTCCTTTAAGAGGGCTAATTACTCTCAACTGTTTTACTATATTCTTAAGAGCCTCTACTATATCATCTACATCTTCTTTTTTATTATATCTTCCGAAACTAAAGCGAACAGAGCCGTGGGCTCTCTCATGGTCGCCTCCTATACCCAATATAACATAGCTTGCCTCGAGAGACTTACTGAAACATGCAGAACCTGTACTAACGGCAAAACCCTTCATATCGAGATGAAGTGTAATGGATTCTCCTTCGACATAGTGAAAAGTTATATTGGCATTATGGGGAATTCTTTTCTCAGGATGACCATTTAAGATAGTATCGGGTATCTCTTTTTGGACTTTTTCTATAAGATAGTCCCGCAAATTTTTAAGTGTTTCGTTTTCTTCTTCTACTACCAGCTCGACTGCTTTAGCGAAACCAACTGCTCCGGGAATGTTCTCAACGCCGGCCCTCAAATCAAACTCCTGAAATCCACCGTCGATCCATTTCGCTACTGGAACTCCTTCTCTTACGTAAAGAGCGCCAATACCCTTGGGGCCATGTATTGTATGAGCGGATATCGTCAGCAAATCCACACCTAACTTGTTCAAATCGAGAGGAACTCTCATAAAAGAATGTGTAGCGTCAGAATGAAAAATTACATTATTTTTGCTGCATATTTCACCAATTGTTTTTATATCCTGAATCGTTCCTATTTCCTGATTCGCGTGCTGAATCGAGACCAATATAGTATCCTCTGTTATCAAATCTTTAAGCTCTTCTGGATCAACAAGGCCATACTTGTCTACAGCTAGATAAGTAACTTTAAATCCTTCCCTTTCGAGAGACTTTGCGCTATTCAAAACGGGAAAATCCTCGATTTTAGATACAATTATGTGTTTTCCTTTTTTACCTGACAGCTTCCTGACTACTCCTTTAATAGCAATATTACTCGATTCCGTACTCCCTGAAGTAAAAATCAACTTTCCTTCGGGATTCCCCAGAGCTGAAAGTATTTTTAATCTCGCGGAATCTAAAGCTTCCCTTGCCTCAATTCCAAGAGAATATCCGAATTCGGAAGTTGCGACAGCATAAACATCAAAAAAATATGGCTTCATTGCTTCCAGTACTCTTTCATCCATCCTGCTGGATGCGGCATTGTCGAAATATATCGTCTTTTTATCCATATTTAATCACCTCTCTAAATAAACAAAGTTACATCGGACTCCATTGCTTCTTTTATATAAGTTCCCACACCGCAATAATTACTTATTACATCATCCCTTAAATTTTCCTTGTTTACGCCCATTATCTCCATTGTCATATCACAGGCAAGTATTTTTCCTCCGAGCTCAACAAAGTCTTTGAGCATTTCATCAAGAGAAGCCACGCCTGCCCGCCTCATCTTTCGCCTTATCATCCATCTGCCGAGTCCAAACATATTCATTCTTGAAAGCGGAGCTTTATCCAGATTTCCCTTTTTAAGGCGTTCGAGACCCCAGAAAGTAAAATACATGGAAACATCCATACCCATAGAAAGAGCACCCAGACCAATAATAAAAGCGCTATAAACCTTATCTAAATCTCCGCTATGAACAATCAAAGTCGCTTTTTTATTCATATCTCCTCCTATTTACGAATCCTTATCGACCACACCCCATCTTTCTCCTCAACCCCCAAAAGCTCCAATCCCATCGATTTTACTGCCATAGGTATCTCCTTTTTGGAAGATTGATGCGTTCCCCTAACCTCAACCACATCACCCTTAGAAACTTTACGTAAAGCTTTCCTCGTTTCCACAAGAGGAACGGGACACGTTTCATTTATACAATCAACTTTTATTTCAGACATTTTTACCCCCAATTTTAAATTTTTCTTATTCTACTAATTCTATCGAATTAGTAGAGCTACTAATAATATATTCCTTATTTTATTTTTGTCAAGGGGTGAATTTTTGCCGCAAAAGCAAAAATGGTAAATTAGTGAATTGGTTGATTGGTTAATTGGTAAAAAATTCTTGCTAACAGCGAAAGGCAAAAGTCTAAAAGCTTTATTCTGTAACAATCAAAAGATCAGCTTTAATCCAGAAAGTCAATCGAGAAGACGCTTTTCTCCTTCCAGTGACTGAATATCGGTTATGTTTTGAGTAACCTCGAGGCAGCCTATATACTTACCCGATTTACCTCTAAGAGCATAATACTCGATGAGAATCTTTTGCTTGCCCTTTTCCCCTAAAGGAAGATCAATCCAAAATCTTGCCTTTTCTCTCTTTTCTTCCTTCATCTCAAGAAGTAGTTTTTCTACTTTGTCCAGGCTTTTCTTTGGATGACAATCGCGAACATCCCTGCCAATGACGCCAACAGATCTTTTAAATATTCTCGTTTTATGTTTGTTCCAGGCAAGAACTTTATCGTTCTCATCTAACACAGAGAATTCGAAGGGCACCGTTTCCAAAAGCGCCTGCAGGACCTCGCCGGTCAAATCACCTATCATTTATGCCTCCATTTTATAAAAATTATATTTATCAGTACAACAACATATCAAACAACAGAAACAAGTCAAGTGCCCCAACACCAAAACAACCAAGAGAAACAATGAATTACACGAATAAACGAAAAGAAAATGGTCAAATTAAAAAATTATTTGCGAAATTTGCGCTATTTGCTATTAAAAAAATAAGGTACTTGGGACGGAACTTTTAAGGCGTCATATTCGTCTATTGATATGAAAGTTAAGTAAAGAATCTTAAAAACAGGAGGTGCTTTTATGATTAAGAAAGATTTGGTTAATTACGATCCTTTGGACAGGTTTTTTGACATCAGGGAGGACTTCGACAATGTAATGAGAGACTTTTTGCGGGGTTTTGGCAGTTCGCTGTCAAGCAGGGAAGTATTTCCGGTAGCGGATGTTAAGGAGGATGGAGATAAGTATACGATTACTTTGGAAGTCCCGGGAATAGATAAAAAGGACCTGAAAATAAAGATAAAGGAAAACAGCCTTCTAATAGAAGGCGAAAAGAAGGAAGAGACTAAAGAAGAAGGCGAATCTTATCTCAGAGTTGAGCGGTCCTACGGGAATTTCCGGAGAGCCTTTAGTTTTTCATCCGCCTTAGACGAAAAGAAAGTGAATGCCGAATTTAAAGACGGTGTCCTGATCATCACTCTGCCAAAATCGGAGAAAGAAAAACCTAAAGAGATCGAAGTAAAAGTCAAGTAAAGAAATAGTCAAAAAATAAAAAGAGGGCTGTTTTAACAGCCCTCTTTTTTTATAAAAATTTTTACTATAGTTTTTATTTACTACCGGACTTAATTTCGAAGAATCTATATACCCTTTCCTTACCCCAATTTAAGGTTTTGTATTAGTCCCCTTACTATAAGGCCATGTAAGTAAGTTACTTACCTGCTCTTGACAATTCGTTAAAGCTTATTATTATTGACTGCTTAACTCATTCGAATAATACTTTAATGAAGGCTTTTTACATTTTATGCGTAAATATAGAGAGGGGTTTTAATTGAAATTCGGATATTTTGATGACAAAGAGAGAGAGTACGTAATTACCTCGCCCAGAGTTCCCTACCCATGGATCAATTATCTTGGTTATGACGGTTTTTTTTCTCTGATCTCCAATACTGCCGGTGGTTACAGTTTCTATAAAGATGCCAGGCTGAGGAGGATAACCCGATATCGTTACAACAATATTCCGGTTGATGACGGCGGAAAATACTTCTACATCAACGATAACGGTGACGTATGGTCACCTGGCTGGAAGCCTGTAAAGGCGGAATTGGATAAATATGAATGCCGGCATGGTCTCGGTTATACAAAAATTACTGGAGTAAGAAATAATATTGGAGCAGAAGTTCTCTATTTTGTTCCTCTTGGGTACAGCGGTGAAGTAGAGAGGGTTCGCCTCGCAAATAAATCCAATTCTACGAAAAAATTCAAACTTTTTTCATTTGTCGAATTCTGCCTATGGAATGCTCTCGATGATATGACAAATTTTCAGAGAAATTTTTCCACAGGAGAGATAGAGATTAAAAATTCTGTTATATACCATAAAACAGAATACAGAGAAAGAAGAAACCATTTTGCTTTTTACTCTGTGAATGCGGAAATAGAAGGCTACGACACTCGGATGGAGGATTTTCTTGGGCTTTACAATGATTTTTCTTCTCCTTCTGTAGTCTTTCAAGGAAAATCTAGGAATTCGGAAGCTCATGGATGGCAGCCTATAGGTTCGCATTGTATAGAAGTCGAGCTGAAAGCAGGAGAAGTAAAAGATTATGTATTTATTCTTGGCTATGTAGAGAACGACGTAAAAAATAAATGGGAAGGTCCAGGAATTATAAATAAGACAAAAGCGGAAGAAATGATAGTCAAAATAAAAAATTCTGAAGATGTGGATAGAGAATTGGCTTCTATAAGTGAATACTGGGATAATCTTCTTTCCGTTTACCAACTCGAGCATTCGGACGAGAAATTATCCAGGATGGTAAACATTTGGAATCCCTATCAGTGTATAATTACTTACCATATGACAAGAAGCGCGTCATATTTTGAATCGGGTATAGGAAGAGGAGTAGGTTTCCGTGATTCGAATCAGGATCAGTTAGGGTGTACACATCAAATACCCGAGCAATCAAAACAAAGAATTCTTGACCTTGCTGCTACCCAGATGGAAGACGGAAGCGCGTATCATCAGTACCAGCCTCTTACAAAAAGAGGAAATGATGAGATAGGTGGTAACTTTAATGACGATCCTATCTGGTTAATAGCATCGGTTTCTGCGTACCTTAAGGAAACCGGAGATTATTCCATACTAGATGAATCGGTTCCTTTTGATAACGACGAAGGTAAAGCTGAAAGCCTTTTCGAACATTTGAAAAGGTCGTTTTATCATGTTATCAATAATCTTGGACCTCATAATTTGCCTTTGATAGGTAGAGCCGACTGGAATGACTGTCTTAATCTAAACTGTTTTTCCGAAGATCCCGATGAATCTTTTCAGACAACGGAGAATAAGGAGGGGAGAGTCGCCGAATCCGTTCTGATTGCAGGTATGTTTGTCTGTTACGGAAGAGAATTCGAAGAAATATGCAAAAAGATAGGAGAGGAAGAAGAGGCAAAAGAAGCAAACAGACATGTGAAGAATATGATAGAGGTTATAAATGAACATGGGTGGGACGGAGAATGGTTCCTCCGAGCTTATGATAATAATGGAGAGAAAGTCGGAAGCAGCGAAAATGAAGAAGGGCAGATATTTATAGAATCTCAAGGGTTCTGTATTATGGCAGGTATCGGACTCCGTGACGGTAAGGCGAAAAAGGCGCTCGATTCGGTAAAAGAAAGACTTTTATGTAAGTACGGTATAGTTCTCCAGAATCCCGCTTATTCGAAATATTGTCTTAATCTGGGGGAAATATCCAGTTATCCTCCGGGATATAAGGAGAATGCAGGGGTTTTTTGTCATAATAATCCCTGGATTATGATTGCGGAGACCGTTATAGGCAGAGGCGATAATGCCTTTGATTATTACAAAAGGATAGCCCCTGCGTATCTTGAAGATATAGGCGAAATTCACAGGACCGAACCTTACGTCTATTCTCAGATGGTGTCGGGTAAAGATGCTTGCGTAAGCGGCGAAGCCAAAAACTCCTGGCTTACAGGGACGGCAGCTTGGAATTACGTGGCAATTACGCAGTATATTCTCGGAATAAGACCGGATTACGACGGCCTTATTATCGATCCCTGTATTCCATCTGATTGGGATGGGTTTAAAATCAGGAGAAAATTCAGGGGTGCGGTTTATGATATAAAAGTCGGTAATCCAAATAAGAAAAGCAAAGGAATAAAAAATTTAAAAGTAGATGGTAAAATAATAGAAGGAAATAAAGTTCCGATATTCACTGACGGAAAATCTCACGAAGTTGAAGTTATTCTAGGATAATCTTCTTGATTGAACGAGAAAATATTATTTTCGGAAGGGAGGTATTATGAACAAAATCGATATAGGCATTATAATAGCCTATTTTGTAATCGTAGTCGCTATAGGTATAGTCGTAAAAAAATGGGCAGCTAAAGATATCAGAGCTTACTTCTTGGGCGGAAACAAAGTTCCTTTTTATATTTTAGGTCTGGCGAATGCTTCCGGTATGTTCGATGTAACAGGTACCATGATGTTGGTTACATGGCTTTTTATTTACGGAATAAAAGGAGCTTTCTTACCCTGGGTGTGGCCCGTGTTCAACCAGGTTTTTCTGATGGTATATCTTGCTAAGTGGCTTAGACGTTCTAATGCTATAACCGGTGCCGAGTGGATAAAAACCAGGTTTGGGCATGACCGCGGAGCGCAGCTTTCGGATATCAGTGTTGTTGTTTTTGCTATTATAAGTACGACAGGGTTTCTCGCATACGCTTTCCAGGGAATAGGTAAATTTTCTCAGATATTTCTCCCATGGGACCTTTCCGCTAATACATACGGAATAATTATAATGAGTATCGCGAGTATTTACACTATTATGGGTGGTTTGTTCGCGGTTTTGGTTACCGACGCTTTTCAGTTTTCCATACTTACAGTTGTGTCCGTATTTATTGGTTATATCGCGTTTACACATACTTCTTTCGATGCTATACAGGCAGCGATACCGGCGGGCTGGGACAGCCTTCGGTTTGGATGGAGCAGTCTTAGTATGGACTGGGTAAATTTGATGCCTGCTATAAATGACAGAATAGCCAGTGATGGTTTTTCACTAGCAGGTATTGTCCTTATGATGATGCTTTTTAAAGGTGTATTGGTGAGCGGAGCGGGACCGGCTCCGAATTATGACATGCAGAAAATACTCGCGACCAAGAATCCAAGAGAAGCTTCCCTTATGAGTTTTTTTGTTACTGTTGTATTATTTTTCCCCCGATATCTTCTTGTAACGGGTATCTGTGTTTTGGGACTGGTTTTCTTCAGCCCCCAGCTTAGCGCGATGGGCGCAGGTGTAGACTTCGAACAAATTTTTCCCTATGTTGTGCATAATTTCGTGCCTGTGGGCCTCGTAGGTCTAATTCTGGCGGGACTTATTTCCGCTTTTATGAGTACTTACGACGGAACACTTAATTGCGGCGCTTCTTATATTGTTAATGATATTTATAAAAGATATATAAATAAAGAAGCTTCAGAAAAGAGATATGTTACTATAAGTTATATTAGCACTTTTTTGCTTATTATTTTAGGTCTCGTTTTCGGAATGTTGGGAAAATCGATACATCAAATAACGATGTGGATTGTTTCAGGGCTCTGGGGAGGATATGTTGCGCCCAATGTTCTTAAGTGGTACTGGTGGAGGTTTAACGGATATGGATTTTTCTATGGCATGATTTCCGGTATGGCGGCGGCTATAATATTACCTCTTGCTATCGGAAACCCTGATGTTTTATTCGGAATTCAAGCAAATCTTGCTCTTTTCCCGGTAGTACTGTTGATAAGTACTGCTGCCTCTATTTTAGGTACATTGCTAACAGCTCCGGAGAAAGACGAGCTTTTGATAGATTTTTACAAGAAGGTGCGTCCATGGGGATTGTGGAAACCCATCTATGAAAAGGTTAAAAAAGAAAACCCAGATTTCCAGAGAAATAAAGATTTTTCACGTGATATGGTAAACGTAATCGTAGGTACCATCTGGCAGATGACTTTTGTCTTAATACCTATCTATCTTGTTATAAGACAATTTACGGGAATGTATATAGGTATTGGTGTTCTTGCGATAACTTCGATATTCCTGAAATTTAACTGGTATGATAAACTGGAGAAAGCCTGATATGATAGGCTCCATAAAATTTAAAATAACAAAGAAAACAAGGAGAAATATATGAGTTCAGATAATAACAAACTATTGATGAGCGAAAAAATAAGTTATGGTTTCGGGGACCTCGCTTCGGTGCTTTACTGGCAGACTTTCATGTTATACTTCACTTATTTCTACACAGACGTATTTGTTATTCCGGCTGCTGCAGCGGCTACCCTATTTCTTATGAGTCGTGTCTGGGATGGTGTAAACGACCCTGTGATGGGTATGCTGGCTGACCGTACAAAAACCCGATGGGGGAAATTTCGCCCCTATCTACTCTGGCTTTGTGTGCCATTCGCAATCGTCGGAGTTTTTACTTTTACCGTTCCGAACTTTGGACCGACGGGAAAAATTATCTGGGCTTATGTTACGTTTAACCTTATTATGATGCTTTATACGGCTATCAATATTCCTTATACTGCAATGCTTGGTGTTATCTCGCCGGATTCGAACGAACGTACCGCCGTTTCCTCGATTAAATTTATTTTTGCGTTTCTGGCAGGCACTATCGTTTCATTCTCCCTGTTGCCTATGACCAAGAAACTTGGCGGGGGTAATGACGCGCGTGGCTGGCAATTATCTTTCATAATCTATGGTATAGCAGCCGTTATTTTCTTCCTGATTGCTTTTAAAGGTACGCGCGAGCGGGTTCAACCACCCCCAACACAAAAATCATCTATTAAGAAAGATCTACACGAATTAGTAACTAACCGCCCCTGGCTCATTCTTCTCGCAACCACTATTACTTTTATCCTTTTCGTAGCTGTCAGGAGCAGTGTTACAGTACACTACTTTAAATATGTTATCGGCTCCCGGGAGCTCTCTTTTCCGTTTTTTGGAAAACATATCTATGATTTTAACACGATAACCTCTTTGTTTAATGGGACAGGGCAAATCGCGTCCCTCGTTGGAGCATTGCTCGTAAGCCTGGTTGCGAAAAAATTCGGTAAAAAAAGGACCTTTATAGTCCTTTTTATTATTGCAATAACAAGCACAGCTGCTTTTTATTTGATGAGCGCCGAACAAATCGGCTGGATTTTTGTCTTGCAATTCACAGGTTCAATAACCGGCGGGCCGCTCAGTGTATTACTGTGGGCAATGTACGCTGATACAGCCGACTACGCCGAGTGGAAAAACAAACGCAGGGCAACGGGTTTAGTCTTTTCCGCTTCCACCATGTCACAGAAAATGGGATGGGCTATAGGAGCTTATATCGCGCTTATGCTTATGTCACAGGTTGGATTCCAGCCAAATCAGGCACAGTCTCAGGAGAGCCTAAAAAGTTTGATTATGCTGTTTAGTTTGATCCCCGCTGGACTCGGTGTTTTATCTTTGCTTATCTTATCGTTCCTATATCCCTTAGACGAAAAACATGTAGAAGAGATAGAAGCAGAATTGAAAGAGAGAAGAAAAAAAAGCGGTGAAAATGCTGCTGTAACTGCTTGATTGTAAACTAAAGGAGGAGAAGATGGGAAGTACAATTATTGGCGATCCGCTACCTAATATTCCCTGGCAGGACAGACCCGAGGGGTGTACGGATATTGTATGGAGATATGATAAAAATCCTGTGGTTGGAACAGATGCTCTTAAGGGTTTGAGAGTTTTTAACAGTGCTGTAATTCCTTATAAAGGAGAGTTCATCGGAGTCTTTCGAGCTGACCACAAGAACGGATATCCGAATTTGCATCTGGGAAGAAGTAAAGACGCAATCCACTGGGATATCGAAGAAAAAATAATTAAGTTTCAAAATGAGGACGGTTCTCCTGCGGAACCGATTCTGTACGGTTATGACCCGAGATTAGTCGAGATAGAAGGGACTTATTATATTACCTGGTGTAATTTTTTTAATGGTCCAACGATTGGAATCGCTAAAACCAAAGACTTTAAAACTTTTATCCAACTTGAAAACGCTTATGTGCCATTTAACCGTAACGGAGTTTTATTTCCAAGAAAGATAAACGGCAATTTTGTTTTGCTTAACCGCCCGAGCGATAATGGACACACTCCTTTTGGAGATATTTATCTGAGTAAGAGTCCTGATATGACTTATTGGGGTAAACATAGATTAGTTATGGAAACTACTCATTACTGGTGGAAAAACGTAAAGCTTGGAGCAGGACCTATTCCAATAGAAACAACAGAGGGCTGGCTCTTGATATACCATGGTGTTTGTCAGAGCTGCAGCGGATTCATATACAGTATGGGAGCAGCATTGTTGGACATCGATGATCCTTCAAAAGTTATTGTCGATTGTGAGAATTATATTTTGACTCCTGAAGCTCCTTACGAAAGAACCGGGTTTGTCGACAATGTTATCTTCCCCTGCGCAACACTTCATTGTGCGAAAAAAGGAAGAATAGCAATCTTTTATGGCTCGGCTGATACAACTTGTTCTCTTGCTTTTGCACAGGTAGATGAATTAATCAATTATATTAAAGCGAACCCAAATAAGCAGATTTAAGAGAGGGAAAAAATGCAATTTGGTTATTTTGATGATAAGAATAAAGAATATGTTATAGAGCGACCGGATACACCGAAATCATGGAGCAATTACCTTGGTTCTACTGAATATGGTGCAATTATTACGAATAACGCCGGCGGTTACAGTTTTCTTAAATCTTCTGCGCAAGGGCGATTCATGCGTCTTCGCTTCAACTCTATTCCTATGGATCAGCCAGGACGTTATATTTATATTCATGACCGGGATAACAAAGATTTCTGGTCTGCTTCCTGGCAGCCTGTGGGTAAGCCTCTCGATAAATATAAATCGGAATGTCGCCACGGAACCGCCTATACAATTATATCCTCAGAATATTCAAAAATTAAAACTGAGACCAAGTATTTTGTTCCATTAAACCGTTATTTTGAATGCTGGAATTTTAAAATAACCAATGAGGATTCAAAAAGGCGTTCCTTGAGGTTGTTTACTTTCTTGGAATATGCCAACAACTGGTTTATGTGGCAAGATACGGTTAATCTTCAATACACTCAGGCTATTCTCGGTATGGAGGTTGTGGACAACATAATCGACCATGGAATAAATGTGCTGCTTCCGGATGATTCAAGCAGTGATTTCGAAAATCACGACGGGAACAGGCATACATTTCTCGGTGTTGCCGGCGGCGAAATTACGGGATATGATACAGACCGTGAAGTTTTTCTGGGACCTTATCGTTCCTATCACAATCCGCTGGTAGTAGAAGAAGGTGAATGTAAAAATTCCCTCGCCAAAGGCGATAATGGCTGTGGTACTTTGCAAATAGATGTTGATTTGAAGGGCGGAGAGTCAAAAGAAATGGTCGTTATTATGGGTATAGGTAAAGCAGCTATCGAAGGGAAGAAAGCAATCCGGGAATTTGGAAATATCGATAAGGTTCATGATGAATTCAATAAAGTCAAAGAATATTGGCATGACCGTTTGGAAGGAATGATGGTTAAAACACCCGATCCAGAATTCGATAGTATGATGAATATGTGGAATCCTTTTAATTGTCTTATGACTTATACGTGGTCGCGCGCTGCAAGCCTCGTTTACAGCGGAGAACGTGACGGCTTGGGTTATAGGGATACGGTGCAAGATATTTTAGGTGTGCTGCATTTAATCCCCGAAGAGGCAGGCAGGCGTCTTGAGCTTATGATAACAGGTCAGGTTTCTTCAGGCGGAGCAATGCCGGTGGTTCGCCCCTGGGCTCATAATCACGGAAAAGAAGAACCTCCCGAAGGGGAAGATTTTCGCTCGGATGATTGTATGTGGCTTTTTAACACCATTCCAGCGTATGTAAAAGAAACGGGCGATATTTCATTTTACGATAAAGTACTTCCCTATGCAGATAAAGGTGAAGACACTGTGCTTGGACATATGAAGCGAGCCATAAAGTTCAGTCTGGATCACATGGGCGCGCATGGTCTTCCATGTGGTTTGTACGCGGATTGGAATGACTGTCTCGAACTCGGTTACGAAGGAGAAACAGTATTTGTCGCGTTTCAACTCCGTTACGCACTTAAAACTTATATTGATATTTGTGAGATGTTAAAGAGAAGCGACGAAGTCGCTTGGGCAAAACCTCATCTTGAGACTCTGGATAAGAATCTTGATAAACATGCCTGGGACGGAGATTGGTTTATTCGGGCCTACAGGTATGATGGTATGAAATTTGGCTCAAAAGAAAACGATGAAGGTTCTCTCTGGCTCAACCCGCAATCCTGGTCTGTTCTAAGCGGTCATGCGACTAAGGAACAAAGCGAAAAAGTAATGAAAGCAGTAAGAGAACAACTGGCTACAGATTACGGTATTATGGTGGTTAGTCCTGCTTATGAAAAAACAGACCATAGAGTTGTGAAAGCATCTCTTTTCAACAAAGGAATGAAGGAAAATGCTTCTATATTCTGCCATACTCAAGGGTGGGCTGTAGCCGCGGAAACGATACTCGGTAACGGTGATCAGGCTTATAAATATTTACGTGCTTTTATGCCTGCCGCGTACAATACAAAAGCAGAAGTACGTGAAATAGAGCCGTACGTTTATTGCCAGTATACACACAGCAAATATAGTCCCCGGTATGGCGCCTCTCGCCTACCCTGGTTAAGCGGTTCAGCTACATGGGCTTATTATACTGCGGCTCAATATATTCTTGGAATCAGGACCGATTACGAGGGCTTAAAAATCAATCCCTGTATTCCGTCAGATTGGAAAGAATTCAGCGTAAGCAGACAATTTAGAAATAAAAGACTTAATATAAAAGTCCGAAACGATTCGGGTGTTCAGAAAGGCGTAAAAAAAGTAATCATCAATGGAAAAGAGATAAAAGATAATTTTATTCCATTTGCAAACATGAAAAACGAAAACACTGTTCTTGTGGAGATGGGATAAAATTATATTCCTTGTTTTTTTAAGCAAACAGCTTATTCTTGTGTATAACTTTTATGAATAAAAACCTAAACATATCCTACGGCAAAGAAAAAATTAATCTTTCAATTCCAGAAGATTTTCTTGCGGGAGATTTGGTTAAACCCAGAAAATCCTCTACAAATATGACTGAAGCGGAAATGAAGGGCAAGATAGAGAAAGCAATTAAGAACCCTATTGATTCTCTTCCGGTTAAGGATATGGTTAAAGGGGAAAAAGTGGGTTTGGTGATTAGCGACGAATTTCGCTCAGGGCTTCAGGAGTTGATTGTTTCTGTAATGATGAACGAAATATTTAAAGGGAACCCAAAAAGCCTTAATATTTTTATTGCCAATGGCACTCATGATCCGAAAGTTTATTGCGGAAAGATTGTAACCTTCATCAAAGAAACAGCTAAAGAATTTGGTCATGAAACTAACGTTATCGTAAATGAATGCAACAGTGATAATTATATCGATCTTGGTAAAACTCCACTGGGTACAGATGCAGAAGTTTCAAAAGAGTGGTTAAAAAACGAAGTAAGGATTTACGGGCACGAATCAAAATACCATTATATGAACGGGTATAGTGTCGTGGATAAGCAGGTTTGTCCGGGTCTCTGTTCCAGGAATACGATAGCTTCGACGCATAAACATGCCTTAAAACACAATTTGAGCGCCGCGGGACGAATTATCTATCATGAGGATGAGTCGAGAAAAGAAAACCCGTTCGCAGAAGATAATAGAGATGTCAGAAAATTATCCGAGCGTTATGTCCTACGTAACGGTAAGCTAAAGGAAGAAAGCATTCCTGTGTTTCTTTTAGATATGGTTTCAACAAAATCGACCATCGAGTGGATAGCAGCAGGCAATCCTCATAAAGTCTCGATGCAGATGACAAAAGCGGTAGATAAATTAGCGTCTTTTAAGTTACCCCGTACTAAATATGTGGTCATTTCACCCGGAGGACCTCCTGCCTGCAATACCCTGTACGGTGTTCAAAACTCCTTTGATATGGCACTTAAATACGCGATTGAAGAAGGAGGAGAAGCTCTTATCATAGCGCCATGTACAGGAAAACCCAATCAACCGGAGGAGGTAAGGGGTCTTGCGACAAGCGAAAATTCAAAAGCCCTGTTCTGGGATAATCTTGTCAGATTAAAAGAAAAACCGCTTAACGAGGCTACGGATTGGATCGACAAGAATTTTGAATTATATTTATGGAAAACGGATAGGGTTTTGAAGTTAATGCTGCAGCAGAAAATCAAACTTTATTTATATTCTGAACTCCCGGCGGAAAAAGTGAAACCGGGAGGGTTCATTTCGATTGCCGCGCCAAACGAGTGGATCGCCGAAAGAGCAAAACGTGGGGACGGTAAGCTCCGGGTAATAGACGAAGGAAATAAATTATTGGTAGTTCCTTCGGATTGATCTCGTAAATTCTTCGCATCGGTGTTGAATGGTTAAATTAAAAAATGGTCAAATAGTTTTAAAAAAATTGTTTTATTCGTGTAATTTGTTGTTAACAAAGAAGTTAGAATAAAGAAAAAACTTTGTGTTCTCTGTAGCTCTGTGTGAGAATGAATTTTTAAAATTTGATTTGTAGTTTTACATTTTGATATTTTATTTTTGCATTTTAGCGGCTTTGCCGCGTTATGTTATAGTAAGAACAGAATCGAAAGGTTCTTATGACAATCTTCTTTAAATAATCTGGGAAAAACATTAAAAAACACCCCTTGCGCTTTTTTACATTTTTTGTATAAATAAACCATGCCGGGGTGTCGGCAAATATATCACTACACAAATGTGATATACCTCCTTGTTCACTTAAAAAAAGTGCGCCCGCCCCGGTTTCTAAATATTCTTACCGAAATTAAAACTTCAATATATATCTACTTATTCAAGCGTAAAGTCAAAACCCTCTAAGATAGAATCCACGACTACATTAACTCCGTTATATATGGTATCGGATATGATATAACCGTCTGCGGAAGCGCTAATATCATAAGTACCCTCAGGAACTATCAAACAGTATGAATAAGTAGTATCTAAGTCCACCGACAATGCTGTCATGGTATCTGTTGAACTTACAGCCTGTACAGTGGCAAATTTTACAGCTGCACCTGAGATATCTTTTACTTTTCCTCTTATAAATCCTGCATCTGAACTTTGAAATATTCTAAAGTGTGGAGTAAGCTCGTAAGGATACGATTCCCAATTTATTGATTTTGAAGCGTCAAAATCAACGACAATTGTAAGGTCTTCTCCGGGTAATATAGTGAAGTCCTCATAAAGTTCGTATTCAATTGGCTCGTCGGCGGGAATTAACAAGGAATCTTCTAAACTGTCATCGCCCCTTACAACGTAGTTTATCTCAGCTAGTAATAACAATACACTATTATAATTTCCGGGTTCCACTTCGATAAAATAGTCCATGGTCCTATAATTATACGTAAGCGGTGCCGCAATTCCACCGATAAGATCCAGGACGTCAATTGTATGTATGTTTTGCTCAATAGTTGAGACATTTCCCGCTTCATCTCTTAATCTAATTCTTACTATTGTTAAGTATATGTGCTCCGTGTCTTGTGGAGGTGGTGCGTCTATTAGCCAGATTTTCAAATAACCTTTTTCTTCTCCGCAATCCATAACAAACAGAAGAATAAATACAAAAAAAACGATTTTTCTAATCAAAAAAGCCTCCTTTTATGCAATATGACCCTTACGTTTAATCCTAAGTTCCATACATATAAAAATTCTACACAATAACCATCTAATTGTCTTCAATATAATCCTTTTTTCAGAATAGTCAAACCCCAGCGCGGCAGAGCCGCTGCTGATCACCACAAAGACACTAAAACACAAAGCCCCAGCCCTAGATTTCATTGTGTTTATTTAATAACCGCTAACATAATACCGGACAGCAACAACAAATTAAATAACTTACACAAATTATTTTTTTCTTTGTGCCTTTGTGTTCTTCGTGGCCAATCTTTTTTATTTTTTGTAATTTTGCTTTTTGATTTTTAATATTTGATTTATCAATGCGGCTTGACAAAAGATAAACATGCCTTATATTGTTAGATATGTCTAACATTGGAGGTGAAAAATGGAATTAACGAAAAGCAGGGAAGATTATCTCGAAGCAATATGTGAGATTTGCGAAGAAGAGAAAGTAGCCAGGGTTAAAGACATTGCTTCGCACATGGATGTTTCTCTTGCCAGTGTTAATTACGCGATAAAAGCTCTAAAAAGCGATGGCTTGATAAAACATAAAAGGTACGGGTATATAGAGCTTACAGAAAAAGGTAATGAAATAGGGCATGCTATTTACAGGAAGCATAAACTGATACGGAGTTTTTTGATTGAGGTTTTAAATGTCGACGAAAAGGTCGCTGATAAAGACGCTTGTGGAATCGAGCATGTAGTTTCGGAAGAAACATGTGATAAGATGGATTCTTATCTCAAATCTAAAGAGGTTTATGTAAATTATGATATCTCTTCTTGAAGCAAGAAAAAATGTTCCCCTTATAGTGAAATCCGTCGGGAGAGGCGAGGGACGTATAGCAGGAATGAGGCATGGAGCTGGGAGAAGGAGAATGGGAGGGGGAGGGGGAAGGGGAAGGGGAGGAAATTGGTGCAGAAGATTCGCAAATATGGGGATAAGAGAAGGTGTGATTATAAAGAAGATTACTATGCACCCTTTTTTGGGTCCTGTTATCGTAAGGGTTGGTAACTGTGAAATTGCCGTAGGCAGAGGAATGGCGAGCACTATACTTGTTGAAGAGGTAAGCGAGTGAAAAGAATCTTATTGTTTGGTAACCCCAATGTAGGAAAAAGCGCGATATTTACCCGACTTACCGGAGTAAGAGTCATTGCTTCTAATTATCCGGGAACGACCGTCGAATATCTCAGAGGTAAAATGAGGATAGAAGATAATGATATCGAAGTAATAGATGTTCCCGGAACTTATTCGCTTGATCCGGATTCCCCCGCGGAAAAAGTGGCTAAAAAGATCATTGATGACAGCGATCCTAAAGAAACGGTAATAGTAAATGTGATTGATTCTACAAACCTTGAACGAAACCTTAATCTTACGCTTCAATTATTATCTACCAAGTTTCCTGTTGTAGTTTTATTGAATTTTTGGGATGAAACAAAGCATAAGGGGATTAATATAGATGTCGACAATCTAAGCAAGTTTCTGAAGGTTCCGGTGATGCCAACTGTGGCTATTACAGGTTTCGGAATTCAAGAGTTAAGGAAAAGACTGAGCGATGCAAAACCGGCAAATCTAAAAGTAAAGAAAAAAGATATATGGGATTTGGTTGGCAAGATTATCAATAAAACTCAAAGCATCAAACACCACCATCACACTTTCCTTCAAATCCTTGAGGAAATTTCGACTCATCCTTTACTCGGAATATTTTTTTCGGGTGTAGTTCTGTTTTTGTCTTTTGTAATTATCCGTTTAATCGGAGAAGGTTTGATAGGTTTTGTTTTTGCTCCCCTCTTCGAAAATTTATGGATGCCTGTTTTATTGAAGCTTTCGGTTTTTTTAGGTGATGGAACTTTGCTAAATAAAATTATCATAGGGGAATTGATAGAAGGAAAAATCGATTTTTACCAATCTTTCGGGCTTTTGAGCACAGGCCTTTTTATACCAATAGCAGCTGTTTTGCCCTATATTATCAGTTTTTATTTTGTTCTTTCTATTCTCGAGGATACGGGATATCTGCCGAGGTTAGCGGTTCTTGTGGATCGTCTTATGCATCAGATCGGTATCCATGGAATGGGTATTGTACCTATGTTTCTCGCTTTTGGCTGTAATGTTCCGGGTGTTTTAGCTACAAGGATTATGGAGACTAGAAGAGAAAGATTTATAGCCGCAACAGTTATGTCGATCTCTATTCCCTGTATGGCTCAGACCGCTATGATATTCGGTTTGCTTGGAAAATATGGGGTAAAAGGAATTGCTCCGGTCTTTATTACATTGTTTTTAGTATGGATTATAACAGGTAAAATTATGGCCAGATACGTTTCGGGGGAAAGTCCTGAGATATTCGCGGAAATACCGCCATATAGAGTTCCTTACTTTAAGGTTTTACTTGAGAAAGTATACTTAAGAGTAGGTTGGTTTTTAAGGGAGGCTCTTCCATTTGTATTAATTGGTGTTTTTATTGTAAATTTATTCTACATCCTTGGTTTTATAAATTTCACGTCTAGAATTTTCGGAGGTTTATTAACCAAAGTTCTGGGTATTCCGGCGGAAGCAATAGCTGCACTTTTTATAGGTTTTTTGCGTAAGGACGTAGCAATAGGTATGCTTGCGCCCCTGGGGTTGTCTATGGGACAATTAATTACTGCTTCCGTTGTTCTTACAATGTATTTTCCATGTGTGGCGACTTTTGTCGTTCTCTTTAAGGAATTGGGCTTCTGGGATACTCTCAAATCCTCCGCGATAATGATCTCTTCTGCTTTTTTCGTTGGCTGGATTCTTAATTTGATTTACTGAAATAGCCATAAAGACACAAGGACACTACAAACTCACACCACACAAAAAAATAATTGGCCACGGATTTATTTATTTGGCAATAATTTTTTCTTGCACTCAAACACAACTCCGCTTTTATCAGGTTCTACGTAAACGGGGGTAAATTCGTATTCGTTTTCAAGTGCTTTTATTACGGTGAAAAGCATATCTGCTGAGTCAAAAAAAACACAAACTGTAATATAATTGATCTTATATTTCTCTAAAACATCCTTAAAACCTTGCAGATCTCCTATTATTGGGACTCGGGTAGCATGAAAATTGGTAAAGTGATAAAAAGATCGTGCTTTCCTTGCAATGAAAACAGCATTACTTGGTATTTTTTCACTGGAAGCCCATTTCTCAACATTTATGTAAAATTGAAAATGGCGGTATTCTTTGGGGGGAATTCCGTGATTGATCCATGTGCTATTATCTCTCCAAATTTCACCCGAATTTAATAAGGATGTAAAAATGCAGTGAACTGCTAATATACCTGGTATAACAAAAGACAAAGGTTTCTTTTTAACATTTTCAGGAAGTTTTTTGAGTGCCACTGTTACGCCTTTTCCGCCCCAAAAAGCAACCAAAGGCAATATAGGCAAATAAAATCTCTTATCGGCAGACCATATAAGCGGCCAGGCCCAAACTGTTAACAAGTATAAAAGCAAATAAACATTCATAAGATTTGTGGTTACAAACATTGATGTATCTTTTCCTGCCTTTTTTTGTGTTTTTATAGGAAAAATTTTATTACCGAATATGCCCAAAAATACTGATCCTGTAATTATAACTCCAATAGATAAACAAAATGGGAAATTCTTAAGCTCTCCCCAGAATATCTGCGGAAAAACTTTAGAAGGCATTGCCCAGATATTTTTGACTATCCGAATCAGTAGATCCAGAGCATTAATATTTCCTGAAGCTGGGTTAAAACGATTCTTAAGTAGAAGCTGGTGCAAATAAGATTCATGATAAGGATCCTTGAAAAGGTGCGCGTAAATCATCCAAAAAGACACAAACGAGAAAGCAATCAAAGGGAAAACAATCTTCTTTTTACCTTCCCTGAATTCGAAAAAATAAAAAACGCTTATAGTGATCAATAAAGTAATACCTGCTATTCTTGTAAAAAAAGCCAAAACCGCAAAAAATAATGAAGTATTATGCTTTTTCTTACTCCAAAAATACAAAGATAAAACAGAAACTAGTATATAGGGAATTTCAGAAAGAGCCCAACTACTATATTCAATTAGCGCAGGGGAAAAAGCAAGGAATAAAAGTCCAATTAATGTCGCATCTTTAGATTTCGGGCCGTTTAATTCTTGAAATAACCGATAAGAAAAGAACAATGAAAATATATAACATAAGAAAACAATTACCTTTGCTAACAGATAGAAATTGAAAAAAGCCGCTGGTAAGAGTAGTATCGGGAAAAGAGGAGGATACTCGGTATGCAAGGAAAGATTTGGATTCCATAATTCAATATAACCTTTGCCCTGTATAAGTGCTCTGGATAGATAGAAATAGGCAAAATTATCGCCTCCGAGAAAAGGGATAAAAGAAAAAGTTACCAAAGCAAGGATAATTGAAAAAAAAATTATAATTATTGGGACTTTTTCTTTCTTTAAGTTAACCACTTATTTTTTAATCTCAAGGCAAGTAACATTTTCACACCCCGGAACCAGTCTTTCCATGATATTTTTTTTCCTTCTTTTATAGAACGAGGGTTGTAGCTTATGGAAATTTCTTTTATCTTTTTTCCTGCAAGAAGCGTTTTAGCTGTAAGTTCGGCTTCTAATTCAAAACCATTGGCTTTTATGTTTATATTTTTGACAAAATCACAGGGCAGTACTTTATAGCATGTATACGCATCTGTTAAATTACTCTTATATAGAATATTAGCCACCCAAGTAATAGAAACTCTTCCTATATAGAATAACCAATCACCTTTATTGGCTTTATTTAGAAGTCTCGAACCAAAGACGACATCAGCTTCTTTGTTTAGTAATGGTTTAAGTAATTTAGGGTACACATTCGGGTCGTACTCAAGATCGGCATCCTGAACAATCACATATTTGCCTTTTTCTAACGAAAACCCTTTCTTAATTGCCTGTCCCTTTCCCATATTTCTACTGAGATATACGAATCGAATATCTTTCCTTTGTTCTTTTATACTATTCAAAACTTCTTTTGTCCCGTCATCCGAGCCGTCATCTACGATAATAATTTCTTTTTCCACTGGAGACTTTTTGACTCTTTCGATAACCTCTTGAATCGTATCCTTTTCGTTATAAACCGGTATAACTACTGTTAATATCAAACTGCCTCCTTACGATAGATATAAAAACTTTTTGTTATTCGAGCTTAAATATATATAGCTTTGTTCTTTAGTCAATGGAAAGCATGTTTTATGATAATGTATATAAATAATATCTTTATTTATGTATAATAGAAAAGTAATCTTTTACAAAAAAGCCACCTGTTGACAAATTATCAAATACTCATATTTTTATCTCTGAAAATAAAAAACCTCCAAGTTCAAAAACAATATTTCAAGTGTGAGTTAACAGAATAAACATGCGTATTATTTAAAAAACAGAGGTATTATTTTAAAAATACGTGGAATTATATGAATATCTTTCGAAAAAAATGCAAATCTAATGAAATGGCATTCAAAAATATTCGAAATCCTATAAAATCTACAATTTCAATTGGATTGATAATTTCAATACCTTTTCTGATTGCGCTTTTGAGAATCCTCAATCTGGATTTCTGGTATGACGAAATCTTTACTCTTCGCCATTTTGTATTCACTTCAATAAAAACTACACTTACATATTATCCGTTACCAAACAATCATATTCTCCATAATCTGCTTAACAATATTTACCTTAAGGCTCTAGGAATCAGGGAGTTATCTACCCTTATGGATTCGCCTTATAAAATTCGTTTACTACATTTTTCCTATGTTTTAGTAACAATTGCGTTCGTTTACCGAATTGGAACAAAATTTTTCAACAGAGAAATCGCAAATTTTAGTTTAATAATCTTTGTCACCTCTATACCTTTATATAATTTTGCACTACAAATAAGGGGATATATTTTAAGCGTGATGTTCGTATCCATTCTGATATATCTCATTTTTGCGTACGGAAACGATCCCACCCGGGGTAAATTTTTGTGTATCGGTATTATTGTTGCGCTTTTGCTTTATACTATTCCGTTAAACCTTTATCCTGTCTTAGCGTTTTGTATCGTATATCTAATCAAATTCTGGCAAAAACGAACTAAAAAATTTTTATATATGGTAATTGCAATGACATCCGGAGGGATAACATCAATACTCTTCTACATACCTGTCTGGAAGAATTTAATCAATAATCGATTCGTAAAATCACAAGGGTTATTCAACTCGAAAATACTTTTGGAAATATTCCCCAAAGTAATCTATTATTTTATTTCAGCTAGATATTTAATAATTGCAATAATTTTAATTGGCATAATTCTGAACTACAAGGAAATCAAATTTCGCAAAGAAAGATTAGAATCGATAATAGAAAATTCAAAAGTTCTTTTGATTGTGTTTATTTTGCCTTTTATTTTCTCATATATAAGAGGCGATAAGCCATGGGATAGAATATTTGTGAGTCTTCTTCCCGTTTTTTCGATCGGGTCGGGTACACTCCTTTATCTTGCCTTATCACACAGAAGATTGAAGAATAAAATGGTTTATATAACTCTGGGCATTATAATTTACTCTTATGCAACTTTTGCGGTACAGCTCGGTAAAGTTGGCACAATGGCTAACAGGGATATTCTGGAAGGTAAGAAAACCCAGAGCCTGTACTACTATTATTTTATTGCAGATTACCAGCCAAGAAGATTACTCCAGGATTTTCTTAAGTCTAAAAAACAAAATATTCCCGTCATACTTTACCTATGTGATATAGAAGCGATGCCCGCATATCTGAATAAGTTTAAAATTAGCTATTATCCTTTCTATAAATACATGAAAAACCAAAGCCCTTATGCCCTCAAAGATTTCTTTAAAAAAGAAAATGAAGCTTATGTAATTACTACGTTCCCAGTTAAATTTGAAGAAATGCTTAGGCTTTATTTTGCGGAACTTGAATACATAAGACTGAACGAGAAATTGCAATTTCATAACATTTATTTGGTTAAAAGAAAGTAGTTCTTCATAAATTGGTCATCTTGTACCTTATAAACAAATTAGGTAAAATTTTGCCACAAATACACTAAGACACAAAAACGTTAGATGGTGAGATGGTCCCACAAACCCACAATCCAACTAACCAACAAAACAAAGAACAATAAATTACACAAATAACACGAATATTTTTACTGTTTTTTATTTTAACTCAGGACTCACGACGTAGTTATTAACAGAGACACAGAGATTTTTTTGTTTGTTTTTACTACTCAACAACTTAACCACTTAACCAATTTGGGGAATTCACCAGATTCGAAACTCGTAACATGAAACCCGAAACACAGATTGCCACAAAGATACCAAGAAAACAGCAATAAAATATAAACAGGTATGAACCTGATTCCAAGTTCATACCTGTTTATTTTAATATAAAAAAGCTTTAATGCTATTTTATATCAGGGCATAGTAGCAAGGCCTGCCGTTTTACCTGATACATTACACAGGGAATCCATATCCCCGCCTGCAGGGTTAAGTCTATATAAAACGGTACCAGCCGAATAAAGAAAATCCTCACAAGCGAAAGTTAGATTATGGCAGCCTAATGGTTCGTCGATAATCTTGCTTGATCCTACTGTCTCAGTATTGATTATGTGAAGACTATTACCCCCTTCGAGGCCGTAAAGGATTCCATCACGAGAGAAAGCGAGTGCGTCATTTTTCCGTCCAACGTCCCCTATTACTTGAACTTCTCCCGTCTCAATATTGACTGCGTGAAGGATCCTGTCTTCAGCTCCAAAAAGAGTACCGGCAGGAAAACTGCTGCCATCCGGGCCGGGTACTTCTACAGGGGCGAAAGCAATGCATTTCATTATCTCTCCATAAGAAAGAGGGATATTTATGACAAGAGTAGCAACACCGGTAGCAGGGTCTATTTTGTAGAGGTCTCCAGTGGCGGCTACACCGAGGTATAAGGTGCCGTCTACATTGTAATCTAAGCCGGCGTGAAGATCCGGTAAATTAAACGAAAGAGGGGCTATCGACACATACCTTAGACTATTCAAATCTATTTTATACAAGGAATCGATACAATCTAAATGTTTGACTCCTATAATTACATCTTCACATGAGTGAGGACGACACTTTGGCGCTATTGGACCCCAAAAATAACACCTACAATTAAAAAGAAAAGCTACAGTAATAATTAGGAACACTATACGTTTTACTTTCATAACTTACCTCCTTTTTGTTATGCAATGAGTTAATAAATTTTTATATAGTGGTACTTTCCCCTCTTCTTACTATACAACAAATTACATCTTATAAATTTTCAAAGTTTTGTCAAGGGTGTGCTTATGCTTTCTTGGTAAGTCATGTATACCTGATACCTTTTCCCTTGACTTCTTTTGGATAATTATTAATTTCAGGAAAACTTATGAAATATTCAAGTGTCGGAATTATAGGAGCAGGAAACTGGGGAACTACCCTCGCTTTATATCTTAACGCTATAGGAGTAAAGGTAACACTTTTTGAACCGGTTGATACGCGAATCAAAGCCTTGAAAAAATACAGGGAAAATAAAGAATTTCTGCCGGGATATAGAATCCCTGAAAACATTGTTATCACAGCGAATCCGGAAGAGCTTGTGATTAATTCGCTCTTCACCTTTTTTGTCTTACCCAGCAATATAATAAAGGAAACCGCTGAGTTTTTCGCTAAATACTTTGACGGAAATAAAATTATTGCAAGTTTTACTAAAGGGATAGATCCGGATTCGTTATTAAGAATATCAGAAATTATTGAGAAAGAAATTCCTTCACAGAAAGGGGAAGCAGTTGCTGTCTCAGGTCCTTCTATTGCCAGGGAGGTTGTTAAAGGAGTCCCAACCTCGTTAGTAGCCGCTTCAGCCAACATCGATAAGGCTTTGATAGTTCAGAAGGTACTTTCGAGTGATAAAATAAGAATTTACACCTCTTCCGATATCGTTGGGGTCGAGCTTGGCGGGGCTTTTAAAAATGTTTACGCTATCGCAGCGGGAATATGCGACGGAATGAAACTCGGATTGAATGCCAAAGCTGCTCTTTTAACCAGATCCATGGCTGAACTTTCTTTGCTCGGAGAAAAAATGGGCGGTAAGAGTGAAACCTTTGCCGGACTTTCAGGTTTTGGAGATCTTATAGTTACCTCATTTTCGGAGTATTCCAGAAACAGAACCGTGGGAGAAAAATTAGGTAAAGGCGAAAAATTAAATGACATTCTTGCTAATACGGTAGAAGTTGTAGAGGGAATTAGAACGACCGAATCAATTTGTAAGCTTTCTGATAAATATAAAGTAAATATGCCTGTAGCAAGGGAAGTTCATTCCATACTATATGAGAATAAAAATCCTTTCGATTCAATGAAGGATTTAATGAAAAGAGAATTAAAAAAGGAGAGGAAAAAATGAGAAAAATGTTTTATACAATCAAAGAAATCTCTAAACTCCTGGATGAAAATGAATCGACCTTGAGATTCTGGGAGGGAGAATTTAAGGGACTGAGGCCTCGAAGAAGCAGCGGAGGGAAAAGACTTTATTCAGAGGACGATATCAAATTGCTGAAAAAGATAAAATATCTATTAAGAGAAAGAAAAATTTCCATAGAAGGAGCAAGAGAACATATGAGCGGCAAAACGGAAGAGCTGGACTTAATAGGAAGATTAGAAGAAGTGAAGAGAGCTCTCGAATGATGGAATTAAGAGTAAAAAACGCTTTAATATCTGTTTATAATAAGGAAGGTATGGTCGAGCTCGCACGCGAATTAGATAAAGAAGGAGTAAATATTATTTCAACTTCCGGAACACACGCAAAATTAGCAGAAGAAGGTATTAAAGCTACTAAAGTCGAAGACATTGCTTCGAGTCCGGAATTACTCGATGGTAGGGTAAAAACATTGCAACCCGAAATTTTTGCCTCCATACTTGTAAACAGAGATAAAAAAGAGCATCTTGATCAACTGCAGGAATTAAATCTTGAACCGATAGACCTTGTAGTTGTAAATCTGTATCCTTTTAAATCCGGACTGGACAGAAATCTCTCTGATGATGAAATGATTGAATTAATAGATATCGGAGGAGCTTCTTTGCTTCGAGCGGGCGCAAAGAATTATAAAAATTGTCTGGTCCTGTCCGATCCTTCGGATTATAAGATTTTCATTCAAAAATTTAAAGAAGGAAAAGGCGTCATTTCGCTTTCTTACCGAAAAAAGCAGGCAGAGAAAGCTTTTCGACAACTTTCTTTTTATAATAAAATGATAGCAGACTATTACATAAAATCACTGGGGGAAGAGAGAGAAGAATTTCCCGATTTCTTATCGCTTGATTGCAAAAAGATAATGGATCTTCGTTACGGAGAAAATCCGCATCAAAAGAGTTCGGTTTACAGATTTAATGAATGCAGGATAAGTCTTGTGGACACAAAACAACTCTGGGGAAAACCAATGTCTTATAATAACTGGATGGATACCGATGGCGCTATCGGAACCGTGTCCGAATTTAACAGGACCTGTGTAGCTATAATTAAGCATGCTGCTCCCTGTGGTGTCGGCATGGGAAATAATGTTTTTGACTCTTTCAAGAAAGCTCAAAGTTGTGATCCTCTTTCTGCTTTCGGAGGCATCATTTCCTGTAACAGAGAAATAGATTTAACTACAGCAACAGCAATTAATGAATCGTTTTTTGAAGTTATAATAGCTCCGGGATATACAGCGGACGCTCTTAAAAAACTTAAAGAGAAAAAAAACTTACGGATTTTGAAAGCTGACGCAGAACTTTTCTCTCCTCTCGACTATATGAAATGCTATCCTATAATCGGAGGAGTTTTAATGCAAAAAAGTGATTCTTCCATTGAAGACCCCAATAGCTGGGAAATTGTAAGTAAAAGAGAACCGACTCAAGATGAATTAGAGAATCTTGATTTTGGATGGAGAGTTGTCAAATGGGTCAAATCGAATGCCATTGTTCTCTGCAGTGATTTGAAAACAATAGGGATAGGAACCGGGCAACCTTCCAGGGTCGATTCTGTCGAAATTTCTGTACTTAAGGCGAAAAAGCACGAACATGAAACAGAAGGTTCGGTCTTAGCATCGGATGCTTTTTTCCCTTTCAGAGACTCAATTGATAAAGCGAAAGAAGCGGGTATAACAGCCATTGTCGAACCGGGCGGTTCCCTTAGGGATAAAGAAGTTATAGAAGCGGCAAACGAGCATAATATCGCCCTTTTGTTCACGGGGAAAAGACATTTCAGACATTAACCCACACCACCCTTTTTTTCAACAACAAATAGCACAAATTACACAAATGAATTAATTTTGTTTTTTTATATTCGTGCTATCCGTGAGATTTGTTGTTAATAAAGAAGTTAGTAGTTGGAAGTTAGAATAAAACAATAAATAAAAATCCTTTTTAATCTGCGTTTATCTGCGTCCTATTCTCTTAGTGTCTTGGTGTCTTGGTACCTTGGTGGCTAATTCAAAATAATGTCTTCCCCTTCCCCTTAAAAGGACTAATCTTTAAATGTTCATAAGCAAGAGGAGTTGCTTCTCTGCCCTTAGGAGTTCTTTTTAAGAAACCGCTTATTATTAAATAAGGTTCGAAAACCTCTTCTATTGTTTCTGCTTGTTCTCCAACGGAAGTAGCAAGAGTTTTTAATCCCACCGGCCCACCGTTATACTTTTCTATTATGCTCTTGAGTATCGCTTTATCCATAATATCGAGTCCCCCGGAATCCACTTCGAGCTGCTCGAGAGCATATTTTGTTATCTCTAAGTCGATTTCTCCTTTACCTTTTACATCTGCGAAATCTCTGATACGCCTGAGGAGTCTGTTGGCTATTCTCGGAGTCCCTCGCGCTCTTTTTGCTATTTCATCCGATGCCTCATTACTTACTTTAATATCCAGTATTGAAGAAGAGCGATTAATAATTTGGCTTAAATCTTTCGGTTGATAATGATCCAACCGTGGGATATAACCAAATCGTGAACGTAGAGGCGCGGATAGCAGCCCTGTCCTTGTTGTCGCTCCCACAAGAGTGAAGGGTTGTAAATTTATATCTATGGATCTCGCAGCCGGCCCCGAATCTATCATTATACTTATGGAAAAATCCTCCATAGCTTGATATAAATATTCTTCTACATCTTTATTGACTCGATGTATTTCATCTATAAAGAATACGTCAAACCGATGAAGTTTTGTAAGTATCCCCGCCAGATCTCTCGGTCTCTGAAGAACAGGACCCGCAACAGATGTAATACCAACCTCCATTTCCCTGGCGATGATGTGGGCAAGTGTCGTTTTACCAAGCCCCGGAGGACCAAAAAGGAGAACATGATCGAGAGGATCTTCTCTTTTCTTTGCCGCTTTTGTAAAAACTTGAAGATTTTCCTTGACTTTGTCCTGATTGATAAATTCCGAGAAAGATCTTGGGCGTAGGCTTTTTTCGTATTGAGCGTCTATCGGGTCTTTTGAAGGGGATGTTATTCTCATATTTCCTTCAAAACTTTTTTCACTATCTCATCAACCGAAAGGTAATCCTCATCCTTCACCGCTTCACTTATTGCTTGTTCCGCCTCTTTTGGACTGTAACCTATCGATGTAAGAGCCTTCTTTGCCTCTTCGAATTCTTTTGCCGGCGCCATTTTCAGTTTGTCTTTTAACTCGAGAATTATTCTCTTAGCAGTCTTGCTTCCGATACCTTTAACGTTAGATATTGGGGCAGGATCATTAGCATCCAGAGCTTTCCTAATACCATGACCTCCCAATCCCAACATCAGAGAAAAAGCAGTCTTGGGCCCAATATTAGGAACCTTGATAATCATCCTAAAAAGCTCCCTTTCCGTTTTGTTCTCGAAGCCGTAAATATCCAAACCGTTTTGAGTTATAGATAGATGAGTGTACAAAGAGATTTCATCACCTACAGTGGGAGTTTCGCTTTCCATAACCGCATTAACTAAAAAACCAAAACCACCAACATTAATGCTGATTTTTTCTTTTTCTACTTCTAAAACTACACCTTTAATTGATTCCAGCATATTTATTGTTTTTATTGAGGTAACATATTATTGCGCCAAAAGCATCGGATACGTCCAGCGGAATCTCTTCCTTTATGCCCAATATTTTTTTTACCATATATCTTACCTGTTCTTTGGAAGAAGCTCCGGAACCCGTTACTGATTGTTTGATTTCTCTTGGAGTAAATTGCCGGATAGGGATACCTTCCATTTGAGTCAGCAGAAGGTATACTCCCCGAAGTTCCGCTATTTTTATGAGCGTTTTTGTATTCGGGCCCCTAAAAATACTTTCTATTACAATCTGGTCCGGTGTTTCTTTTTTTATAACTTCCCGGAGCGATTTAAAATAGTTGTGAAGTCTATTTTCGTCTTTTTTATGTTTTAACATTTTCCATGAAAACTCATCGATTTTGTCGCCTTTTGAAAGTACAGCTATTCCGGTTTGAGAAAGCCCGGGATCTATTCCCAATATTTTCAAACCTCAGATCCTATTTCCTCAAGTATTTCATCCGGTATGTCAAAATTGGAATAAACTTGCTGTACGTCATCGTGGTCTTCAAGTATGGACAAAAGCTTGAGTATTTTTCTGGCGTCTTTATCATCCACTTTCTTTGTAGCTTTGGGTAAAAAGGTAAGCTCAAAATGTTCAACCGGTATGTTCTTCTCCTGAAGTGCCTTATAAACTTTGTGGAGATCAGCAGGGTTGGTTTGAATCTCGTACGTATCTTTTTCTTCGTTTATATCTAATGCGCCGGCTTCAATAGCCGCATCGAAAACTTCCGTTTCCGAAGAGTCCTTTTTCGGTACGAATATCAATCCTCTTTTTTCGAAAAGATATGAAACACATCCTTCTGCCCCCAATTTTCCCCCATGTCTTTCCATTGTGTGCCTAATATCGGATGCAGTTCTGTTCTTGTTATCGGTCAAACATTCGATGTATAAAGCGACCCCGCCGGGACCGTATCCCTCGTATTTT
Organism: uncultured bacterium; assembly: GCA_964418485.1. Classification (GTDB taxonomy): domain Bacteria; phylum Hydrothermota; class UBA3072; order UBA3072; family UBA3072; genus JAFGHJ01. Next base: position 11,792 of record CAYQMH010000001.1, on the reverse strand, counting down.
GTTTCCGTATATTCGACACCCGGAAGTTCTCCCGAGCCTCTAAGTATTGCTCTTTCGATATTATCCTTGGGCATGTCATTGTCTTTCGCTTCTTGAACAGCATTTCGGAGTTCAACATTTTTCTCGGGATCTTTGCCCTTCTTTGCAGCTACCGAAATTTTTCTGGATAATTTAGAAAATACCTTACCTCTTTTTTTGTCCTCTTGTGCCTTCTGGTGTTTTATACTATGCCATTTTGAATGTCCTGACATTCAAACCTCCTTTTGAAATATTTTAAATAATATTTCGTTATAGTCAATAATCTAAAAAATAATTTACTTTTCTGTTTTCCGTAGTAATATATCCCAGTCCTCGTCAACGATCTTTTGAATTTCCTCTAACTTTTCATCGTTCAAATGTTTAAATCTACCTTGAAGTTTCAAATAGTCGGTAACCGGTATTGGTCGGGTAATATCCTTAGTCAATTTCCATTTTACCCCGTTTTCAATTTCGAGTAGCGGGAAAATTTTACTCCTAACAGCCAGTCTGGCTAACTTTACAGTTAACTGTGGCGCATACTTCCATCCTGTAGGGCACGGGCAGAAAACAAGAAGAAATCTCATACCTTTAATATCTCTAGCTTTCTTAAATTTTTCTATCATATCTTCAGGATAAGCAATAGAAGCGGTTGCAATATAAGGAATACGGTGTGCCGCCATTATTGAGATCATGTCCTTTTTACGACTTTTTTTCGGGCTTTCCACAGGAGTAGTAGTGGTCCAGGCTCCAATAGGCGTCGAGCTGCTCCTCTGAATACCCGTATTCATATAAGCTTCGTTATCATAACAAACATAAATCATGTCGTCATTTCTTTCGGCTGCGCCCGAGAGCGTTCCGAGTCCTATATCATAAGTGGCTCCATCTCCAGTCCAGGCAACCACATTGGTGTCTTTACCCTGAATTTCAAGTGCGGCTTTTACACCTGAAGCAGTTGAGGCAGCAGCAGCAAAAGCGGTATGAAAAAGAGGTACGTCAACAAGCGAATGCGGAAAAGGCCCGTCTATTACGGTCCAACAGCATGCAGGCAAAACAATAATAGTGTCTTTCCCCAGAGCTTTAAGAGCGTGTCTCATTGCGAGAGTAGCTCCACATCCCTGACAGGCAAGATTACCATGTCCCATTATTTCTTCTTTTGGTATTTTTAAATTCATTCTTTTAGACCTTTCCAGATTATATCCGATTTGGGCTCTTCTTCTCTAATTACACTTTGATATATTTCAATTATATCTTTGCTGGATACATCACGACCTCCGAGGCCTGTTACTACTCCAAATATAGGAGGCGTATTTTTTTCGTTATACATTGCAGCTTTAACTTCTTGGTAAAATATCCCTGAAGCACCGAATCCAATATTTCTATCGATTACTATAGCCTTATCTACAGAATTTAAAATAGCACGTATCTGTTTGGCAGGGAAAGGTCTGAAAACTCTTATTCTTAAGAGTCCAACCTTTATCCCCTTACTGCGTAAGGCATCGACCGCGTTTCTTGCCGTGGAAGCTATCGTTGCCGAAGAAACGATTAAATTCTTTGCATCCGAGACTTTGTAGGTTTCAACGAGTCCGTACTTTCTTCCAAAGATTTCTTCAAATTCTTCCCCGACTTCTTCCCACTTAACTGCCGCCTTTTCCATTGCCTTTTGGATTTTATATCTAAGTTCAAAATAATTATCAGGATCAGCAAGACCACCGAACGCATGAGGTTGATCGGTATCAAGCTTATATTCTCTTTCGTAAGGCGGAAGAAATTCGTCCACTTTTTCCTGTTTCGGTATTTCAACTGTTTCCGAGGTATGCGAAAGAACGAAAGCCGCCAGAATTACCATCGCGGGCAAATCAAAGGTTTCAGCTACCTTGTAAGCCTGAATAACCGAATCCAGAACTTCCTGGTTGTTTTGAGCGTAAAGTTGCATCCATCCGGTATCTCTCTGCGAGAGCGAATCGTTCTGTTCTGTCCAAACAGACCAGGGAGGTGCAAAGGCTCTATTGACATTACCCATCACAATAGGAGTCCTGGCGCCGGCAGCCCAATGTAGCATTTCATGCATGTGGGCTAAACCCTGTGAAGAAGTAGCGGTAAAAGTTCTAACTCCCGTAGCAGAAGCTCCGATAAGTGCAGCCATGGCAGAATGTTCGGATTCTACTTTGATGAATTTCGCCTTCAATTCTCCCGAAGCGCACATCTTCGAGAGAAGCTCCACGACTTCGGTTTGGGGAGTTATAGGATATGCTGAAATTACCTGCGCCCTGGAGACCTTGGCTCCATAAGATAAGGCATGATTCCCCATTAAAACTTGCTTCAACCTGCCTCCTCTTCGATGTCTATAGCATCTACTGGACATTCTTCCCAGCAAATACCACAACCTTTGCAATATTCATAATTAATCACAGGCGTAAGCTTTTCTTTGCCTTTCGCTTTCTTTTTTTTAAGGTCGATAGCTGCTTCGGGACAGTACTTCCAGCAAATCATGCAGCTGGTACACTTATCATAGTCTATTATCGGACGGAAATTTCTCCAGCTTACTGTTTTGTTAAACTCCATGGAATAAAAAGAGATTGCATAGGGAGGCATTTCCTTTTCTTTCTTAAATGTGATTTTTTTATCCGATTTTTTTGCCAATTTTCAAACCCTTGTTTTTTTATATGATTCCTCAGCCGCTCTTACATTTTCTTCTTTTTTGCGTGGAACCGCCTTTCCGACAGCAGCAAGGAGAGACTCTAAACTACACAGTTTTAAAATTTTTATAACTCCGCCAAGTATAGCCGTGTTCACAATAGGAGATGACTCGGTTCCTAAATGATATTTAAGTGCAATTTCTTTTGCCCCAACTACGGCAACCTGAAATTTGCTTTCGAAACCCAAATCTTCTGGTTCGCGTGTGGTATTCACGATTATCCAGCCGTCTTTTTTTAATCCATCTGTAAGTTCAACAACTCCTATAAGGGCAGGGTCGAGAACGATTATATGATCAGGCTCGTATATCTTGGATCGCTCATATACAGTATCATCGTCAATTCGGAGGAAAGCTCTAACAGGAGCACCTCTTCTTTCTACTCCGTATTCCGGGAAAGCTTGAACAAATTTACCCTCAGCGGATAAAGCCTCGGCAAGTATTTTAGCAGCAACAACAGTCCCCTGTCCTCCTCTGCCGTGAAGCCTTAACTCTATCAAAGAATCACCACCTTAGGGCTGCAGCTCCCCAGGTGAAACCACCACCAAAAGCAGTCGAAAGAAGAATATTTCCTCTTTTCAACCTGCCGTCCCTTACCGCCCAATCTATCCCAACAGGAATAGTAGCAGCAGACATATTTCCCGTCCTATCAATAGTTACAACTGTTTTATCAATAGGAATACCCACTCTCTTTATCGTGGCCTCGATAATTCTGATATTCGCTTGATGAGGTACGTAAACGTCTACATCTTCCCCCTTTAAATTAGCTTTTTTCAGAGATTCGATAGCCGCCTTTTTCATTTTTGTAACAGCATGTTTATAAACCTCGTTGCCCTGCATCGATACAGTATGAAGGTTTTGCTCCACAGTTTCTTTACTTGCAGGCATACGCGAACCCCCTGCTTCCTGTATTAAAAGCTTTCCGAGCTTTCCATCAGCACCCCAGACATAGGAAAGCAAACCGGAAGTTCCATCTGACTTTTCGATTACCGAACACCCGGCTCCGTCACCGAAGAGAACACAGGTAGAACGGTCGTTCCAGTTTGTAATTTTTGAAAGCGTTTCACTGGCACATAACAGTACCTTCTTTACGACACCTGTTTCTATCAAACTTGAACTTTGAATAAGACCATAAAGATATCCGGAACAGGCAGCGCTTATATCGAAAGCAGGCACTGTGGGTTTAACGCCAAGTTTTTTTTGAACCCAGCAGGCAGTTGCGGGGAAAAAAGTATCAGGAGTAATAGTCGCAATTATTATCGCATCTATCTCTTTAGCTTGAACCCCTGCCATATCAAGAGCCTCCTTAGCTGCTTTAGCAGCTAAGTCCGAAGTCGCCTCATCTTCTCTTGCGATATGTCTTTCTTTTATACCGGTCCTTGTTGTAATCCATTCATCAGAGGTGTCTACTATTTTTTCTAAATCTGAATTCGTTAAAATTTTCTCGGGTAGATAAGATCCTGTCCCGGTAATTTTGATATCAAACATCAGACAGTCTCCTTTTATCTATTCTATATAAGGAAAGACAAAAGTCAATCCCCGCATCAGGATGAGCGTCTTTTTCTGTTGGACGCAGATGAACGCAGATTTAAAAGGATTTTTTATTTGTTGTTTTGTTCTAACTTCTAACCTCTTTATTAACCACAAAAAGCACAAAGACTACATTAGAAAAATTGAAAAATGGGAAAATAGAAAAATAGAAATTTTTAGCCTAAATCTCCCTCCCAAAAAGAAATCTCACACAAAGCAAACAACGTTTTTAGGTTTTCTACAATTCAACCATTCAACAATTCAACTTGGATTCGAAGAATCTACATTTTGCTTTTTTAATTTTAATATTTGATTTACAAATTCGCAGGAGAAAATAAAATAGTTTTTTATAACACTATATTTTATATTAAAACAAGATTAAACGTAAGTCATACGGCATTGACAAATTCTAAATCACTGATATAATAAGCTACCGGATGTTTTTATATTAAAGTTTTTCAGTTTTATCAAACTATTGCAAAAATTAAAGGGAGGAAAAATTGAGTAACGAAGCTAAAAAAGATATAAGCGTTCTGTTAGAAGAAAAAAGAGTTTTTAAACCCACCCGGGAGTTTGTAGAGCAGACGAATGTCAAAAAATGGATGGATGAACACGGTATAAAAGATTTAGATGAGTTGCTGGAAAAATCGCAAGATTTAGAATGGTTTTGGGGAGAAATGGCAAAGGAGTTGGTAGAATGGTATAAGCCCTATGACAAAGTTCTCGACTGGGACCCTCCATACGTCAAGTGGTTTGAGGGAGCAGAATATAACATCGTTCACGACGCTCTCGATAAACACGTAAAAACAGAAAGGAAAGACAAGGTTGCCTATATCTTTGAAGGTGAACCGGGCGACGTAAAAAAATGGACCTATGGAGAACTCTATACTGAGGTCAACAAACTCGCCAACGCCCTTAAGAGTTTAGGTGTAAAAAAGGGAGACAGAGTGGGAATCTATTTGCCAATGCATGTTGAACTGTCAATAGCGATGCTTGCATGCGCAAAGATTGGCGCAATACATTCTGTCGTTTTCTCAGGTTTCAGTTCCGTGGCATTCAGCGACAGGCTTAATGACTGTGAGGCAAAAGTTGCTATAACCTGTGATTATTTCTATAGACGCGGGAAAAAAGTCCCTTTGAAAAAACAGGCTGACGAAGCTGTAAACGCATCTCCTTCAGTCGAACACCTTATCGTCTATAAAAGAACAGGGGATGACGTTCCCTGGAATAAAGGAAAAGATCTTTGGTGGCATGAAATCACAAAAGACCAGCCATCGGAGTGTGAAACGGAGAAAATGGATGCAAATGACATCCTGTACATTTTATATACCTCCGGTACAACTGGAAAACCAAAGGGAATACAACATGCCCATGGAGGTTATGCAGTTGGCACAGCACAAACACTAAAATGGGTATTCGATTTAAAAGAAGATGATATCTGGTGGTGCGCGGCAGACATAGGATGGGTAACAGGACATAGTTATATTGTTTACGCCCCGCTAATTCTCGGAACAACTTCAATTATATATGAAGGAGCACCGGCATTCCCGGAACCTGAGCGTTGGTGGTCGATGATAGAAAAACACAAAGTAACAGTTCTTTACACATCACCCACTGCGATAAGAGCACATATGAAATTAGGAGAAGAACATCCACAGAAGTGCAATCTTGAGTCGTTGCGCCTTCTGGGTTCGGTTGGAGAGCCGATTAACCCGGAAGCCTGGATATGGTACCATAAGTACATTGGAAGAGAGAAATGTCCCATAATGGATACATGGTGGCAAACGGAAACGGGGCATTTTTTGATTTCGCCACTACCTATTACTCCGCTTAAACCCGGTTCGGCTACAAAGCCTTTGCCGGGAATCGCCGCAGATGTATATAATGAGAATGGCGAATCCATTACAAATGCCGGCGGAAGTCTGGTTATACTCAAACCTTGGCCAGGAATGTTAAGAGGTCTTTACAAAGATCCTGAAAGATATGAAAGTGTCTACTGGAGTAAGTATCCTGATACTTATTTAGCCGGTGACGTATCCAGGAAAGACGAAGACGGATATTTCTGGGTCCAGGGAAGAGCGGACGATGTTCTTAATGTTGCCGGACATAGAATTGGCAACTCAGAAGTTGAATCTGCTTTAGTAAGTCATCCGAAAGTCGCAGAAGCAGCTGTCATCGGAAAACCGCACGAATTGAAAGGCGAATCAATAACTGCGTTTGTGGTTTTAAAGAGAGGCGTAGAAGCGACTGATGAGTTGAGAGAGCAACTGAGAGAACATGTCGGCAAAGAAATAGGGAAGATTGCAAGACCTGATGAGATAGGCTTTGTCAACGACGTTCCCAAGACCCGTTCAGGCAAGATAATGCGCAGGATAATAAGAGCCAAGGCAATAGGAGAAAATGTAGGAGATATTTCTACACTTGCAAATCCTGAAGCAGTGGACGGAATAGGCAGTGCTGTTTAAAGGGTATGAGAACTAAAAAGGAGGTCCCCAGTGGCGGAAGATAAAGTTTTTAATCGATGGTTGATAGTAATAGGAGCAATTCTCATCCAGCTGTGCCTTGGTGCGATTTACGCATGGAGCGTATTTCGTATACCTTTGCAGCAAGCGATTTCGGATGGTGGACTCGGGTTGACTCCGAGTCAGGCTACACTTCCCTTTTCATTGGTTTTAATATTCTTTGCTATTGCTACAATAATTGGAGGAAGGTGGCAGGATAAAGCAGGCCCTAAACTTGTCGCTACGGTTGGTGGAATTGTTCTAGGCGCAGGTATGCTAATAGCTGCCTTTTCGAAGTCGTTCATTTGGCTTACAATAGGATATGGAGTAATATCGGGACTGGGAATCGGGTTCACCTACGTATGCCCTGTTGCGACCGGAATCAAGTGGTTTCCAGATAAAAGAGGTTTGATAACGGGTCTCAGTGTGGCCGGCTTTGGAGCCGGCGCTCTTATAGTGGCACCTGTAGCCCGTACCCTTATAGATGGAGTTGGAGTCTTTACAACGCTTGCAATTTTAGGAATAGGTTTTCTGTGTGTGATCGTAATTAGCTCACAGATATTGAGGAATCCGCCTTCGGGCTGGAAGCCGGAGGGTTGGACTCCACCCGAAAAGACACAAATGACCAGGCAGGATTTTGGACCCGGCGAGATGCTTTCTTCTCTGTCGTTCTATCTTGTCTGGATAATATATTTTGTCGGTTGTCTTGCAGGGCTTATGATAATAGCACAGACTTCACCTATAGGTCAGGAGCTTGTCGGGTTAACGCCGAAAGTTGCAGCTATTGCAGTTGGCACACTCGCAATTTTCAATGCAATAGGAAGAATATTCTGGGGTCGCCTGTCCGATATGCTGGGGAGAAAGAAAACACTTTTTCTTATGCTACTTATAAATGGAGTTGCAATACTTCTATACAATACCATTGCAGTATTTCCTATTTACTACTGGATAGGTATATACATAGTAGGTTTATGTTTCGGTGGTTACCTGGCTATATTCCCGGCGATTACAGCTGATTTCTACGGCACAAAGAATATCGGCATAAATTATGGGTTAGTATTTACAGCCTATGGTGTAGGCGGACTGCTCGGTACACTTTTTGCACCGAGGGTTCTCGAAATAACAAAGAGTTACTCGATGGCTTTTACTGTAACAGGCATACTTTGTCTGTTAGGCGCGGTAATCGCGATTATTAGCAGACCACCGGGTTTAAAGCGAACTTAAGAGTTTTTTCAATACATAAAATATAAAAGAGGAGCAGTTAAAACTGCTCCTCTTTTATTCAAAGGTAGGTGTAATTTACTTTTCCGATCTGCTCTGGATTTTGTAGAAAATTACAAGGGCTATTCCTATAAAGATCAAAACGAAGCCGCCTATTGTAAAGAATTGTAATAGTATACCTGGGACTCCTTTGTTAGAGGATAACCACACTCCAAGCATAAGGCCAAGCCCGACTGCAAGAAAAACCAATCCCTTTCTCAAGTAATCAAGCGGTTTCGGAGGTTGAGGTACTGGTTCGGGTGGAAGTTCTACTCCTTTTTCTATAGCTATCATTCTTTCTTTCCTTCTTTGCTGTTCCTCTTTGTAGTGAAAGTATAAGCCAAAGATTGGAATAAGAAGAGCAACGATCGGTACAATAAATATCATTATTTCAGGTTCCATAAGACCTCCTTTTATTCATTAAAGAATAAGGTTTCAGGGTTATAAACATCATAATTACCTAAATCGCTCGACGGGTAAAATGTCTCTCTTAAGTGTTTGAATCTATATTGAAATTTAAATTTTATCATTTTTCTCCTCCTTTTATCATGTTTGACGCTGCGGAGAGGAAAATTGTTTCAAAAAAATAATAAATTTTCTACAGAGGATAAAGAGAAACGAAAAACACAGAGAAAACAACAAATGATATTTATTTTGCTTACCTCCCCCAACCCAAAAACAAAGAGAAACAACAAATCACACAAATAGCACAAATTTTTTTTACTCGGAACCTTGAACTCTAAAATCCCTGTACCTTAGATTTTAATTAACCACATGCACTACATGTGGAACTGTTTTTTCTGCCGTAAGCCGTCGGCGGTAAGCGGTCAGTGACTTTTTTTAACTAATCCAAAGAACCTACGAGCATAAAACTCGTAATACGGAACTTTAAGCAAATTATTCATATGTTTTAATCATTTCTATTAATTCCTTCTTCCTTATTGGCTTACCGAGGTGCGCATCACATCCGGCCTTAAGTATCTTTTTTACTTCTTCCTTCATTGCATAGGCAGTAAGAGCAACGATCGCCGTTCTTTCCTTCCCTTCTTTCTTTTCCCATTCTCTTATTTTCTCCACAGCGGTAAATCCATCCATAACAGGCATCTGCATATCCATAAAAACAAGGTCATAATTCCCCGTTTTTAACTTATCTATTGCAACCTTTCCGTTTTCCGCTATATCCAACTCATAGGGAGTCTTCTTAAGATACGCCCGTATGAGAAGAACATTATCTGTGTTGTCCTCGACAAGAAGTATTTTTAAAGGAGATAGTCTTTTATCTTTATATTTATCTTTATATTTATATTTATATTTATCTTTTTCTTTATCCTTTTCTTTATCTTTATTTTTTTCTTTTTCTCTTTTCCTTTTAACCTGTTCCTTATATCCCTCTCTATCCTTTTTCAGTGTATCTATAATTGCTTTCTTCAGAGCATCTTTTTTTACAGGTTTAACAAAATAAGCTCCAATACCCAATTCCTCAATCATGGAGAAATCACCAGCTCTATTATCTGAGGTTAGCATCATAACTGCAACACAACCTTTAGGGAACTCTTCATTAATTTTTTCCATAACCCTAAATCCTCCCATTTCAGGCATTCTGCAGTCAAGCAGGATGAGTTCAAAAGGTGCACTTTTTCTATAGGAAGCTCTGAATCTGGCGAGTGCCTCCTTACCATTTTCCGCTTCTACAACTTTAGCTCCCCAACGGGTAAGAATCTCTCTCAATATCAACCTGTTCGCTGCAGTATCATCCACCACCAGAGTTTTCAAACCCGCTATCTCTAATTCCTCAATTTCCTCAGATTCAATATATTTTGAAGCCTTCTCTCCGATACCGAACTCCGCGGTAAAGTAAAAAGTACTGCCTTTACCCACCTGACTTTCGACCCAGATATTTCCTCTCATCAACTCAATGAGACGCTTACATATGGTAAGTCCGAGACCGGTTCCTCCATATTCACGGGTGATTGAAGAATCAGCCTGAGTAAAGGATTCAAAGATAGTCTTTTTCTTATTTTTCGGAATACCGATTCCAGTATCCCTGATAGAAAAGAGCAAACGAATATTTTTTCTTCCATTTCCCTTCTTAAAAATTTCTGCTTCTTCTTTACTTGCAAAGTTAACATCTAAATTTACTTCTCCTTTATCAGTAAATTTTATAGCATTCCCGGTTAGATTTACTAAAATCTGCCTGAGTCTTAACGGATCTCCAATGAGATCTACCGGTATCTCAGTATTTATATGCTCGGAGAGTTCTATCTCTTTCTTATGCGCTCGAAACGCCATAATATCACAGGTCTTTTCCACAACTTCAACAATATCGAATCCAACTTTTTCAAGTTTAATCTCTCCTACCTCTACTTTTGAAAGGTCCAGAATATCGTTTATAACACCAAGTAGATTTTCTCCAGCATTCCGAGATACCTCAACATAACTTCTCTGGCTTTTATCTAATTCCGTCTCGGCGAGCAGTTCCGCCATACCGATTATCGCGTTCATTGGAGTTCTTATCTCATGACTCATTGTAGCAAGAAACTCACTTTTTGTCCTGTTGGCTATTTCAGCCTCTTTCTTTGCTTTCTTAAGGGCTTCTTCTCTCTTTTTTCTTTCGGTAATATCTCTATGTACAGCAACTATTTCTTCGGTTTGTCCCATTGGATCACTTAAAACAGATAAATTGACACTTACATGAAAGTATGTTTTATCCTTCCTTTTCGCCCTAAATTCCTGGGCTTTTACCATCTGCCCTGAAGCTAACATTTCAATAATCTCTTTGAACCTCGGGGCGTCTTCCTCTTCGAGGAAAACCTCTCCCAGATTCTTACCAATCAACTCATCCTCTTCGTAACCAAGTTGCTTCAGCACTGCATTGTTCACTGAAGTTATCCTTCCTTCCATATCAGTAATAGTAATTCCGTCAATCATACTATCCATAATATTCTGAAGTCTTTTTCTTTCAAATTTTATCTTTTCTTCCGCCTTCCTGCGCTCGGTAATGTTGATTATGCTTTGGAATATCCTCTCGCTCTTGAGCTGGTCTTTGGTAAAATAATCATAAACTCCAAGCTTTAAGGCTTCAACCGCAACTTCTTCGTCACCAAGCCCTGTTAATAATATTACCGGAGAATCTATCCCTTTATTATTCAACTTATTTAAAAACTCAAGTCCCGTAGTATCTCCCAGCATATAGTCTAGAAAGATTATGTCAAAATTATCATCCTTCTCGAGTTTTTCAAAGGCTTCATCGGCTGAGGCAGCTGTTTCGAAGTTCAATTCATCCCCGAATCTTTGCTCTAATTGACGCTGGACTGTCTTTCTATCGATTATATCATCGTCAATGCACAGAATTTTCATGTTAATCTCCTTTCCTCAGGCAAACCCTCTCAAACGAGCATAATGGCTGGGTAACGGGCATCATTTTCTACTGCACCCATGGGACCAAATCTTCCAAGGACCTTCACATCAGTATAAGCAACATCATTTTCATACTCTCTGAAGTTCTTTCTAATCCTTTTCTCTTTCTTATCCTCACTTCAAAACACCTTCTTCTTGCTTTTTACTACTATATCAAATATTAATTTTAATAATTTCTTACGGCTTTGTCAACTATTTTTCCCATATACTTTGCTCCAATTGTTAAGATTTGGGCGTTGAATCCGAAATCAAAAAAACAAAAATTATATCACAAAAAGACACAGAACACACAAAGATACTACGCTATCCGCTAACCGCGGAGGCTGTGCCAAAACCCCCCATTATCCCCTATTATTTTCCGGAGGAAAAACCGA